>NZ_CATKQT010000014.1:0-61581 GCF_949767855.1 Brevibacillus sp. IT-7CA2
TCGGTCGAGGACTTATCCACACACTTAGCAATCATGCGTATTCAGTTTTCAGGGAATGAAACCAACCTCTTTACCCCAGAATGGGTAAGGAGGTTTTTCGTTTTTATAGCAAAAAGACAAACTCGCGATTATTTTGTCGATAAGTTAGGCCGAATGACCGACAAGTTCCCTCTTGCAGACGGGTCTTGGGGTAGACTAACATGAGAAGGTACCTGATCCAGGCGTTGGAGTAGGCGAGGTTATGAAGGAGAATCGTTCATGAAAAAAATTCTAATCTTTTCCGCTTCCATCGGTAACGGACACAACCAGGCAGCGCGGGCCATGCAAGAAAGCTTGGCTGAGAGTGGTTGCACATCAATGATCATCGATACGTTGGAATATATTAGCCCCACCTTTCACAAGATTTTGCTGGAAAGCTATATGAATCTGTTAAGGCTGTCACCCAAGATGTGGGGCAGAATTTACCATAATACAGAAAAAACCCGTTTCTTCGATATGAATGTGCTGATGAATAAGTTATTGGCAAACAAACTGAAAAAGCTGATCAACAGTGTACAGCCTGATGCCTTTATTGCTACGCATCCGTTTGCAAGCTGTATGCTCTCCGTACTGAAAGGGAGAAATGATTGGAAGGAACCAATCTATACAATCATTACTGACTATACCATCCATCCTTCATGGATTAATCACCATATCAATTATTACTTCATCGGCCATGAACAACTGTATTACCTGTTAGACGTTTATCGACAGGACCATCAAAAATTCATTCCGATGGGCATTCCCATCATGAAAAAATTCAGTTTGCCATTGGAACCCGAACTGATTCGGGGAAAGCTTGGCCTTGCTCCTGGACAAAAGAGCATTATTCTTTCAGGGGGCGGATTGGGTCTTGGTTCGATGGAAAAGGTATTAGATGGGCTAGAAGAGATTAACATTCCTCTGAAAACCTTTGTGTTAACAGGGACAAACGACAAGCTGTACAATAAAGTGATAAATCGTACGTATCGCCATGAAGTCGTTCCACTAAAATTCATCAATAACTTCCACGAATACTTGGAGACGGCTGATTTAATTGTCACCAAATCAGGCGGACTTACATCAGCTGAAGTAATGAGTAAACGGGTACCCATGATTGTTTACAACCCTCTGCCTGGACAGGAAGAGAGGAACAGCCACTTTTTGCTCAATAATGGATGTGCGGTACATGCGAATCTGTCAGAGCAATTGATTTACTTTATCGATGAACTATTGCATAGCCCGTCCAAGGTGGATTATATGCGTAGAATGGGACAGAAAATCTCGAAGCCAGATGCTGCACAACGAATTACCGAGTTCATCATGGATGATATGAATATGTTGCCAGGAGAAGTAGAATAGCTGCCTAGCCAGACAAAATGGAGGAACCCATGACTGTACCATTCGCCATATTATTTGATATGGATGGCACGTTACTGCAAACAGAAAAGCTGTCGACCCCCGCATTTATTCGAACGTTTGACCAGCTTCGTCAAAAAGGACTATGGCAAGGTGAAACCCCTGACGAACGTGAACTGATCAATGTACTGGGAATGACGATCGAGCAGATCTGGGACAAATTACTGCCGGGTGCGAGTGAGGAAGCCATTCGCTCAGCCGACGCCTTCTTGCTAGAAAATGAAATCCAGTTACTCAAAGAAAGAGTGACCGAGCTATATCCGGATGTAAAATCAACCTTGGAAACGGTGCGTGAGAAAGGATTTGCTTTGTTTGTAGCAAGCAATGGGCAGGAAGAGTATATCGATGCCATTTGTCAGGAATACGAGTTAAAGCCGCTGATGACCGATCTGTACTCAGCTGGCCGTTTCTGCACGCATTCCAAAAATGACCTAGTTGCAAAATTGTTGTCTGATTACAAAATCGGGCAGGCCATCATGGTAGGAGATCGTCACTCCGACGTAGAAGCAGGCAAGACAAATGGTTTATTTACCATTGGATGCGACTTTGGTTTTGCGAAACCAGGCGAGCTTGATGGGGCAGATGTCATCATCACCAGCTTCTCTCAGCTACTGAGTCATTTGCCAGCAATCGACACCAATACATAAGAACAAACATAAACCATTCCTCAGTGAGTGGTTTTTTTGTTGATCATGTCCAAGTTTCAAGCGACCCTCTTTTGCCCACACTAGAATGTGTAAGGGACACTTGCGGGCACGCATTAAACCCATTATAATTAACGTCAAAGATAGTCAAAGTCAATTAGGTAACCTCATAAGAACATACACAGAGGAATAGGAGGCGATGACTTGCGTAACATCTCGGACATCATTGAACATCACTTGAAAGGCATCATTACAAACAGTCCCAATGGATCGATCGAGATTCAGCGTAGTGAGCTTGCCGACCATTTTCAATGTGTGCCGTCTCAGATCAATTACGTCATCAATACGCGCTTTACCGTTCAAAAAGGATACATTGTAGAGAGTAAGCGCGGGGGCGGCGGGTATATTCGCATACGCAAGGTGCAGATTGTCAGCAAAGCACGCTTGCAGGAATTGCTAACAGAAGAACTAATTGGTGAGAGCATCAGTCAGAGCGTGGGAAATGCGATCGTAGAAAGACTATTTGAGGAAGGATTAGTCAACATCAGAGAAGCCACCTTGATGAAAATCGCTACCTCGCGAAACGTATTGACGCTAGAAGCTGAATTGCGGGATCGTTTGCGGGCAAATATTTTAAAGCAGATGATCGCAGCAATCTTGTTGAAGTAAAAGGAGGTATGATGTTATGAACTGTGAGGAATGCGGAAAACGACCGGCGACACTTCATTTGACGAAAATCGTCAATGGCGAAAAAACCGAATACCATATTTGCGAGCAGTGTGCTCATGAAAAAGGGGACGTCTTTACCGGCTTTCACAACTTCAGCATCAACAATCTCCTGTCAGGACTTTTAAAATTTGATCCCATGCAAAAGAATGGACGCGAAACGGCAACGAATAAGCCGCTTCAATGCGAAACATGTGGACTCACATATTCTCAATTTAGTAAAAGCGGCCGATTTGGCTGTAGTGATTGCTACACCTTTTTGGGTGATCGACTGGACCCCCTTTTCCGCCGAATTCATGGAAACACACAGCATAGTGGAAAAGTACCAGAGCGGACCGGTGGCAAACTGAAGATCCGCAAAGAGCTGGAGCAACTAAAGCAAGCGCTGCAAAGTCATGTCGCCAGTGAAGAGTTCGAGAAGGCAGCAGAAATGCGCGATCGAATTCGAGCATTGGAACAAAAAATGGCCCAATCGTAGCAAGGGAGGTTAGCTGGTTATGTCCCAAAAGCAGTTTATGCAAAACCCGTGGAGCAATTGGATGAAAGGAGAAGGTCCTGATTCCGACATTGTCATTAGTACACGGCTGCGTATCGCCCGTAACCTGCGCCAGCACCCCTTTCCGTTATTGGCAACGGACTCGCAGGGCGAGGAAGTCGTCAGAAAGGTAACGGAAGTAAGCGATTCGGAGGCAATGCGCAAAAGGCATCAGCTTCAGGTCATCCATATGGACCAAATTAATCCGTTAGAAAAAAGGGTGCTCGTAGAAAAGCATCTGATTAGCCCTCATCTGGCAGAGGAGTCTCGCAAAGGTGCGGTATTACTTCGTGAAGATGAGTCTGTCAGCATTATGGTTAATGAAGAAGACCACATTCGAATACAGGTACTATTACCCGGGTTTCGTTTGAACGAGGCATGGGAAATAGGTACGAAGATAGACGACATTTTTGAGAAAAGCTTGAACTACGCTTTCGACGAAACACGAGGATATCTAACAAGCTGCCCAACCAATGTGGGTACGGGAATTCGTGCATCTGTGATGCTGCACTTGCCGGCACTGGTGATGACGCAGCAGATCAGCAGAATTTTACAGGCAATTAATCAAGTTGGTCTAGTCGTTAGAGGAATTTATGGAGAGGGCAGCGAAGCTCTAGGGAATCTTTTTCAGTTATCCAATCAGGTTACACTGGGTATGTCTGAGTCGGATATCCTTTCCAATCTCTACGGTGTAGCCAGACAGATTATTGAGCAAGAGCGTGTGGCACGTACTTATTTGCTGGAGCATACGCGGGTTTCATTGGAGGATCGGATTTTTCGGTCGTATGGCATCTTGATGTACGCTCGCACGGTAGAGTCCAAGGAAGCGGCTCAACGTCTGTCCGATGTACGTCTGGGGATTGATCTAGGCATCATTCCGAATGTATCTCCGCTCGTCCTAAACGAACTGTTGGTCACGACACAGCCAGGGTTTTTACAGCACCACGCTGGACAAAAGCTCACTCCGGACCAACGCGACGAAAGAAGGGCAAGGTTGATCCGCGAACGTCTGCGCGTAGTAGAATCACAAGAATAATTGTAATGGTATCACGCAATTGTTAACCATTTAGAGAAAAAACAGGGTTATACGGAGGTGTACGATATGATGTTTGGACGTTTTACAGAACGAGCACAAAAAGTACTGGCGCTTGCCCTGGAAGAGGCGGTTCGTCTCGGACACAAAGATATTGGGACAGAGCATGTGCTACTGGGACTCATTCGAGAAGGCGAAGGGATTGCGGCGAAGGCACTGCAATCACTTGGGCTTGGCCTCGATAAAATCCAGAGTGAAGTGGAGTCGTTAATCGGGCGAGGAACAGAGCAGTCCGGTAGTAATTACACACCAAACTATACACCTCGCGCCAAAAAGGTTATTGAACTTTCGATGGACGAAGCCCGCAAGCTGGGTCATACCTATGTCGGGACTGAACATATTCTGCTTGGCTTGATCCGTGAAGGAGAAGGCATTGCTGCGAGAATCATGAACAATTTGGGCGTTAGCCTGAACAAGGCACGTCAACAGGTACTCCAGCTTCTTGGCAGCTCGGAAATGATGGCATCTCATCAACCGTCTGGAGGGAATCCAGCGGCGAATACGCCGACACTGGACGGCTTGGCAAGGGATCTGACTGCAATCGCTCGTGATGGCGGGCTGGACCCTGTCATCGGTCGCCAAAAAGAAATCGAGCGTGTGATTCAAGTACTTAGCAGACGCACCAAGAACAACCCTGTTTTGATTGGGGAGCCTGGCGTCGGGAAAACAGCTATCGCAGAAGGTCTTGCCCAAAAAATCGTGAACAACGAAATTCCAGAGACCCTTCGTGATAAACGAGTCATGACACTGGATATGGGAACCGTTGTTGCGGGAACCAAATATCGAGGTGAGTTCGAAGATCGTCTGAAAAAAATCATGGACGAAATTCGCCAAGCAGGAAACATCATCCTGTTTATTGATGAGCTGCACACCCTGATTGGTGCAGGTGGAGCAGAAGGCGCAATTGATGCCTCCAACATTTTGAAGCCTGCTCTGGCACGTGGCGAGCTACAGTGCGTAGGTGCCACAACGTTGGATGAATATCGCAAGTACATCGAAAAAGACGCGGCACTGGAGCGTCGTTTCCAACCGATTCAGGTTGATGAACCGACAGCAGAGGATGCTATTCGTATCCTGCATGGCCTTCGTGATCGTTACGAAGCCCACCATCGTGTCAAAATTACCGATGAAGCAATCGAGCAGGCAGTAAAACTGTCTGACCGCTATATTACGGAACGCTTCCTGCCTGACAAGGCCATCGACTTGGTCGACGAGGCGGCATCCAAAGTTCGCTTGCAATCCTTTACGGTTCCACCCAACCTCAAAGAGCTGGAGGGACGACTGGAAGAGGTGCGCAAGGAAAAAGACGCTGCCGTGCAATCACAAGAGTTCGAGGAAGCAGCAGCACTTCGCGATCAGGAACAAAAACTGCGTGAAGAACTGGATAAAACGAAAAAAGACTGGAAAGAGCGCCAAGGTCAGCTGAACATGGAGGTTACTCCGGAAGACATCGCACAAGTAGTGGCGAGCTGGACGGGTATTCCTGTGTTGAAGCTGAAGGAAGAAGAAACAGAGCGCTTGCTGAAGATGGAAGAAATTTTGCACGATCGCGTCATTGGTCAAGATGAAGCAGTCAAATCCATCTCGCGTGCGATTCGCCGTGCCCGTGCTGGTCTGAAAGACCCAAAACGCCCGATCGGCTCGTTTATCTTCCTGGGACCTACTGGTGTGGGTAAAACTGAATTGGCTCGTGCCGTGGCAGAGACGCTTTTCGGTGACGAGGATGCAATGATTCGTGTAGATATGTCCGAGTACATGGAGAAGCATTCCACCGCTCGTCTGGTAGGTGCCCCTCCTGGCTACGTAGGCTTTGACGAAGGCGGTCAGCTGACCGAAAAAGTGCGTCGCAAGCCTTACTCCGTCATTTTGCTGGACGAAATCGAGAAAGCTCACCCAGACGTATTCAACATCCTCTTACAAGTATTGGATGATGGTCGTCTGACAGACTCCAAGGGACGTACCGTTGATTTCCGCAACACGGTTGTCATTATGACTTCCAACGTCGGAGCCAGCATGATCAAGAAAAATACGACGCTCGGCTTCACGACCAACGATTCGGAAAGAAAGTATCAGGATATGAAAGACAAAGTCATGGATGAGCTGAAGAAAAGCTTCCGTCCTGAGTTCTTGAACCGTATCGATGAAGTCATCGTGTTCCACTCCTTGGAGCAAGAGCACATCGAGCAAATCGTATCTCTCATGACAGATGAGCTGCGTAAACGTTTGAAAGAGCAAGACATTGATTTCCAATTGACCGAAGAAGCCAAGAAAGTATTGGCAAAAGAAGGCTTTGATCCGGCTTATGGTGCACGTCCTCTGCGTCGTGCTATCCAGCGCCACATCGAGGATAATTTGTCCGAGGAATTGCTCAAGGGCACGATCAGTAAAGGCGATACCGTCAATATCGAAGCCGAAGAAGGCAAGCTGGTTGTCAAGCGCCTCGAAAAAACGAAATCATAAGCTGGGTTGAAACGTAATAGAATGCCTCCTGATTCGGGAGGTATTCTTTTTTTGGGTGCGTAATTATGATAAAAGTAGAGAAAGAAATCCAAGTGAGGGTGCGACTATGTCAAAGTATAAAACGAAATACGCGTGTCAAGAATGTGGCTATGAATCACCAAAATGGATGGGAAAATGCCCAGGCTGCAGCAGCTGGAACACCTTGGTGGAGGAAGTGACGGTAAAAAATGCACATCGTCACGAAGGGATGAGCGGCGGCCAGCGCCAATCTGCGATTCCATTGACCCAGGTAGCCAGTGAAGAAGATCCACGTATGGATACGACAATCGGAGAATTGAATCGTGTACTTGGTGGAGGACTTGTTCCGGGCTCACTCATTTTGGTTGGGGGAGACCCCGGAATTGGAAAATCGACATTGCTTTTGCAGACATCTTTTGCCTTGGCTCATCAAGGGGCGAAGGTTCTCTATGTATCTGGAGAAGAGTCGGCAAAGCAAATCAAAATTCGCGCGGATCGACTCCATTTGCAAACGCCGCCGATGTTTGTATTGGCAGAAAATGATTTGGATTTGATCGAACAGCATATTAATCAAGTAGACCCGGATGTGCTAATTATTGACTCGATCCAGACCGTGTTTCACCCAACGATCCAATCGGCTGCTGGAAGTGTCGCACAAGTGCGGGAGGCGACTGCCCAATTGATGCGGATTGCAAAAGGGAAAGGGATTGGGACCTTCATTGTCGGTCACGTTACCAAGGAAGGCTCTATCGCCGGTCCGCGTATGCTTGAGCATATGGTGGATGCTGTTCTTTATTTTGAAGGGGAGCGCCACAATACGTTTCGAATTTTGCGCGCCGTCAAAAACCGTTTTGGTTCGACAAACGAAATCGGTATTTTCGAGATGAAGGATCGCGGTTTGGAGGAAGTGGCGAATCCCTCTGAGATATTTTTGGCAGAGCGTCCATTTGGTGTTGCGGGTTCGACAGTCGTAGCCAGTATGGAGGGCACACGTCCCGTCTTGGTTGAGCTGCAAGCTCTCGTTGCCCCGACCAGCTTTGTAACCCCTCGGAGAACGGCAACAGGGGTCGATCATCAGCGTGTGGCGATGATCATGGCAGTGTTAGAAAAGCGCATGGGCATGATGCTGCAAAATCAGGATGCTTATGTAAACGTAGCAGGTGGGGTCAGATTGGATGAGCCAGCGGTTGATTTGGCGATTGCCGTAAGCATTGCAAGCAGTTTCCGTGACCACGCTACCAATCCGCATGATGTCGTTATCGGAGAAATTGGTTTGACTGGTGAGGTGCGCGGTGTCTCCCGTATTGAGCAACGAGTACGAGAAGCACATAAGTTAGGCTTTAGGCGTGTCATCATCCCTGAGAAAAACATCCGTGGTCTGGATGCGCCAGCAGACATTCAAGTAATTGGTGTGAGCAATATTGCGGATGCGTTGAACGAGGTGATAAGGAGGTAGGAGTGGGCATGCAGGGGAACATCAAAAGAGCTCCGCAAATCGGTGATGTGCTTCGTCTCGTGGCACCCGGCACACAGCTTCGTGAAGGGTTGGAAAATGTTTTACGGGCAAAAACTGGGGGCTTGATCGTCATTGGGTGCGGTCCAGAGATGAAGACGATTGTCGATGGCGGTTTTTCCATCAATTGTGATTTTTCTCCTGCCCATTTGTATGAATTAGCGAAGATGGATGGGGCGATTATAGTAAGTGAAGACGCAAAACGCATCCTGTACGCGAATACGCAAATCTTCCCACCCTCCTCAATCCCCACGAGCGAGACGGGGACACGGCATCGTACAGCGCAACGGACAGCCATCCAAACGAATCATCTGGTCATTGCTATCTCGCAGCGCCGCAATGTGATCACGCTGTACCAGGGGAATTTCCGGTATGTCTTAAGCGAAATCAGCGTCATTTTGGCCAAGGCGAATCAGGCTGTATCTACCCTTGAGAAATACAAGGCTGTGCTTGATCAAACATTGACGAATCTCGGTGCGTTAGAATTCGAGGAGCTCGTTACGTTACACGAAGTTGCCTCGGTTTTGCAACGGATTGAGATGGTGTTACGTATTAAGACTGAGGTCTCCAAATACATATGTGAGCTAGGGATAGAAGGAAGGCTCGTCAGTATGCAGTTGGAGGAACTGGTTTCAAACATTGAGGAAGAGGCCCATATGTTTATTCGGGATTATTCCAGAGATGCATCCTATTCACCTGATCTCGTGCTGCGGGACATGAAAAAATTGAACTCGGAGGAAATGCTGGAGCTCACTTCTTTTTTGCGAACGCTGGGGTATTCCTCCAATGTCAGTATGCTGGATGAATCCGTTTCCCCTAGAGGGTATCGGATCCTGTACAAGATACGGCGTTTGCCCGTTACGATCATCTCAAATCTGGTAGAGCATTTTCATCATCTGCCGCGAATCATGATGGCAACGATTCAGGAATTAGACGAGGTGGAAGGCATTGGAGAGGTCCGAGCGAGAGCGATTAAAGAGGGGCTGAAACGAATTCAAGAACAAGTGTTCATTGACAGACACATTTAAAGTAGAATAGGATAAAGGCATTATTTGTATTCAACATTTGCCTAGGGGACTTGGATAAAAACAAGGTCGACAGGATAACCTGCTCCTTATGCAAAAGAAATCAGGAGGTAGTCTATGTTCGTGAAATCGTTACCGAACATACTAACCGTAAGCAACTTGTTTCTGGGAGTTTTAGCAATTATTCTTGCGTTTCGAGGCGATCAATACGTCGAATATGCAGCGATCACAGTGATCATTGGTATGCTGGCAGACGGGCTGGATGGACGTGTAGCTCGTATGTTGAATGCCCAAAGTGAGTTCGGGAAGGAATTGGATTCACTTTCTGACGTTATTACATTTGGGATTGCGCCAGCGTTCATCATGTATGTTGTCGTCTTGCAACACTTTGATTTGCTTGGGATTCTCATTACAGCCATTTTTCCGATCTGTGGTGCGCTGCGTTTGGCGCGTTTTAACGTACAGGCCGGGGTTCCGGGGTATTTCATCGGTTTGCCGATTACGGCAGCGGGAGGCGTGCTTGCTACGCTCGCACTCTATCACCAAGTGTTCACTCCGGTATTGCTCGCCGTAAGTATGTTGCTGCTTGCCTTTTTAATGGTATCAAAGGTCAAGTATCCTAACTTTAAAAAAGTGGGGATTCCAAAGTCTGCTTACTGGATCACACCCATTATCATCGCGATTGTGGTTGTTGTAGCGATTAAGTATCCGCAGCAATTTCCAAAAATCGTCTTCCTGCCACTCGCTTTTTATGCACTGTACGGAATAAAAAAAAACGTTGACTTTCTTGTCAAAAAATTACGCAAGCGTAAAAACAAAGAGGAAGAATCCGTACCGTTTGAATAGTTACGGCATAAAAAAACCCACACTTCAATGTGCGGGTTTTTCTTTTTTGTATGCAACTTTTTTTAGGGTTCATTCGTAATACGAGTAACGGACTTTTAAGACAGATTGAAGACACCCAAAGTATTCAGTCGGTTGGATTCTTTTTGAAGCACATCTTCTAGCTTAATGTCAGTAATATTGCACAAGGCAGTGAGGTAAAAGAGGTTTTTGCCAAGCTCGGCAGTAACTACATCGCGACAATGCTCGCACAACGGTCCGTTAAAGTGGGTGTCCAAATGGGACTTGTTGTCCTCCAGATTCTTGTTCGAATCGTACGTCTGTTTTTTGGCAACCACTTCGACACAGCCGCATTCGGTGATGGCTTTTGTCAGTGAACGGTTAATGCGGGATGCCGTTTCCTGAACTTTGGACATGACGTCCAGTACGCTACGATGTCTGATCAAAAGCTCGGATACTTGCGTTTGAAAGTCGTCTATGTTTCGATTGTCCATCTGGTTCACCTCTGCTTTAGGCTGTTGGTATCGTCAAAATTTTCTCTCATTACGATACTGACATTATAAGAAGGGAGCCAGCTCCCTGTCAATTTATCATCGAAGGAAACGAGTGTTCCCGGGTTGACGAGAAAATGACAACTATGTTAAAATTTTTGGCTATTTGACATGGCAAAATCTTTTTTGCTATAGTGAGGGAAAGTAAAATGAAGCATTATAATGATTTGGAAAAAAATAGGTTTTTACTCTTAGGCTTCTGTCTATATTAGTAAAAGGAGGTGAAGGCATGTTACGCCGAGTAGGAAAATTCATTTTTGTTTTGATTGGTGGCGGATTGGGGTATCGATTTGGTGACGAACTGTTCTCGTTGCTCGATCCATTGTTAAACTTTGGTGTAGTAGCCGGATCGCAATATATTGGAGCTATACTGGGTGCCATCTTGTTTTTCTTCTTAGCAAATTGGGTTGTGGATTATGTTCTGCGCATCGTTCGATGGGGTGAAGAGACACTCGTCAAAATGCCGGTTGTCGATGTGATGTTCGGAGCGATGGGGTTGATTAGTGGTCTTATTATTGCATTCTTATTATTCCTGCCCATCAGTAAAATTCCGATTCCATTTGTAGGAGATCTTTTGCCGTTAATTGTTTCCGGGTTGCTTGGTTATTTGGGCTTCCAGGTAGGGTTTCGCAAGCGGGACGAGATTATGTCGGTATTTTCGATTGGACGTAAGGATAAGAAAAAGGAAAGTGCAACATCTGCCACTACCTTGGAAAATAAAATTCTCGATACCAGTGTCATCATTGACGGACGCATCGCAGATATTTGCCGTACCGGCTTTCTGGAAGGGGTACTGGTCATTCCGGGATTTGTGCTAGAGGAGTTGCAGCATATCGCCGATTCCTCCGATGTACTGAAGAGAAACCGCGGTCGTCGTGGTCTGGATATCTTGAACAAGATTCAAAAAGAAATGAAGGTAAAGGTCCAGATTTGGGAAGGCGATTTTGAAGAAGTGTCCGAGGTGGACAGCAAGCTTATCAAGCTCGCTAAGCTCATTGGCGGAAAGGTCGTAACAAACGACTTTAACCTGAACAAGGTATGTGAGCTGCAAGGTGTTGCGGTTTTGAACATCAATGATTTGGCGAATGCAGTCAAGCCCGTAGTTTTACCTGGAGAAGAGATGAACGTTCAAGTCATCAAGGATGGGAAAGAGCACGGTCAGGGTGTCGCTTATCTGGACGATGGCACGATGATTGTTGTAGAGGGCGGACGAGAGTACATCGGAAACGACGTCGATGTTCTCGTAACGAGTGTGCTGCAAACTTCAGCAGGACGTATGATCTTTGCCAAACCAAAGTTGCTGGAACGAGCGTTATAGAAAAGACAACAGGAGAGGGATGAATCAGTGAGTACGGGTGTCGTGATCGTTGCAGCCGGTTCGGGTAAACGAATGGGTGGACAACGAAATAAGTTGTGGTTACCGCTTGCGGGCGAGCCGATCTTGGCTCATACGGTACGTCTTTTTGCTACTCATCCCGACATTGATGAAGTCGTGCTGGTGGTGAGTGAAGCAGACCACGCAGAAGTAATGACCTTGATCTCGGTTGAAAAGCTGACGGTTGTGGTTACTCTGGGTGGAGCAGAGCGACAAGACAGTGTGAGAAATGGCTTGGCATCACTATCCGCAAATTGCGATTACGTACTGGTTCACGATGCTGCGCGTCCTTTCGTCACTCGCAAACAGATCAGTGATATGATCAAACAGGTGCAACAAGATCAAGCAACGATCATGGCAGTACCTGTCAAAGATACGATTAAAGTGGTGGGGGCAAAAGGACTTGTAGAGTCAACCCCGGCACGGGAGAGCTTGTGGGCGGTTCAAACCCCACAAGCTTTTCGTATGTCTTTATTGCGAGAGGCACATGAGGCAGCGGAGGCAGCGGGGAAACTGGGTACGGATGATGCGATGCTGGTTGAGTGGCTGGGTCATCCGGTATCGATTCTTCACGGAAGCTATGAGAACATTAAGATTACGACGCCAGACGATCTGTGGTTTGGTGAAGAGATATTGCGGAAACGAAAGGGAGAGTAGCTCATGCGTATTGGACAAGGTTTTGACGTGCATCAATTAGTAGAGGGGCGTCCATGCATTATCGGAGGCGTCACCATCCCGTATGAAAAAGGCTTGCTAGGGCATTCTGACGCGGATGTTCTCCTCCATGCGATTAGTGATGCGATTCTTGGAGCGATTGGTGAAGGGGATATTGGCCGTCATTTCCCAGATACAGACCCGGCTTTTAAGGATGCGGATAGCGTAAAGCTGCTGGAGCATGTATGGAAGTTGGTTCGGGAGCGCGGCTACCGATTAGGAAACGTGGATGCAACGATCATTGCCCAAGCGCCGAAAATGGCGCCGTACATCCCGCAAATGTGTGAAGTCATTGCACGCGTGCTGGAAGCAGACGATCTCTCGCAAGTGAATGTGAAGGCGACGACATCGGAGAAACTCGGTTTTACAGGCAGAGGAGAAGGAATCGCTGCCCAGGCAGTATGCTTGCTTGTCAAGTAGAAGGGCAAGGTGTAACATAAAGCCTTAGATACGTTTTTACTTAAGTCAAGGTTATAGCCTTTTACATTCATAAGGATGGTGCTACCAATGGCGAAAGAAATTCGCACTCGTTATGCGCCGAGTCCTACGGGGCATTTACACATCGGCGGTGCGCGAACAGCGCTCTTCAATTATCTTTTTGCGAAACATCACGGTGGTTCGTTCATCGTTCGGATTGAAGATACGGACCAAACGCGCAATAAGGAAAATGCGGACGAAGAACAAATGAAAAACCTGAAATGGCTCGGCGTAACATGGGAAGAAGGTACAGATGTTGGTGGACCATATGGACCGTACCGTCAAACAGAGCGCCTGGACATTTATCGGAAATATATCGATCAACTGCTGGCAGAAGGCAAAGCGTACTACTGCTACGCGACAAAAGAAGAGCTGGATGCAGAACGTGAAGAACAGCTCGCGCGTGGAGAAACACCACGCATTCTGGAAAAGCACCGTCATGTAACGGACGAGCAGCGTGCTCAGTACGAAGCAGAAGGACGAGTGCCATCCATTCACTTCCTCGTTCAGGATGATCGCGAGTATGTTGTGAACGACCTGATTCGTGGCCAGGTAACATTCAACTCCAACGAGATGGGCGATTTCGTTATTTGTCGTCCGGATGGAATTCCTACATACAACTTTGCCGTTGTAGTGGACGACTATTTGATGAAAATTAGCCACGTCATTCGTGGAGAAGAGCATCTGTCCAACTCGCCTCGTCAATTGATGATTTATGAAGCGTTTGGGTGGGAAGCGCCTGACTTTGCTCACTTGGCACTGATCCTCAACCAAGATGGCAAAAAGATGTCCAAGCGCGACGAGAGTATTCTTCAGTTCATTGAACAGTACCGTGACCTCGGCTTCTTGCCAGAAGCAATCGTGAACTTCCTTGTACTTTTGGGATGGTCACCAGGTGGCGAAGAAGAGATTTTCTTAATGGAAGATCTGATCAAGCTGTTCTCCATGGACCGCGTGAACAAGTCGCCAGCTGTGTTTGATGCAACGAAGATGAACTGGATGAACAACTTCTATTTGAAGCGCCAACCGCTGGATATGATCACAGATATGTGTATCCCGCATCTGCAAAAAGCTGGCTTCATCGAAGAGAATCTGTCTGCTGAGAAGCGCGAATGGGTTCGCAGTATCGTAGGCTTGTACCAAGAGCAAATGTCCTACTGTGCGCAAATCGTTCCGTTGGCAGCTCTTTTCTTCCTTGACGAAGTGGTGTACGATGAAGAAGCAACTTTGGTGCTGAAAGAACCACAATTGCCGGAAGTACTTGCTTCCTTTGTGAAACACCTTTCTGCCCAGGATGCATATAATGTGGATGTTATTAAAGCGGTACTCAAAGACGTGCAAAAGGAAACCGGTCACAAAGGCAAGGCATTGTTCATGCCGGTCCGCGTAGGAGCAACTGGTCAGGCGCATGGTCGCGATCTGGCGGAGACGTTGTATCTGCTTGGACGCGACAAGGTGATTGCACGTGCAGAGCAAGTAATTGCAAACGGTCAGTAAGTATTGGCTGGTTTTCTTTTATAAATAATGAATGCGACGATCAGGAGAAGTACAACAGTCTGCACATCTACAGAGAGGATGGATAGGTGAGAGCCATCTGGTGTGCCCTGTATGGAAATGCCCCTGTGAGCAATGAGCTGAACCTATCTTTTTGAAAAGATATCAGTAGGCGCCATCGGCTTCCCGCCGTTATCGGGATATGAGCGAGATTTGCTCATGACTGTTGTGAGTTTTTAGTGACAGTGATGACGATCTAAGCAGAGTGGAACCACGGTAAACCCGTCTCTGTCCCTTCGTGTTTGAGGGGATAGGGACGTTTTTTATTTTTTTGAAAAGGTAGTTCAAAAAGTCGTCTTTTGATCACGATGTAGTCCTGGAAGCGTATTCGACTTCGAAAGTAGCGTTCACCTTCGAAGTCCGGTGCTCATGTAGGTCTCCTACACTACACTCCGCTCCTCCTTCTTCAGGTTCTCGCTACTTTCTCGATGCTGAAAAGACAACTTTTTGAACCCTGACACTGAGGTTGAACGTGAGCAGGTAAATCAGGCAGGAGGTGCCACCCAAAAATGTTAGCACAGATGAGAGATGACATTCATGCTGTTTTTGAACGAGACCCGGCTGCGCGAAGTACGCTGGAAGTCGTTTTGACCTATTCCGGTTTGCACGCGATATGGGGGCACCGGATTGCCCACAGGCTCTGGAAGGCTGAGCTGTGTACACTCGCCCGAATTGTCTCTCAACTATCCCGTTTTTTCACGGGAATTGAGATTCACCCGGGCGCAACAATTGGCCGCGGCCTGTTCATTGACCATGGCATGGGTGTTGTGATCGGAGAGACGTGCGAAATCGGAGACAATGTAACGATTTATCAAGGGGTTACACTCGGGGGAACAGGTAAAGAAAAAGGAAAGCGTCACCCTACGATTGGCAATGATGTCATTATTGCAACGGGAGCAAAGGTGTTGGGCTCCTTCAAAATTGGCGATAATTCAAAGATAGGGGCTGGTGCCGTTGTCTTGCAGGAGGTACCGCCTAACTCGACCGTAGTAGGAATCAAGGGACGCATCGTCATCCAGGATGGCAAGCGGGTCAAAAATGATCTGGACCATGTAAACATGCCAGACCCGGTAGCGGATACGATTCGTATGATGCAAAAGGAAATTGATCAATTACGTAAAGAATTGGAGCTTTTGAGGGAGGATAAAAAGAACGATGGGCATTCAGCTGACTAACACGATGACGCGGCGAAAGGAACCGTTTCACACATTGGAGCCAGGAAAGGTAAAAATGTACGTGTGCGGCCCGACCGTGTACAACTACATCCACATTGGAAATGCGCGCCCTGCCATTGTATTTGATACACTGCGCCGTTACTTGAAATATCGTGGATACGAAGTGACATTCGTGCAAAATATTACGGACGTAGATGACAAACTGATTCGTGTGGCGAATCAGGAAGGTGTCACTGTCAAAGAAGTGGCTGATCGATACACAGATGCGTACAATGCTGATCTGAAATCACTGAACGTATCGCCACCGGATATTCAACCGCGAGTGATGCAGACAATTCCAGAGATCATTGAATTCGTGCAAGGGCTGATTGAAAAAGACTTTGCCTACGAGAGTGAAGGTGACGTCTATTTCCGCACGGGACGTTTTCAGGAATACGGAAAGCTTTCGCATCAACCGTTGGATGATTTGCAGGCAGGTGCTCGTGTAGAAATCAACGAGAAAAAGGAACATCCCCTGGACTTCGTACTTTGGAAAGCGGCCAAGACCGGAGAAGTTACCTGGGACAGTCCGTGGGGCGAAGGAAGGCCAGGATGGCATATTGAGTGCTCGGCAATGGCCCTGAAGTTTTTGGGTGAGGAAATCGATATTCATGCGGGCGGAACAGACCTTGTGTTCCCACACCACGAAAATGAAATTGCCCAGTCGGAGTGCTTTACGGGTAAAGTCTTTGCTCGTTATTGGCTACACAACGGGATGCTCAATATCGATAACGAAAAAATGTCCAAATCCCTCGGGAATTTCTTGCTTGCACGCGAACTTTCGGAGAAATTCGGCGGTCAATTAATTCGCTTCTTTATGCTTCAGGGGCACTATCGCAACCCGATCAATTTTAGTGAAGAGTTGATCGAACAGGCGGCCAATGGAATGGAGAGAATCAAGACTGCGTATACGAATCTTTCCCATCGTCTGGATACTGTGCGCGCAGAAGAGCCGAATGAGCAGGCACAGGAGCAGGCACGAATTATTGGAGAGCTTCGCGAGCGTTTCGTTGCTGAGATGGATGATGATATCAATACAGCTAATGCCATTACCGTTATTTTTGACGTTGTGAAGGAAGCCAACCTGTATTTGCGTTATCAAAATGTAGGCGAAACCGAAGTTCGTGCGTACATGGATTTGTTGGTGGAGTTGACGGAGGTTCTTGGTCTTGAAATTGCAGAAGAGCAGGAGCTGTTGGATAGTGAGATTGATGCGTTGATCGAAGAGCGCACAGAAGCTCGCAAAGCAAGAGACTTTGCCCGTTCTGACGAAATCCGCGATCTGCTCGCAGCAAAAGGAATCGTGCTGGAGGACACGCCACAAGGTGTTCGCTGGCGTCGAAAGTAAGGGGCCGAAGAAAATAGATGCAAAAAGAAGAACTAACCCGAGATCCTAATCTGACAAATCCACTCGTGCTTGCCTTCCTCGGGGATGCTACCTATTCGCATTGTGTCAGGTATCATTTGATCGCCAAGGGGCTGGTTAAACCAAACCAGCTCCACAAGGCGGCCAACAGCTATGTTTCAGCGAAAGCACAGGCCAATGTGTTGTTGACGTTAATGCCCGCATTGCCGGAGGAAGAATTGAATGTAGTGAAGCGGGGGCGGAATGCCAAATCCGGCTCCAGTGCCAAAAACGCCGATATTATCGACTACCGTCATGCAACGGCTTTTGAAGCATTGATCGGGTACCTGTACTTGAGTGGAAAAGAAGAGCGGATCGCTGAAATTGTGCAGCAGGCTTTTGCCATAGTGGAAGGAGAATCATGAAATGAGTGAAGAATGGATTCTGGGGAAAAACCCCGTCATCGAGGCTTTGCGATCAGGTCGTACGATTAATAAGATTTGGATTGCAGAGGGAACGAATAAAAATCTGATGGGACCTGTCTATGCCTTGGCGAAAGAACAGGGTGTCATTGTGACGACGGCGAATCGCAAAAAGCTGGATCAGCTCGTGTCGACGGACAACCATCAGGGTGTAGTGGCTTCTGTTGCTGCTTACGATTACGTAGAGATAGACGATATTTTAAAGCGGGCAGAGGAAAAAAACGAGGCGCCGTTCATTTTGCTGTTGGACGAGCTGGAAGATCCGCATAACCTCGGTTCCATCATGCGGACAGCCGATGCAGTCGGTGCTCATGGTGTCATCATTCCAAAACGACGTTCTGTCAGTCTTACGGCAACGGTAGCAAAAGCTTCGGCAGGGGCGATCAACTACGTGCCAGTAGCGCGAGTGACGAACTTGGTTCGTACCATGGAAGAGCTCAAAGAACGCGGTGTTTGGATCGCAGGAACAGACGCGAGTGCCAAACAAGATTTCCGCCAGGGTGACTATACGATGCCACTCGCGATTGTCATTGGCAGCGAAGGAAAAGGTATGAGTCGCCTCGTGCGGGAAAACTGTGATTTTCTGTACAGCCTTCCGATGGCGGGCAATGTTACCTCACTCAACGCTTCTGTAGCAGCTGCCTTGTTGATGTATGAAGTCTATCGCTCCAGGAGTCCAATCCCGACTCGGGTGAAATGACATGGCGAAACGAAAAGCCAAGCAGCTGTTGATCGTAGATGGATACAATATCATCGGCGCCTGGCCCGATCTGCGCCTGCTGAAGGATCAAGAGCGGATGGACGAGGCGCGTGATCAATTAATCGCAAAAATGGCAGAGTACCAGAGCTACACTGGTGTGAAGGTCATCATTGTCTTTGATGCGTACAACGTTCCTGGCATTGGCCGTCAAATGGAAGACTTCCAGGTTGAAGTTTATTTCACGAAGAAAAAGGAGACGGCTGACGAAAAAATCGAGCAGTTAGTCTCTCAATTTCACAATAAAAATCGACAAATTTATGTGGCAACTTCTGACTATACGTCACAACGTGTCATATTTGGGCAGGGAGCTTTGCGCAAATCTGCCCGGGAGTTGTTGCTCGATATGGAAAATGCGGGGAAAGAAATCAAGAAACAAGTCGAAAAAACGAAGGAAGACGGCTTCTCCAGGCGGATTGCGCTGAATGATGAAATAGCGAAAATATTCGAAAAATGGAGAAGGGAATAACTTGGATTCGGTTGACGCTTTTTTACGGCATCATGTATAATAGCGCTATCTATTGGAGAAACCGGTTGGCGGAGGGATCATTTGTGAGTGTTGACCTCAAGGAGTTAAAACATGCCCAATATGAACTAATGACCGACGAAGAAGTAGTCGACCTGGTTCGCGATAATGACGCCGAAGCTTTGGAGTATTTGATCAACAAATACAAGAACTTCGTCCGTGCCAAAGCGAGATCCTATTTTCTTATTGGGGCTGACCGCGAAGACATCGTGCAGGAAGGGATGATCGGACTGTACAAGTCTATTCGCGACTTCCGAGGAGACAAGCTCACGTCGTTCAAGGCATTTGCCGAGCTGTGTATTACCCGTCAGATCATTACCGCGATCAAGACGGCGACACGCCAAAAGCACATCCCGCTCAATTCTTACGTCTCATTGGACAAGCCTATATACGATGAAGATTCTGACCGTACACTACTCGATGTGATCTCGGGAACCAAGGTGACCGATCCAGAGGAATTGTTTATCAATCGGGAAGAATTCGATGACATCGAAGGCAAGATGAGTGAAATCTTGAGTGACTTGGAGCGCCAGGTTCTCATGCTTTACTTGGACGGACGATCCTATCAGCAGATTGCTGTGGAACTGAAGCGTCATGTCAAGTCTATCGATAATGCATTACAGAGAGTCAAGCGCAAGCTAGAGCGCTATTTAGAAGGAAGAGAGATTCATCTGTAAGAGAGAATCTCTCTTTTTATTTTGGAAGCAAAAGGACTTCTGGTTGTCAAGTCATTTTGTTTGACATGGGTATTTCGGTATGATAAATTTATTTAGGTAGCCATAGACTCTTATCTCTCTGTTCTATGGTTACTTAGGTGAATGAAATGGTCTGGAAAAAGTAGCGGTTTTCCCGTACTATTAATCATCGGGGTACTTTTAACTAATAGCAGGTTTGAAATGAGATGGAGGTGGCAATAAATGCGAGTAAACATCACGTTGGCGTGCACCGAGTGTGGCGAGCGTAACTATATCTCCACAAAGAACAAGCGCACCACTACTGAACGTGTTGAACTGAAAAAGTATTGCTCCCGTGACAAGAAGCAAACCCTTCATCGCGAGACGAAGTAATGGTTGATGCGACGAAGTCAGGGGGTGGCAAAGTGGGTTTTTTATCACGAATCGGAGCCAGTTTTCGCCGTACCGGTGGTTTTTTTAGTGACGTAATGTCCGAACTAAAGAAAGTCCGTTGGCCTAACCGTAAAGAATTGACGACCTATACGCTCGTTGTTCTTGTTACGGTTATGCTCCTGGCAGTATTCTTCTTCGTCGTTGATTTGGGTATCTCGCGCTTGATCGATTTGATTCTAGGAACGTAATTATGCAAGTCTTAGGAGGGACGGACGGTTATCGTCCTGTTGGATATGGAAAAAGCATGGTATGTACTTCATACGTACTCAGGTTACGAAAACAAGGTGAAAACCAATCTGGAGAAGCGACTCGAGTCGATGGGCATGGAAGACAAGATCTTTCGCGTTCTTGTTCCCACTGAAGAAGAGGTGGAAACCAAGGATGGTAAGAAGCGCACCGTCACGAAAAAAGTGTTTCCTGGATACGTCCTTGTTGAAATGGTGATGACGGACGACTCTTGGTATGTCGTGCGCAACACCCCTGGGGTTACCGGCTTTGTCGGATCCACGGGTGCTGGCTCTAAACCGACAGCGCTGCGTCCTGAAGAGGCCGATACGATTCTCAAGCAAATGGGAATCGAAATTCCCAAGATCAGAATCGATTTTGCTCTCCGCGATATGGTGCGCGTCACAGATGGTCCGTTTTCCAATCGCACCGGGGAGATTATCGAGATTTACCCGGACAGGCAGAAGGTTCGCGTGTTGGTGGACATCTTCGGTCGCGAAACACCGGTAGAGCTAGACTTTACACAAGTTCAACAATTGGATTAGGATTCAACTTGAAAAGTATCGCGCTATGTGGTACATTTCATTTTGTTTTAACAATCCCACAACATTAATTGGGGTTTCTTGCACTCTCACTATAGATTCGGAAGTCTTTTACTAGACTTTCAAAAAACGGTGGGAGGGGGCATTCCCCCGTAATAACCACATGTGAAGTAAGGAGGTGTCTTACGTGGCTAAGAAGGTTATCCGCGTAATTAAATTACAAATTCCAGCAGGTAAAGCGAATCCTGCACCTCCAGTAGGTCCGGCTCTCGGTCAAGCTGGTGTAAACATCATGGGATTCTGTAAAGAATTCAATGCTCGCACTGAAAGCGAAGTAGGTATGATCATTCCGGTGGAAATCACCGTGTTTGAAGACCGTTCTTTCACTTTTATCACAAAAACTCCTCCAGCTGCAATTCTGTTGAAGAAAGCTGCTGGTATCGAGTCCGGTTCCGGCGTACCAAACAAAACAAAAGTTGCTACGCTGAAACGTGATAAAGTTCGTGAAATCGCAGAACTGAAGCGTCCTGACCTGAATGCTGCATCCGTAGAAGCGGCTATGCGCATGGTAGAAGGTACAGCTCGTTCTATGGGTATCGTAATCGAAGACTAATTGTCTTGAGTGCAAGGGGGCACAGACGTTGTGCCCCCCTGTCTGTGGGAGGATCAACCGCTACGACCACATTGAAGGGAGATTTAATCATGGCGAAAAAAGGTAAGAAGTATCAAGACGCTGTAAAGCTCGTTGATAAAAACAAAGTATACGAAGTAGCAGAAGGTATTGAGCTGGTTAAAAAAGCAGCTACTGCTAAGTTCGATGAAACTGTTGAAGCAGCTTTCCGTTTGGGTGTAGACCCTAAGCGTGCTGACCAACAAATCCGTGGCGCTGTTGTATTGCCACATGGTACTGGTAAAGTACAACGTGTTCTCGTATTCGCTAAAGGCGAAAAAGCAAAAGATGCTGAAGCAGCTGGCGCAGACTTCGTAGGCGATGCAGACATGATCGCGAAAATTCAAGGTGGCTGGTTCGACTTTGACGTTATCGTAGCTACCCCTGACATGATGGGTGAAGTAGGTAAATTGGGTCGTGTACTCGGTCCAAAAGGCCTGATGCCAAACCCTAAGACCGGTACTGTTACTTTTGACGTAACAAAAGCGGTTAACGAAATCAAAGCAGGTAAAATTGAATACCGCGTAGACAAAGCTGGTAACATCCACGCTCCTATCGGTAAAGCATCCTTTGATGCTGACAAGCTGGCTGACAACTTGGCTGCTCTGACGGATGCACTGAACCGTGCGAAACCAGCTGCAGCAAAAGGTGTTTACATGAGAAATGTAACCCTGAGCTCTACTATGGGCCCTGGTGTTCGTGTAGCTGTAAAATAATGACACTTGACTTCCTTTATGGGAGTTGTTAAGATAGTCCCTGTTGATGAAAAGAATATGCCGTAGACAGAAGGCGCGGTGCTTGTGAGAGTAACGCTTAATATCCCTCCGAGGCGTGTAATGTACGAATGAGGAAACGCTGTTTTCCTTTGACGATATAGCATTATGCCCTCGTGAGTCTGCGAGGGCATTCTTCATTTTCTAGGATTAGAGCACGGGAGGTGTAATCAATGGCAGAAATTCGTCCAACCGTTATTCGTGAAGAAAAGGTACAAGCGATCAATGAAATCGCAACTAAGCTTCGCGAAAGCCAAACTACAGTGGTAGCTGACTACCGCGGTTTGACAGTAGCACAAGTAACTGAGCTCCGTAAGCAATTGCGTGAAGCTGGTGTTGAGTTCCAAGTGTTGAAAAACTCTTTGACTCGTTTGGCTACTGAGAAGGAAAGCCTGACTGAACTGGATCAATATCTGACTGGACCGAACGCTTTGGCGTTCTGCAAAGACGATATCATCGCTCCAGCGAAAGTTATTGCTGAATTCGCTAAGAAAAACGACAAGCTGGAAATCAAGGGTGGCGTTATCGAGGGTAAAGTAGTTGGTGCTGAGCAAATTAAAGCTCTGGCTTCCCTACCGAACCGCGAAGGTCTCTTGTCCATGCTTCTTTCCGTCCTGCAAGCTCCAATGCGCAACGTTGCACTGGCAGTCAAAGCAGTGGCAGAACAAAAAGAAGGTCAAGGCGCTTAATCGTCTGATCGGTTAATGTTTTACAAATACTATTCCTTGAATGGAGGATTTACAAATGTCTAAAGACCAAATCTTGGAAGCCATTAAAGGCATGTCCGTTCTCGAACTGAACGATCTGGTAAAAGCAATTGAAGAAGAATTCGGCGTAACTGCTGCTGCTCCTGTAGCTGTAGTTGCTGGTGGCGGAGCAGAAGCTGCTGCTGAGCAAACTGAGTTCACTGTTAACCTGGTAAGCGGCGGCGCTTCCAAAATCAACGTAATCAAAGTTGTTCGCGAGCTGACTGGCTTGGGTCTGAAAGAAGCAAAAGACCTGGTAGACAACGCTCCAAAAACACTCAAAGAGGGCGTTTCCAAAGACGAAGCAGAAGCTCTCAAAGCAAAACTCGAAGAAGCTGGCGCACAAGTAGAAGTAAAGTAAGTTAGCTTCCTTTAGGATATCCCCTTGCCTGCGGCAGGGGGATTTTCTATAAACTTTTGATGATAGAGGTTTTCGTAAACGATGAGGAAGGGTGAATCACACGTGGCAGACCATTACTATACCAATCAACCGGGCGCTGCACATGATGAGCAGCAATTTACGTTCAAGCTCCGTGGAAATGAACTTCGTTTCATAACGGATGCCGGCGTTTTTTCCCGAGACCGGATTGACTTTGGAAGTGTATTGCTCATCGAGAACATGGAAATCGACAGTTATGCGCGTGTACTCGATGTGGGATGCGGGTATGGTCCGATGGGATTGACGGCTGCCAAGCTTGCTGATCATGGTCGGGTGACGATGATCGACGTGAACGAGCGTGCGGTTAACCTGGCTCGTCGTAACGCAGAAGCAAATGGAATAAAAAATGTTGAAGTTCGAGTGAGTGATGTCTACAGCGGCGTGCAAGGCGGGCAGTTTGATGTCATTCTGACCAATCCGCCGATTCGTGCGGGCAAGGAAATCGTTCATCGCATTTTCGTGGAAGGTTACGATCTGTTGGTTGACGGTGGAGAAATGTGGGTTGTCATTCAAAAGAAACAAGGCGCCCCATCTGCATTAAAGAAGCTGCAGGAAATGTACCGCGAAGTAATAGAGGTAGATCGGGAAAAGGGCTATCACATATTCAGGGCAATCAAATAAGCAAGAAGAAATCATTAGAAAAGTTTTCTTGACGTGAATAATTGAATGTGATAGCATTATAAAATGTCAATATGGGATAAATGTCTATTTTTCAGCAATTCCCTGTCTGTCAAGCCTTTCTACTTTTTTCCTGAGATAGGAATGTTTGCGTGAAAACATGGGAATTCTTTTAAAATAGAGTTTCTCTGGGTTAAAAATGGTTGAAACTGCTTTAACCCATTTTTATTTTTAGGCATTCGTCTGCGATTTTAAAGTTGCCGAATGCCGAGTTTCTATGTGTGAAAACACAACCTGAGGGGTGAATAAGTTGGCAGGTAAAGTGATTCAAAGTGGCCGACACCGCCAGCGTCGTACGTATTCACGTATTAACGAAGTGCTGGGCCTTCCAAATCTCATCGAGATTCAACAAAAGTCCTACCAGTGGTTCCTTGATGAGGGGCTCCGTGAGATGTTCCAAGACATTTCGCCAATCCAGGACTTCACAGGTAATCTCGTGCTGGAGTTTATTGATTACAGCTTGGGAGAGCCGAAGTACGATGTTGACGAGTCGAAAGAACGTGACGTCACCTATGCGGCGCCTCTGCGTGTGAAGGTACGTTTGTTGAACAAAGAGACGGGAGAAGTGAAGGAACAAGAAGTCTTCATGGGGGATTTCCCGCTCATGACCGAAACGGGAACCTTCATTATTAATGGTGCTGAGCGCGTTATTGTCAGCCAGCTTGTTCGTTCCCCCAGTGTATATTACAACACCAAAGTGGACAAAAACGGCAAGCAGACGTTTACAGCTACAGTAATCCCGAACCGGGGTGCTTGGCTGGAGCTGGAGACCGATGCGAAAGACGTAATTTATGTCCGCATCGACCGTACGCGAAAAATCCCGGTAACGGTTCTTTTGCGTGCGTTGGGCTTTGGTTCTGACATCGAGATTCTCAACTTGCTGGGTGAAGATGAATACATCAAGAACACGCTGGAAAAAGACAATACCGATTCTACGGAAAAAGCGCTCATCGAAATCTACGAGCGTCTTCGTCCGGGCGAGCCGCCAACAGTCGAAAATGCGAAGAGCCTCTTGATCTCTCGTTTCTTCGACCCTAAGCGCTATGACCTGGCTTCTGTTGGTCGTTACAAAATGAACAAGAAGCTTCATCTGAAAAACCGTCTGTACAACCAACGTTTGGCTGAAACATTGATCGATACCACTACAGGTGAAATTTTTGCCGAAGCCGGTCAAATGATTGACCGTCGTGTATTGGAACGCATTGTGCCAGCTCTGGAAGGCAGCATCGGATTTATTGACGTTCGCACGCATGGCGGCGTTCTGGAAGATGAAGCAATCCATCTACAATCTATCAATATTTTCTCTCCGATTGAAGATGGCAAGATCATCAAAGTAATCGGAAACGGAAATGTAGATAAGTCCTTCAAACATATTACGCCGGCGGACATCGTATCGGCGATCAACTATTTCATGAACCTCCTGCACAGTGTAGGTTCCACAGACGATATCGACCACTTGGGTAACCGTCGTCTGCGTTCCGTGGGTGAACTGTTGCAGAACCAGTTCCGTATTGGTCTGTCCCGTATGGAGCGTGTGGTTCGTGAGCGCATGTCCATCCAGGATCAAAACCAAATTACACCGCAGGCTCTCATTAACATCCGTCCAGTGATTGCATCTCTGAAGGAGTTCTTTGGTAGCTCGCAGCTGTCTCAGTTTATGGACCAAACAAATCCATTGGCTGAGCTGACGCACAAACGCCGTCTGTCCGCACTCGGACCTGGTGGTTTGACGCGTGAGCGCGCGGGCTTCGAAGTGCGCGACGTTCACCATTCCCACTACGGTCGTATGTGTCCAATTGAGACGCCAGAGGGACCAAACATTGGTTTGATCAACTCTTTGTCGTCCTTTGCACGCATTAACGATTACGGATTCATCGAAACGCCTCGTCGTAAAGTAGATCCAGAAACAGGCTTCGTGTTGACTGATATCAGCTACTTGACTGCTGATGAGGAAGACGTGTTCAACGTGGCACAGGCGAATCAGCCACTGGATCAAGATGGCCGTTTCGTAAACGACATGGTTATCTGCCGTCGTAAAGGTGAGATCTTGAGCGTACCGCGCGACAAGGTTGACTTCATGGACGTATCGCCGAAGCAGGTTGTATCCGTTGCGACAGCGCTGATTCCGTTCCTCGAGAACGATGACGCCAACCGCGCACTGATGGGTTCAAACATGCAGCGGCAGGCCGTTCCGCTTTTGATTCCACAAGCACCGTTTGTCGGTACGGGTATGGAGCATAAAGCAGCGCAAGATTCCGGTGTGGCGATCGTAGCCAAAAATCCGGGTCAAGTAGAACGCGTAACGGCTCGCGAAATCTGGATTCGTCGTTACCAAGAAATCGACGGCAGAAAAGTTGCCGGCGATCTCGATAAGTACAAAATGCACAAGTTTATCCGTTCCAACCAAGGTACCTGCATCAACCAGCGTCCAATCGTAAGCACTGGAGACTGGATTGAAAAAGGCGATATCGTTGGGGACGGCCCGTCCACTGAAAAAGGTGAATTGGCTCTCGGTCGTAACGTGATCGTCGCGTTTATGACGTGGGAAGGATACAACTACGAAGACGCGATTCTTCTGAGTGAAAAACTTGTTAAAGATGACGTGTATACGTCTATCCATATTGAAGAATACGAGTCCGAAGCTCGCGACACCAAGCTGGGTCCAGAGGAAATCACTCGCGATATTCCAAACGTCGGGGAAGATGCTCTGAAAAACCTGGACGAACGCGGTATCATCCGTGTTGGTGCGGAGATTCAGGACGGCGACATTCTCGTTGGTAAGGTTACACCTAAAGGGGTTACTGAGCTGACAGCAGAAGAACGCCTTCTGCATGCCATCTTCGGTGAAAAAGCTCGTGAAGTTCGTGATACATCCCTGCGCGTACCGCATGGTGGTTCCGGTATCATCGTAGACGTAAAAGTATTTACGCGTGAGAATGGCGACGAATTGCCACCAGGCGTAAATCAACTGGTTCGCGTTTACATCGCCCAAAAACGGAAAATCTCCGTGGGTGACAAAATGGCCGGTCGACATGGTAACAAAGGGGTTATCGCCCGCATCATGGCGGAAGAAGACATGCCGTTCCTGCCAGATGGCTCTCCAGTAGAGATCGTACTCAACCCGTTGGGTGTACCTTCGCGTATGAACATCGGTCAGGTATTGGAGACTCACTTGGGTATGGCAGCGAAGCTTCTGGGTATCCACGTAGCAACGCCAGTATTTGACGGTGCGCGTCAGGCAGAAGTATTCGAAACGTTGGAAGAAGCAGGCCTGGATCGTGACGGAAAAACGATCTTGTTTGATGGTCGTACAG
The DNA here is from genome assembly GCF_949767855.1 of Brevibacillus sp. IT-7CA2. Lineage (NCBI taxonomy): Bacteria > Bacillati > Bacillota > Bacilli > Caryophanales > Paenibacillaceae > Brevibacillus > Brevibacillus sp. IT-7CA2. The sequence goes on from NZ_CATKQT010000014.1 coordinate 27,804, forward strand.
GTGAACCATTTGATCGCCGTGTAACAGTTGGTTGTGTATACATGCTGAAACTGGCTCACTTGGTCGATGACAAAATCCATGCTCGTTCCACTGGTCCTTACTCTCTTGTTACGCAACAGCCATTGGGTGGTAAAGCTCAATTCGGTGGACAGCGTTTCGGGGAGATGGAGGTTTGGGCATTGGAGGCATACGGTGCTGCTTACACCTTGCAAGAAATTCTCACTGTCAAGTCGGATGACGTCGTGGGCCGCGTGAAAACGTACGAAGCGATCGTTAAGGGCGAAAACGTTCCAGAACCAGGTGTTCCTGAGTCCTTCAAAGTATTGATTAAGGAACTCCAGAGCTTGGGTATGGACGTGAAGATTCTGTCCGGTGATGAGCAGGAGATTGAAATGCGTGAAATGGAAGACGAGGATGAAGGTAACGGTGAAAAACTGAACCTCGTACTCGAAGGCGGAAGCTTGAACGAAGAGTAAGATTCCGGTACCAAGGGAGGTAACGCCCTGTGATTGACGTGAACAACTTCGAATATATGAAGATCGGCTTGGCTTCCCCCGATAAGATCCGTTCGTGGTCTTTCGGGGAAGTGAAGAAGCCAGAGACGATCAACTACCGCACATTGAAACCGGAAAAAGACGGCTTGTTCTGCGAACGCATCTTTGGACCAACCAAGGACTGGGAATGTCATTGCGGTAAGTACAAGCGCGTTCGTTATAAAGGTGTAGTGTGCGACCGTTGTGGCGTGGAAGTGACCCGCGCCAAAGTACGGCGTGAGCGTATGGGGCACATTGAACTGGCTGCCCCAGTTTCTCACATCTGGTACTTCAAGGGGATTCCAAGCCGTATGGGCTTGGTACTCGACATGTCCCCTCGTTCCCTGGAGGAAGTAATCTACTTTGCTTCTTACGTAGTAACCGATCCAGGTGACACTCCTCTCGATAAAAAGCAATTGCTCTCCGAAAAAGAGTATCGCAACTATCGTGAGAAATACGGCCACTCCTTCCAAGCGATGATGGGAGCAGAAGCGATCAAACGCCTGCTTGCAGAAATCGATCTGGATAAAGACGTGGAAACGTTAAAAGAAGATTTGAAAACGGCACAAGGTCAGCGTCGCAACCGTGCGATCAAGCGTCTGGAAGTGCTCGAGGCATTCCGCAACTCCGGTAACCACCCGGATTGGATGGTTCTCGACGTACTGCCGGTTATCCCGCCAGAGCTTCGTCCAATGGTTCAGTTGGATGGTGGACGTTTTGCCACTTCCGACCTGAATGACCTGTACCGCCGTGTAATTAACCGTAATAACCGTCTGAAGCGCCTGCTCGAATTGGGTGCTCCTGACATTATCGTACAAAACGAGAAACGCATGCTGCAGGAAGCAGTAGACGCGCTCATCGACAACGGTCGTCGTGGACGTCCTGTAACAGGACCAGGTAACCGTCCTTTGAAATCTCTCAGCCACATGCTGAAAGGTAAACAAGGTCGTTTCCGTCAAAACCTGCTCGGTAAGCGTGTTGACTACTCCGGTCGTTCCGTTATCGTTGTAGGACCTAACCTGAAGATGTATCAGTGCGGTTTGCCTAAAGAAATGGCACTGGAACTCTTCAAACCGTTCGTGATGAAAGAGCTGGTTTCCAAAGGCCTCGCTCACAACATCAAGAGCGCAAAGCGCAAGGTTGAGCGCGTTCAGCCAGAGGTATGGGACGTTCTCGAGGACGTTATTCGTGAGCACCCGGTACTGTTGAACCGTGCCCCCACCTTGCACCGTCTGGGTATCCAGGCATTCGAACCAGTTCTGGTTGAAGGCCGTGCGATCCGTCTGCATCCACTCGTTTGTACAGCGTACAACGCGGACTTTGACGGTGACCAAATGGCGGTTCACGTTCCGTTGTCTGCTGAAGCACAGGCGGAAGCTCGTATCCTCATGCTGGCAGCGCAGAACATCTTGAACCCGAAAGACGGTAAACCGGTAGTAACACCATCCCAGGACATGGTGCTTGGTTCTTACTATCTGACACTGGAACGCGAAGGTGACAAAGGCGAGGGTACGATTTATCGCGATCCTCACGATGCGATTGCCGCTTATCAGCAAGGCTTTATCAGCCTGCATACGCGCATCGCTCTGCCAGCGAAACGCCTGAACAAAATCAGCTTTACTGAGCGTCAAGAGAACGCACTGATTGTAACGACAGTTGGGAAAGTGATCTTCAACGAAATCTTCCCTGCAGATATGCCGTTTATCAATGCACCGACTAGAGCTAACCTGCAAACGATGGTTCCAGATGAGTGCTTTGTCTTTGATAAAGGTACGAATGTTTCTGAGTTCATTAAGAACCTCCCGGACCCAGGTGCTGTAAAAAAAGGCTTCCTAGGAACTATTATTTCCGAGTGCTTCCGTCGCTTTGGTACGATGAAAACGTCCATGATCCTCGACAAGATCAAGGAACTGGGCTTCACGTACTCGACAAAAGCAGGTATCACGATTGCCGTAGCGGACATCGCGGTACCAGGAAAGAAAAAAGACATCCTTGATGCTGCAGATGAGAAAGTTGCAACTGTCATGACACAATTCCGTCGCGGTTTAATTACCGAAGACGAGCGTTATGACCGTGTAATCTCCATCTGGTCCAAAGCGAAGGATGAAGTAACAGAAGTCCTGATGAAGGCGATGGATAAGTTCAATGCGATCTACATGATGGCGAACTCCGGTGCCCGCGGTAACGTATCCCAGATCACTCAGCTGGCAGGTATGCGCGGTCTGATGGCCAACCCATCTGGTCGAATCATTGAGTTGCCGATTAAATCCAACTTCCGTGAAGGTCTGACGGTATTGGAGTACTTTATCTCCACGCACGGTGCGCGTAAAGGTCTCGCCGATACGGCCTTGCGTACAGCGGACTCGGGTTACCTGACTCGTCGTCTGGTGGACGTAGCTCAAGACGTGATTGTACGCGAAACCGATTGTGGAACAGATAAAGGTATCCGTGTAACAGCGATCAAGGATGGTAAAGAAGAGATCGAGAAGCTGTCTGACCGTCTGACAGGACGTACTTGCTTCGAGACTTTGCGCCACCCTGAGACGAAAGAAATCATCGTGCACCGCAATGAGGAGATCTCTGAAGAGGTTGCCGAGTATATCGAAAAAGAAGGCATTACTTCCGTCTATATCCGTAACGTACTTGCTTGCCGCACCAGCCATGGTGTCTGCAAACTGTGCTACGGACGCAACCTGGCGACAGGTGCCGAGGTGGAAGTGGGAGAAGCGGTTGGTATTATCGCTGCTCAGTCCATTGGTGAGCCGGGTACCCAGCTGACCATGCGTACCTTCCATACCGGTGGGGTTGCGGGAGACGATATTACCCAAGGTTTGCCGCGTATTCAGGAGTTGTTCGAAGCGCGTAATCCAAAAGGGCAAGCAGTCATCTCCGAGATCGATGGTGAAGTCGTCGATATTCGCGAAGGGAAAGATCGTCGCGAAATCGAAGTGCGTGGAGAAGCGGAAAACAAAGTGTATGCAGCACCGTATGGCTCTCGCATCAAGGTTTCTGTTGGTGTGAAGTTAAATGCTGGTGATGAGCTCACGGAAGGTTCCGTAGACCCGAAAGAAATGCTCAAAGTTCGCGGCATGCGCGGCGTTTCCAACTACATCTTGCAAGAGGTACAAAAAGTTTACCGTATGCAAGGGGTAGAAATTAACGACAAGCACGTTGAGGTTATGATTCGTCAGATGCTGCGCAAACTGCGCGTCATCGACAGCGGAGATACAGACCTCTTGCCAGGCTCCTATGTTGAGGTGCCAGAATTTGAAGTAGCGAACACAAAAGCCCTCATGGAAGGCAGAAGTCCAGCAGTAGGTCGTCCGGTTCTTCTCGGGATTACAAAAGCATCTCTTGAGACTGATTCCTTCTTGTCGGCAGCTTCTTTCCAAGAAACTACCCGTGTTCTCACCGATGCAGCGATCAAAGGAAAAGTGGACCGCTTGCTAGGTTTGAAAGAGAACGTTATTATCGGGAAGTTGGTTCCAGCAGGTACCGGTATGTCTCGTTACCGCAATGTAAAAGTTGCTAGTCAAGTAGATTACGAAGCAGAGCTGGAAGCAGCAAAAGCCGAGCAAGAAGCGGTTTCTGTAGAGTAATTACGGGAAAAGCGCCCATCACCGATTGGTGGGCGCTTTCCTAAATAAAAATATGAGATGGGCGTTGACAACAACTAGCCCACCTGATATTATATTCAAGTGTGCCTGACATCTGTACTTTGGAGGATATGAGAATCATGTCTTATGAAAAAGTCGAGCGGGCCAAGGACTTGACTATCGGCATTAAGCAGACGATCAAGGCTGTTGAAAACCAACAGGTAGAAGCAGTGTATATCGCTGTTGATGCAGATAAGCGTTTGACCCAAAAAGTCGAGCTCCTTTGCAAAGAGAAGGGTGTTCCAGTCATTCATGTAGATTCCATGCATCGCTTAGGTAAAGCGTGCGGAATTGAAGTGGGAGCGGCTACTGCTGCGATTAAAAAAAGTGGTTAACGATGTTTTTGTCTGTGGCTTACACGTTGCGTAATGCTGGACAAGGACTTTCTATTTGACCTAAAAATGACTCACCTGGATCTGTGGTCTTGAAGATTGGGTATTAAGAAGGGAGGTAACATCATGCCTACAATTAACCAATTGGTGCGTAAAGGTCGCGAGGATAAGGTTGTGAAGTCGAAGTCCCCAGCTCTTCAAAAGGGGTACAACAGCTTCAAGAAAAGCCAAACTAACCAAAGTTCTCCTCAAAAACGTGGTGTTTGCACTCGTGTAGGTACCATGACTCCGAAAAAACCGAACTCCGCGTTGCGTAAATACGCTCGTGTGCGTTTGACTAACGGAATCGAGGTAACAGCTTACATCGGTGGTATTGGCCACAACCTGCAAGAGCATAGCGTCGTGCTGGTGCGCGGCGGTCGTGTAAAAGACTTGCCAGGGGTACGCTACCATATCGTTCGTGGTGCACTTGACACTGCTGGTGTGAACAACCGTAAACAAGGTCGTTCCAAGTACGGTACTAAGCGTCCGAAGCCAGGTCAAGCAGCAGCTGCAGCGAAAAAGAAATAAGAAAACGCCTGTGAAGTGGCGTGATTTTATAACGAAAAGAAGGAGGGAATACGATGCCTCGTAAAGGTCCTGTAACCCGTCGTGACGTGCTGCCTGATCCTATTCACAACAGCAAGTTGGTTACTCGCTTGATTAACCGCCTGATGTTGGATGGTAAGCGTGGTGTAGCTCAGAACATTCTCTACAACGCATTTGACATCATCCAGGAGCGCACAGGTCGCAACCCGATGGAAGTGTTTGAAGAAGCACTGAAAAACGTAATGCCAGTACTGGAAGTTAAAGCTCGCCGTGTAGGTGGTGCTAACTACCAAGTACCAATCGAAGTAAAACCGGAGCGCCGTACCACTCTTGGCCTGCGTTGGATGGTTAACTACTCCCGTAACCGTGGAGAGAAAACCATGGAACAACGTCTTGCTAACGAGATCATGGACGCTGCTAACAACACCGGTGCAGCAGTTAAAAAGCGTGAAGACACGCACAAGATGGCTGAAGCGAACAAAGCGTTTGCTCACTATCGCTGGTAGGAATTGAATCGGGTGTCCGTATTGGATACCCGTTTATTCTCAAACTCGAGTATGGAAGGAGCATACCTAATGGCTCGCGAGTTCTCTTTGCCGAATACGCGTAATATCGGTATCATGGCTCACATCGATGCTGGTAAGACGACGACTACTGAGCGTATTCTGTTCTACACTGGTCGCGTTCATAAAATTGGTGAGGTGCACGAAGGTGCAGCAACCATGGACTGGATGGAACAAGAGCAAGAGCGTGGTATCACGATCACTTCGGCTGCTACTACTGCTCAATGGAATGGCCATCGAATCAACATTATCGATACGCCAGGCCACGTAGACTTCACTGTAGAAGTTGAGCGCTCCCTGCGCGTTCTTGACGGTGCTGTAACCGTTTTTGACGCAAAAGGTGGCGTTGAGCCGCAAACCGAAACCGTATGGCGCCAAGCTGACCGCTATGGCGTACCACGCATGTGCTACATCAACAAAATGGATATCATGGGTGCTAACTTTGATATGTGCTTGGGTCAGATCAAATCTCGCCTGGGTGCAAATCCAGTAGCTATCCAATATCCAATCGGTGCAGAAGATCAATTCAAAGGTATGGTTGACCTGATCGAAATGAAGGCAATCATTTATACCGATGACTTGGGTAAAACTTCTGACTCCGCTGAAATCCCTGCTGACATCCTGGCACGTTGCGAAGAACTTCGCATGGCGATGGTAGAGGCAGCTGCAGAACAAGACGAAGAGCTCATGATGAAGTACTTGGAAGGCGAAGAGCTGACCAACGACGAAATCCGCATGGCTCTGCGTAAGGGTACTATCGAGTGCAAACTGACGCCGGTAATGTGCGGTTCTTCTTACCGCAACAAAGGTGTTCAGCCTATGCTGGACAACGTTGTTACTTTCCTGCCGTCCCCGGTAGATATCCCTGCAATCAAAGGTACATTGCCAGATACTGAAGAAGAAGTTGATCGTCCTGCTGACGACAACGGTCCGTTCTCTGCTCTTGCGTTCAAGATCATGACTGACCCGTATGTAGGCCGTCTGACTTTCTTCCGCGTATACTCCGGTGTACTGAGTTCCGGTTCTTATGTTCTCAACTCTACCAAAGGTAAACGTGAGCGCGTAGGCCGTATCCTGCAAATGCACGCAAACCACCGTGAAGAGATCCAAACGGTTTACTCCGGTGACATTGCTGCAGCTGTAGGTTTGAAAGATACAACAACTGGTGATACTCTGTGTGATGAAAAGGCTCCTGTAATCCTTGAGTCTATGGACTTCCCAGAGCCAGTTATCTCTGTTGCGATTGAACCAAAATCCAAAGCAGACCAAGACAAGATGGGTATCGGCCTGTCCAAGCTGGCTGAAGAGGATCCAACGTTCAGAACTCGCACAGATGAAGAGACTGGTCAAACAATCATCTCCGGTATGGGTGAGCTTCACCTGGAGATTATCGTAGACCGTCTGAAACGCGAATTTAAAGTCGAGTCGAACGTAGGTGCTCCACAAGTTGCTTACCGTGAAACATTCCGTAACGCAGCAAAAGTGGAAGGTAAATTCGTTCGTCAGTCCGGTGGTCGTGGTCAATACGGTCACGTTTGGGTGGAATTCTCTCCACTCGAAGCTGGTCAAGGCTTCCAATTCGAAAACAAAATCGTTGGTGGTGTAGTACCACGCGAATACATCCCTGCTGTTCAAGCGGGTATCGAAGAGTCCATGAAAAATGGTGTTATCGCCGGCTTCCCGCTGGTTGATATCAAAGCAACTGTTGTAGACGGTAGCTACCATGATGTTGACTCCAACGAGATGGCATTTAAAGTAGCAGGTTCTCTCGCTCTGAAAGAAGCTGCGAAAAAATGTGGCGCTGTACTGCTCGAGCCAATCATGAAAGTAGAAGTTACAATGCCAGAAGAGTACATGGGCGACGTTATGGGCGACCTGAACTCCCGCCGCGGTCGTATCGAAGGTATGGAAGCTCGTGCAAATGCACAAGTAATCCGTGCGATGGTACCACTGTCCGAGATGTTTGGTTACTCCACAATTCTTCGTTCCCGTACCCAAGGCCGTGGCGTTTACTCCATGGTGATCGACCACTACGAAGAAGTACCTAAATTTATCGCTGAAGAGATCATCAAGAAATCTAAAGGCGAATAATTACAGGTTACAGCTTTATCTTGCAATCAGAAAGGTTTACAATATTGAAGGGACAACCATTCGTAAGGTAAACCTTTCTTCAAACCATAAAACCCTTATCTATAAGGAGGCTTTTCTCTCATGGCAAAAGCGAAATTTGAGCGTAATAAACCACACGTTAACATTGGTACCATCGGTCACGTTGACCATGGTAAAACTACCCTGACTGCTGCTATCACAACTGTTTTGGCACAAACAGGTCAAGCACAAGCAATGAACTATGCATCTATCGACGCTGCTCCAGAAGAAAAAGAGCGCGGTATCACTATCAACACTGCTCACGTTGAGTACGAAACTGAAAACCGTCACTATGCTCACGTTGACTGCCCTGGTCACGCGGACTACGTGAAAAACATGATTACTGGTGCTGCTCAAATGGACGGCGCGATCCTGGTTGTATCCGCAGCTGATGGCCCTATGCCACAAACTCGCGAGCACATCCTGCTCTCCAAACAGGTAGGCGTACCTTACATCGTAGTATTCATGAACAAATGCGACATGGTAGACGATGAAGAGTTGTTGGAACTGGTTGAAATGGAAATCCGTGACCTGTTGTCTCAATATGAGTTCCCAGGTGACGACACTCCAGTAATCAAAGGTTCTGCTAAAGAAGCTTTGGATAACCCAACTGGCGAGTGGGCTAAGAAAATTGGCGAACTGATGGAAGCTGTTGACAGCTACATCCCAACTCCTGAGCGTGCAACTGACAAGCCGTTCCTGATGCCTGTAGAGGACGTGTTCACGATCACTGGTCGTGGTACTGTTGCTACTGGTCGTGTAGAGCGCGGTATCGTTAAAGTCGGTGACCAAGTAGAAATCATTGGTCTGGCTGAAGAAACTAAAAACACAACTGTAACTGGTGTTGAGATGTTCCGCAAATTGCTGGATCAAGCTCAAGCTGGTGACAACATCGGTGCTCTGCTGCGCGGTGTAGACCGTAACGACATCGAGCGTGGACAATGCTTGGCGAAACCAGGTTCCGTTAAGCCTTACACTAAGTTCAAAGCAGAAGTTTACGTTCTGTCCAAAGAAGAAGGCGGACGTCACACTCCTTTCTTTGCTAACTACCGTCCACAGTTCTACTTCCGTACAACTGACGTAACAGGTATCATCCAACTGCCAGAAGGCGTTGAAATGATCATGCCTGGCGACAACACTGAGTTCACTGTTGAACTGATCGCTCCAGTAGCGATGGAACAAGGTACTCGCTTCGCGATCCGCGAAGGTGGCCGTACAGTAGGCGCTGGTGTTGTAGCTTCTATCGACGCTTAGGATTTACTTATACGCAAAAACCCGACAACTTTGGTTGTCGGGTTTTTTTATGCGCTTTTATCGAATTTTTAAATAACTCCCATCAAAATCATTCAATTTGCGTCTCGTAGCAATATGCTACAATACCATCAGGATTGGATGGGGGATACTATAGATGAAAAATAATGAGCGATTATTGTTTCTTATGCTTGCAGGTGTTGTAACGCTGTGGGGCTTGAACGTGGTCATGGTCAAATATTTAACGACGTTCCCTCCATTGTATGTGGCCGCTATACGCATGACTGTTGGTGGAATATGTTTATCGCCACTCATCTTCATATACAGAAAGAGTCTGCGATTTAGCAAAACGGATTGGTTCTTGTTAGCTGGAGTCGGTGCTAGTTCTATCGCACTTCATCAAATAACGCTTGCAGCAGGTGTTCAATACACGACGGCAGGAAATGCATCGCTTATACTTGGATTAAATCCTCTGGCAACTGCTCTCTTGGCGATGCTTTTCTTAGGGGAAGGCATGTCGTTGAAAAAAGGGCTTGGCATTGGGATGGGGTTTGCAGGAGTATTGATTGTCGTCATCTCACAGCACGGCGGCCTTCATATGAATGGCTGGGGAGATGCCATTATGTTTTTCTCCATGCTCATGTATGTAACGGGTGGTTTACTCATTCGCAAGTTGGTCGTAAGAGGTGTACCGGTACTCTTAATTACAGCTTTATCGCAAATGTTTGGGGTCATCTTCTTATGGGGAGTCGCATTGACTGTTCAACCAGCTTCCTTTTATCTTTCTTTGGACGTTTCTTCCTTCCAGTGGCTTGTGATTTTTGCTTCAGGTGCGCTATCAACTGCGGTCGGCTCGATCGGCTGGAACTATGGCATACGTCAGCTGGGGGCAAGCCGTACAGCAGTTTTTTTAAATGGAATGCCAATGGCCAGCTTGGTATTTGCGGCGATATTCCTGGGAGAAAGCCTTCAACTCGTACACTTGCTGGCGTTGTGTATGATAGTCGGCGGTGTATATTTGGGATCGCGTAGCCTGGTGAGACCGAAAGTTACGAGTACGGCAGCAACCTCTGATCTAACAACAAAAGCGTAGGACAGTAATTGTCCTACGCTTTTTCTTATTGTTCCCACTTATTGACCATATGGTGGGCGGTTAAACGCAAACGATCAAAGATTTGTTTCCGAATCTCGCCTTCGAGTCCAGTCAGTTCCATGGCTTTATCCATACATGAGAGCCAAGCCTCTGCCTGTATAGGTCCAATAGGGAACGGCATGTGTCGTGCTCGCAGCATCGGATGACCATGGGCGTCTGAATAAAGGCTTGGACCACCGAGAAACTGTGTCAAAAACTGATATTGACGCTCCTTCACATCAGTTAAATCGTCAGGGAAGAGGTCGGTAATGTCGGGATGCTGCTTTACCAGATCATAAAAGGTATCGACAAGACGGGCTAAGGTATCTGCACCGCCGATGATTTCATAAGGGGTTTGATTCACATCAGACACTGAGGAAAACCTCCATTTCTTAACGATTACAAACATAAGTATAACGTCTTCTTTCTATTATAGATAGATTACTCGGCGAGTTGGCAGGTAATCCCGCTTGCCTTTCTTCCCGGAAATCTGTAATATGGTCAAAGTGAGCTATTCAGTAGGCACACCATGTACAAAAAAATATGCGGAAACCCAAGAAAAAACTTGCGTTGCCCAAATCTTTTTAGTACAATATTGAATGTTGGTCATGGACTTGCGATGATGTGGGAGGTTGCTGACACACCCGGGCCCTTTGCCATGACTGGGGTGCAGGATATTTCCACGGAGAAATGTCTGTTTAAAAAATGGGCGAAAAAGGAGGGACTTCAATGGCAAAGCAAAAGATTCGTATTCGTTTGAAGGCGTATGATCATAAAATCCTGGATCAGTCCGCAGAGAAAATCGTGGACACTGCGAAGCGTTCCGGTGCTAACGTATCCGGTCCAATTCCACTTCCTACGGAGAAAGCAATTTACACGATCCTGCGTGCGGTTCATAAGTACAAAGATTCTCGTGAGCAATTCGAGATGCGTACACATAAACGTTTGATCGATATCTTGAATCCTACACCACAAACAGTAGATGCTCTGATGCGTCTGGATCTGCCATCTGGTGTGGACATCGAGATTAAACTGTAAGGTCCCAAAAAGCGATACACGCGCAGACGTTGTCTTGATAAGCGTGTTATACCAAGCAACAAACCCTTAAATGGCACCCCTGCGCATCGATGGGGACTTGATACAACATAAAATGTTTTACTGAAATAAGCACAGGAGGTGGCACAAATGACCAAAGGAATCTTAGGGAAAAAACTTGGAATGAGTCAAGTTTTTGGTCCAAACGGAGCAGCGATTGCTGTAACGGTTATCGAAGCAGGTTCTAACGTAGTTCTTCAGAAGAAAGACGTTGCGAACGACGGTTATGAAGCAATTCAAATCGGTTTCGACGACAAAAAAGAACAGCGCGCTAACAAGCCGGAAAAAGGCCATGCAGCAAAAGCTAACACTGCTCCTAAGCGCTTCATTCGCGAAATTCGCGGAGTAAACCTCGCTGACTATGAGGTTGGTCAAGAGTTGAAGGCTGATATTTTTGCTGAGGGAGAATTCGTTGACGTTGCCGGCGTAACCAAGGGTAAAGGTTTCCAAGGTGCTATCAAACGTCACAATCAATCCCGCGGTCCTATGGCTCACGGTTCACGCTACCATCGCCGCCCAGGTTCTTTGGGTGCTGTCGATCCAGGTCGTGTATTTAAAGGCCAAACCCTGCCAGGTCAAATGGGTGGAGACAACGTTACCATTCAAAACCTGGAAGTGGTTAAAGTTATCGCAGAACGCAACTTGATTCTCGTGAAAGGCTCCGTGCCTGGTCCGAAAAACGGATGCGTACTGGTTTCCACGGCAGTCAAGAAGAACTAGTAAGGAAAGGAGGAACTGACATGCCGAAAGTAGCTCTTTATAACCAAAGCGGTTCTCAAGTTGGCGAAATCGATCTGGCAGACAGCGTATTTGGGATTGAGCCTAACAGCGCAGTTCTGTACGATGCGATCGTGATGCAACAAGCATCCCAACGCCAAGGTACACATGATGTAAAGAACCGTTCTGAAGTACGTGGTGGTGGCCGCAAGCCATGGCGCCAAAAAGGTACAGGACGTGCACGCCAAGGTTCCATTCGCTCTCCGCAATGGAAAGGTGGCGGTGTTGTATTCGGTCCAACTCCGCGCAAATACGGTTACAAACTGAACCGTAAAGTTCGCCGTTTGGCACTGAAATCCGCACTCTCCGCAAAAGTACAAAGCAATGAAATTTTGGTTTTGGAAGCTCTGAACATTGCAGCTCCTAAAACGAAAGAAATGACAGTTGTTCTGAACAACTTGAAAGCAGATCGCAAAGTTCTGATCGTTACTTCCGAGTACGACCAAAACGTAGCTCTTGCTTCCCGCAATATTCCAGGTGCAAAAATCGTAGATGCTGCTGGCATTAACGTTCTTGATCTGGTAGCGCATGACAAAGTAATCGTGACGAAAGAAGCGATTGCGAAAGTAGAGGAGGTGCTCGCCTAATGAAGAGCCTTCATGATGTCCTTAAACGCCCTGTCATTACCGAGCGCACCACTGATATGATGGCTGAGAAAAAGTACGTATTCGAAGTACCTCTCAAAGCCAACAAGACAGAAATCAAACAAGCAGTTGAAAAAGTATTTGGCGTAAAAGTAGAAGCAGTTAACACAGTTCGTGTACCTGCTAAACCAAAACGCTACGGAAAATACTCCGGTTACACATCCGAGTGGAAGAAAGCAATCGTTAAGCTGACTGATGACAGCAAAGAATTGGCCTTCTACGAGGGAGTATAACCTCGACGACTACCGAAAAGGAGGGTATTAACATGGGTATCAAAAAGTTTAAACCGACTTCTCCTGGTCGTCGCCAAATGACGGTTTCTACTTTCGAGGAGATCACCACGTCGACTCCCGAAAAATCCTTGTTGGCGCCTCTCAGCAAAAAAGCTGGTCGCAACAACCAAGGTAGAATTACCGTTCGTCATCAAGGTGGCGGTCACAAACGTAAATACCGTATTATCGACTTCAAACGTAACAAAGATGGTATCATTGGTCGCGTAGCAACCATTGAATACGATCCAAACCGTTCCGCTAACATCGCGCTGATCAACTATGCAGACGGTGAAAAGCGTTACATTATCGCTCCACAAAACCTGAAAGTGGGCGACCAGATTGTATCCGGAGCAGATGCCGACATCAAAATCGGTAACGCACTGCCAATGGAGAAAATCCCGGTAGGTACTACCATCCACAACATCGAGCTGAAACCTGGTAAAGGTGGCCAATTGGTTCGCGCAGCTGGTACTTCTGCTCAATTGCTTGGTCGTGATGGTGAATTCGTAATCGTTCGCCTGTCTTCCGGTGAAACTCGCCGCATTCATAACGTATGCCGCGCTACCATCGGTCAAGTAGGTAACCAAGATCACGAATTGCTGAACATCGGTAAAGCAGGACGTTCCCGCTGGTTGGGTATTCGCCCGACAGTTCGCGGTAGCGTAATGAACCCTAACGATCACCCACACGGTGGTGGTGAAGGTCGCGCTCCAATCGGTCGTAAGGCTCCTGTTACTCCTTGGGGTAAACCAACCCTGGGTCTCAAGACTCGTAAGAAGAAGAACAAGTCCGACCAGTACATCATCCGCCGCCGTAAAAAGTAAGGTAGGCTGATACTATAACCGAACGCCTATGGCGAAGGGAGGTTCACTAATGGGACGTAGCTTAAAAAAGGGTCCTTTCGTGGATGACCACTTGATGAAAAAAGTTGACGAGCAAAATGAAAAGAACGAGAAACGCGTGATCAAAACATGGTCTCGCCGTTCCACCATCTTTCCTGATTTCGTAGGACACACGTTTGCAGTTTACGATGGCCGCAAACATGTACCTGTATACGTATCGGAAGACATGGTTGGTCATAAATTGGGTGAATTCGCACCAACTCGTACCTTCAAGGGTCACGTCGACAACGACAAGAAGTCCAAGAAGCGCTAATTTTCTCTTGACAGAGAGGAGGTACAAAGATGGAAGCAAAAGCAGTTGCACGCAATATTCGCATCGCGTCTCGTAAAGTCCGCCTGGTGGTTGACTTGATCAGAGGCAAGCAAGTAGGTGAAGCTTTGGCGATCTTGAAACATACGCCTAAAGCATCTTCTCCGGTTGTTGAAAAGCTCCTGAAATCGGCTATTGCAAACGCTGAGCACAACTACGAGCTGGATCCAAACAGCCTGGTAGTGAGCAAAATCTTCGTAGACCAAGGTCCTACGTTGAAGCGTTTCCGTCCGCGCGCTATGGGTCGCGCTAGCCGCATCCATAAACGCACGAGCCACATCACAGTGGTACTAAACGAGAAATAAGGAGGGATTACGTGTGGGTCAAAAGGTAAGCCCGGTAGGTCTTCGGATCGGTGTCATTCGTGACTGGGAGTCCAAATGGTACGCTGACAAGGACTTCGCAACTCTGTTGCACGAAGACTTGAAAATCCGTAAGTATGTAAAAGGGCGTCTGAAGGATGCTGCTGTATCCACGATCGAAATCGAACGCGCAGCTAATCGCGTGAACGTTACGATTCACACCGCTAAGCCTGGTATGGTAATTGGTAAAGGTGGTTCAGAGGTTGAAACTCTGCGCAAAACTTTGACCGAACTGACTGGCAAACGCGTTCATATCAACATCAACGAAGTAAAACGTCCGGATCTGGATGCTACTCTTGTAGCTGAAAATATTGCACGCCAATTGGAAAACCGCATTTCTTTCCGCCGTGCGCAAAAGCAATCGATTACTCGTTCGCTGCGCTCTGGTGCTAAAGGTATCAAAACCTTGGTAAGCGGTCGTCTTGGCGGCGCGGACATCGCACGTTCTGAAGGTTACAGCGAAGGTACTGTTCCGCTTCACACATTGCGCGCTGACATCGACTACGGTACTGCTGAAGCACATACCACTTATGGTCGCATCGGTGTTAAAGTGTGGATCTATCGTGGAGAAGTCCTTCCAGCGAGAAAGAACGTCGCTACTGAGGAAGGAGGCAAGTAATCATGTTGACGCCAAAACGCGTGAAACACCGTAAACAACACCGCGGGAAAATGGCAGGTAACGCAAAAGGCGGTACTACTGTTGCGTTCGGTGAATACGGATTGCAAGCAATGGAGCCATCTTGGGTAACTAATCGTCAGATCGAGGCAGCTCGTATCGCGATGACTCGTTACATTAAACGTGGTGGTAAAGTTTGGATCAAAATTTTCCCAGACAAACCAGTAACACAAAAACCGCTCGAAGTACGGATGGGTTCCGGTAAAGGTTCTCCTGAGAAATGGGTAGCGGTAGTGAAGCCAGGCAAGATCATGTTTGAACTTGCTGGTGTTCCTGAAGAAGTCGCTCGCGAAGCTATGCGTCTGGCTATGCACAAACTGCCTATCAAGTGCAAGTTCGTGAAGCGTGAAGAAGTGGGTGGTGACGCACATGAAGGCTAATGAGTACCGTAATTTGACCACTGCCGAGCTCGAACAAAACGTTACTTCTTTGAAAGAAGAGTTGTTCAACCTTCGTTTCCAGTTGGCAACGGGTCAACTCGAAACCACATCTCGTATCAAACAAGTGCGTAAGGATATTGCTCGTGCGAAAACCGTCCTGCGCCAGAGAGAATTGGGAATCGGCTAATTATAGGAAGGAGGTTTGAACGATGACCGCAGATCGCAATATGCGTCGAACCGTTGTAGGTCGCGTCGTTTCCGACAAGATGGATAAAACCATTGTTGTTCTTGTTGAAACTTACAAGACACACCCATTGTACGGTAAACGCATGAAATTCTCCAAAAAGTTCAAGGCTCACGATGAGAACAACGCAGCAAAAGTTGGCGACATCGTAGAAATCATGGAAACTCGTCCATTGTCTAAAGACAAGCGTTTCCGTATGGTACGTATCGTTGAAGAGGCAGTAATCGTATAAGTCAGATTTTCGGATAGATAAATCCGAAAGGAGGAACAGTAAATGATCCAAACTCAAACGAGATTGGCTGTTGCTGACAACTCCGGTGCTAAGGAACTCATGTGCATCAAGGTTCTGGGTGGTTCCGGTCGCAAAACGGCGAACATCGGGGATGTTATCGTGTGCTCCGTAAAATCCGCTACACCCGGCGGCGTTGTCAAGAAAGGTCAAGTAGTTAAAGCGGTTGTAGTACGCACAGCAAGTGGCGTTCGTCGTAACGATGGTTCTTACATCAAGTTCGATGAGAATGCAGCTGTAGTTATCAAAGACGATCAATCCCCTCGTGGAACTCGTATCTTTGGACCTGTGGCTCGTGAGCTCCGCGACAAGGATTTCATGAAGATCATCTCTCTGGCTCCAGAGGTTATCTAATTGAACGGCAAAACTCAGGCAGTTTGTTCGATAGGAGGTGCACCAAGCGATGCACGTTAAAAAAGGCGACACTGTTATCGTAAATGCGGGCAAAGATAAAGGCAAAAAAGGTCGCGTTCTCGCTGCTTATCCAAAGAAAGAACGCGTTCTGGTTGAAGGTATCAACCTCGTGAAGAAACATAGCCGTCCGTCCCAAGCTAACCCGCAAGGTGGCATTGTGACTCAAGAAGCAGCTATTCACGTATCCAACGTGTCTTTGATCGATCCGAAGTCCGGAAAAGCTACTCGCATCGGTTACAAAGTTTTGGATAACGGCAAGAAAGTTCGGTACGCGAAAAAGTCTGGCGAAGTACTCGACAAGTAGTCAGGTTGGAAAGGAGGATATCCTAGATGGCAACAAGATTGAAAGAAAAGTATACGAGCGAAATCGTGCCTGGTTTGATGAGCAAGTTCAACTACACTTCCATCATGCAAGTGCCGAAAGTAGAAAAGATCATCATCAATATGGGTGTTGGCGAAGCGGTAGCGAACGCTAAGTCCTTGGATACTGCAATTGAAGACCTGCAAATCATCGCTGGTCAAAAGCCTGTAGTAACAAAGGCTAAGAAATCCATCGCGGGTTTCAAATTGCGTGAAGGTATGCCGATCGGTGCGAAGGTTACTCTGCGCGGCGAGCGTATGTACCACTTCCTCGACAAATTGATGAACGTATCTCTCCCGCGTGTTCGTGACTTCCGTGGAATTTCTTCCAAGGCTTTTGACGGTCGCGGTAACTACACACTTGGTCTGAAGGAACAACTGATCTTCCCTGAGATCGAGTACGATAAAATTGATAAAGTTCGTGGTATGGACATCGTTATTGTTACTTCCGCGAAAACGGATGAGGAAGCTCGTGAGTTGCTGACTCAAATGGGTATGCCATTCCGTAAATAAACCCACTCGTAAGGAGGGAAGAATGTGGCAAAGAAATCAATGATCATCAAGCAACAGCGGGAGCCGAAGTTTGCAGTACGCGCGTACACTCGTTGCGAGCGTTGCGGACGTCCTCACTCCGTATTGCGTAAATTCAAACTCTGCCGTATTTGCTTCCGTGAACTTGCTTATAAAGGTCAAATTCCAGGCGTGAAAAAAGCAAGCTGGTAATTTGAAACGGGAAGGAGGTTTTCTCTCATGGTTATGACTGATCCAATCGCAGATATGTTGACACGAATTCGTAACGCCAACATGGTTCGCCACGAGAAAGTGGAAATCCCGGCGTCCACCATCAAGAAGGAAATCGCGCGCATTCTGAAAGAAGAAGGCTTCATCCGCGATGCGGAGTTTGTTGAAGACAACAAACAAGGAATCATCCGCGTATTCCTGAAATATGGTGCGAGCAACGAGCGCGTCATCACAGGTCTGAAACGTATCTCCAAGCCAGGACTTCGTGTTTATGCAAAGAACAATGAAGTACCTAAGGTTTTGGGTGGTCTCGGTTGCGCGATCATCTCTACATCCACTGGTGTAATGACTGACAAGCAAGCTCGTCAAGCACACGTTGGTGGAGAAGTTCTCGCATACATTTGGTAATTAACAGATTGTAAATAGCACAGGAGGTGCACCACATGTCTCGTGTCGGTAGAAAACCGATCGTGGTCCCTGCAGGCGTTACCCTCACTCTGAACGGTACTGAGCTGACGGTAAAAGGCCCTAAGGGTCAACTCGTTCGTAGCTTCCATGAAGATATCAAAATCAACATCGCTGAAAACGAAGTAGTAGTAGAGCGTCCAAGCGATAACAAACTTCACCGTTCCCTGCATGGTACGACTCGTGCGCTGGTTGCCAACATGGTAAATGGCGTATCTGAAGGCTTCACTCGTACCCTGGAATTGGTCGGTGTAGGTTACCGTGCTGCCAAAACTGGCAACGGCGTTACTCTCTCTCTTGGTTTCTCCCACCCAGTGGAAGTTACTCCAGAAGAGGGTATCGAAATCGACGTACCTAACCAAACGACTCTGATTGTTAAAGGTATCAACAAAGAGCGTGTAGGCCAAGTTGCTGCTGAGATTCGTTCCCTGCGCAAACCTGAGCCTTACAAAGGTAAAGGTATTCGTTACAACAACGAAGTGGTTCGTCGTAAAGAAGGTAAAAAAGGTAAATAAGCTTCTAGCTTCATGAGAAAGGAGGCCGCTTAATGTTTACGAAAGCTGATAAAAACAAAGCTCGGAAAAAACGTCATCTGCGAATCCGCAAACGCGTGATTGGTTCAACCATTCGCCCGCGTCTGAACGTATTCCGTTCTTCTAAGCACATCTACGCTCAATTGATCGACGATGCAACAGGAGCAACATTGGTATCTGCATCTTCTTTGGATAAAGAGCTGGGCCTGAATAATGGCGCTAACGTGGAAGCTGCTACAGCTGTTGGCACACTGATCGCTAAGCGTGCACAAGAAAAAGGTGCGACTGAAGTGATTTTTGACCGCGGTGGTTACATCTATCATGGACGTATTAAAGCACTGGCAGAAGCAGCTCGTGAAGCTGGTCTGCAATTCTAACAACAAGGAGGGTAAGGAATGCGTATCGACCCTAGCAAATTAGAGCTCGAAGAAAAAGTAGTCGCAGTTAACCGTGTAGCAAAAACGGTTAAAGGTGGACGTCGCATGAGCTTCAGCGCCTTGGTTGTTGTGGGAGACCGTAACGGCCACGTAGGTGCTGGTATGGGTAAAGCTCAAGAAGTTCCAGACGCTATTCGCAAAGCGATTGACGATGCTAAGAAAAAATTGATTCGTGTACCGATGAGAGGGACAACTGTTCCACACCAAGTACTGTGCCAATTTGGCGCAGGTAAGGTTCTCATCAAGCCTGCTGCCCCTGGTACAGGAGTTATCGCTGGTGGACCTGTTCGTGCCGTACTCGAACTGGCTGGTGTAGGCGATATTTTGAGTAAGTCTCTTGGTTCCAACAATCCTATCAACATGGTCAACGCTACGCTGGAAGGCCTCGGCCGTCTGAAAACAGCGGAAGATGTCGCGAAATTGCGCGGTAAGACTGTTGACGAGTTGTTGGGTTAATAAGGAGGGAATGAAAATGGCAAAATTGCAAATCACCCTCAAACGCAGCTTGATTGGTCGCACTGTTGACCAACAAGACACTGTAAAAGCTCTGGGTCTTCGCAAAATCAACTCCACTGTAGTGAAGGAAGATAACGCTGCAATCCGTGGAATGGTTTTCAAAGTGAAGCACTTGGTTGAAGTGAAAGAAGTAGAAGCTTAATTGAACATCTCAATTAGTTAGGAGGTGCAACGTATGAAATTGCATGAACTGCAACCTGCAGAAGGATCCCGTCACACTCGTAAGCGCATCGGTCGCGGTATTGGTAGCGGTACTGGCAAAACTGCTGGTAAAGGTCACAAAGGTCAAAACGCTCGTTCTGGTGGCGGTGTTCGCCCTGGTTTCGAGGGTGGTCAAAACCCATTGTACCGTCGTCTGCCTAAGCGTGGTTTCACTAACATCAGCCGCAAAGAATTTGCGATTGTTAGCTTGGACGCGCTGAACCGTTTCGAAGAGGGCACTGTAGTAACACCTGAACTGTTGAAAGAAACTGGTGTTATCAGTGCGCTGCGCGATGGTGTTAAGGTTCTTGCTAACGGTGAACTGACTGTGAAGCTGACTGTAAAAGCTCACAAGTTCTCCGGAGCTGCTGCTGAGAAGATCGCTCAAGTCGGTGGAACAACCGAGGTGATCTAATGTTAGCGTCCTTAACTAACATTTTTAAGATTAGCGACTTGCGTAGTAAGATCCTTTTTACGCTCATGATGCTGGTTGTTTTCCGTATCGGAAGCTATGTGCCAGTTCCTAACGTAAACGTCGAGTTGTTTCAGCAGAACACAAACCAATTACTGGGCTTGTTGAACACCTTCTCAGGTGGAGCACTGCATAACTTCTCGATTTTTGCCATGGGTATCATGCCGTACATTACGGCATCGATTATCATGCAGCTGATGTCCATGGATGTTGTGCCTAAGCTTACGCAATGGGCTCGTGAAGGGGAAGTTGGCCGTCGCAAGATTGCCACTGTTACCCGTTACGCTACAATTATCCTTGGTTTGATTCAGTCTGTAGGGATGACGATTGGATTCAACAATATGGCGCCTGGTTTGCTAAACGACACGTCGGTTAGCAGCTATGCACTCATTGCGTTGACTTTGACAGCTGGGACCGCATTCATGATGTGGATGGGGGAGCAGATTACGGAGAAGGGTATCGGTAACGGGATTTCGATCCTGATCGTTGCCGGGATCGTTGCTGGACTGCCTAATGCAGCTACGACGATTTACACCACGATGTTTGGTGACCCATCTGTAAACATCTTTTTCAGCATCGTCAAAGTTCTGCTTATCCTATTGGTGGTCCTCGCCATTATTGTCGGGGTTATCTTTATGCAGCAAGGTCTTCGTAAGATTCCAGTGCAATATGCGAAACGAGTGGTTGGACGCAAAATGTACGGTGGTCAATCTACCCACATTCCGTTGAAAATCAACTCTGCTGGTGTTATTCCTGTTATCTTTGCGGTATCGCTGGTAATGTTCCCGTCAACGCTTGCTCAGTTCTGGGTGGATGCATCCGGACAAGGATTTGCTAACTGGATTTATCAGAACTTCCAAGTCAACCAACCATTAGGAATGACGCTCTACGCTATCTTGATTCTCGGATTCACCTACTTCTACACATTCGTACAGATCAACCCTGTACAAATGGCAGAAAACATGAGAAAAAATGGTGGTTACATTCCTGGTATCCGACCTGGTAAAAACACTGAGGTATTCATTACTCGTACATTAAACCGGTTAACATTGGCGGGCGCTTTGTTCTTGATGCTGATTGCGATTTTGCCATTCTTCTTCGGTAGTATTGCAAACTTGCCGCAATCCATTTACATCGGCGGTACATCGCTGTTGATCGTGGTTGGGGTATGCTTGGATACAATGAAGCAGATTGAAAGTCAGATGATCAAACGCCACTACCAAGGGTTTATCAAGTAATGACTTAGATGTTTACAGAAAAGCTTCTGTAGCTTTTTTGATGGGACGGAGGGAATGGACGTGAATATAATTCTGATGGGACTGCCTGGAGCCGGTAAAGGGACACAGGCAGAACGTATCGTAAAAGAGTTTGACATCCCGCACATTTCGACTGGCGACATGTTCCGAGCTGCGGTCAAAAACGAAACGCCGCTCGGACTAGAGGCTAAATCCTACATGGATAAAGGTCATCTCGTCCCAGACGAGGTCGTCATTGGTATTGTGCGGGAGCGCCTTTCGATGGATGACTGCGAAAAGGGATTCCTCTTAGATGGTTTTCCGCGCACAGTTCCTCAGGCGGAAGCGTTGACAGCTACAGTAAAAGAGCTGGGACGCGAAATTGACCATGTAATTAACATCAACGTTCAACGCGAGCAATTGATTGAACGTCTGACCGGTCGCTGGATCTGCCCTGTTTGCGGTGCTAGCTATCACACGATGTTCAATCCTCCAAAAGAGGCTGGCGTATGTGATAAAGATGGTGGTAAGCTGTATCAGCGTGATGACGACAAGATCGAAGTGGTAACACAACGCCTTGACGTAAATATCGCTCAAACACAGCCACTTATCGACTACTACTCCGCACAGGAACTTCTGCGAGATATCGATGGAGAACAAGATATCCAGGTAGTGTTTGCGGAAATTAAGTCTTTGTTGCGAGGGTAATTGCGAATGATTATCCTAAAGTCGAAAGCAGAACTTGAGGTTATGCGCGAAGCTGGTCGTATCGTCGCACTCACCCATCAAGAACTGGCCAAGGCGATCAAGCCTGGTGTCACGACGAAGCAGCTAGACGAAATTGCCGAGACCTTTATTCGAAGCATGGGAGCAATTCCATCGTTTAAAGGCTATGGTGGCTTTCCAGGAAGTATCTGTGCTTCAGTCAATGAAGAACTCGTACACGGGATCCCAGGTAAACGGGCGTTGCAAGAAGGAGACATTATCAGTATCGACATTGGTGCCCAGTTTCAGGGTTACCATGGCGACTCCGCTTGGACGTATCCGGTCGGTAAGATTTCAGCAGAAAACCAGAATCTGCTCAGAGTAACGGAAGAGTCGTTGTACAAGGGGCTTGAAAAAGCTGTACCGGGTGGACGCTTATCCGATATCTCTCATGGGATTCAGGTTCATGCAGAAGCTGCCGGCTTCACACTCGTTCGCGAGTATGTGGGGCATGGGATCGGGCAAAACTTGCACGAAGATCCGCAGGTTCCTAACTACGGGCCTCCTGATCGAGGACCGCGGTTAAAACCAGGCATGGTGTTGGCAATTGAGCCAATGGTAAATGCCGGCGAACGTTATGTCCGCACATTGGAGGACAATTGGACGGTAGTAACAGTGGATCGGAAAACTTGTGCTCATTTTGAACACACCATCGCGATTACGGAAGATGGCTATGAGATTTTTACACGGACATAAAAACGGTAGTTCCGAATGGTTCGGGATTGTCGTCCAACGTGTCGACGATAAGTTCGTTGTGTGATCATTTCGCAAAACTCATGGGCCGACTGAAGAGCAGAAGAAAGGAGAGTTTACCATGGCAAAAGATGATGTAATTGAGGTGGAAGGTACGGTAATCGAACCTTTGCCAAATGCTATGTTTCGAGTAGAATTAGAGAATGGACATAAAGTCCTTGCTCACGTCTCTGGAAAAATCCGCATGCACTTTATCCGTATCCTGCCGGGGGATAAAGTAACTGTTGAACTGTCGCCGTACGACTTAACCCGCGGACGTATTACGTACCGCTATAAATAGTAAGCAAAACCCCTAGAAAAGGGAGGCAAGAACCATGAAAGTGAGACCTTCGGTTAAACCGATCTGCGAGAAATGCAAGGTTATCCGTCGCAAAGGTAACGTAATGGTTATTTGTGAAAATCCGAAGCATAAGCAAAAACAAGGGTAAACAAGGAGGTGCTTTTGACACATGGCACGTATTGCAGGCGTAGACTTGCCGCGCGAAAAACGCGTTGAAGTTGCTCTTACCTACATTTTTGGTATTGGCCGCCCCACGTCTCAAAAAGTTCTGTCCGCCACTGGCGTAGACGCTAACACTCGTGTTCGCGATCTGACAGAAGACGAAGTAAACAAACTTCGTGAGTACATCGACAAAACTGTGAAGGTGGAAGGTGACCTCCGTCGTGAGATCTCCCTCAACATCAAGCGTCTGATGGAAATCGGTTGCTTCCGTGGCATCCGTCATCGTCGTGGACTTCCAGTTCGCGGTCAACGTTCTAAAACAAATGCTCGTACGCGTAAAGGTCCACGCCGTACAGTAGCAAACAAGAAGAAGTAAAGGAGGGTAATCTGACATGGCGAAAAGAAAACAAGCTACAGCAACTCGTACCCGTCGTCGTGACCGTAAGAATGTTGAAGTCGGCGTAGCACACATCCGCTCAACTTTCAACAATACGATCGTCACTATCACGGATCCACACGGTAACGCGATCTCTTGGTCCAGTGCTGGTTCCCTCGGCTTCAAAGGCTCCCGCAAAAGCACGCCATTTGCTGCGCAAATGGCTGCTGAAGCGGCTGCACGCGTTGCTATGGAACACGGTATGCGTTCCCTTGAAGTATCAGTAAAAGGCCCAGGTGCTGGTCGTGAAGCTGCGATCCGTTCCCTGCAAGCAACTGGTCTTGAAGTGAACATGATTAAAGACGTGACGCCAATTCCGCACAACGGTTGCCGTCCACCAAAACGTCGCCGCGTGTAACTGGTTTATATCGTTCAGAACATGTCCATACTAGAATGGTAAATTCTGATTTATAGCTTGTCATGCACGCAAACGGTAAACCGCCGGGGAAATTCCTGAGTGGGCACGTATGCGGCCCACCCAAGGATTTCGACGTTTTGAAGGAGGGTTTGTTTAATGATAGAAATAGAAAAACCAAAAATCGAGGTTGTGGAAGTTAGCGACGACAACTCGTATGGAAAGTTTGTTGTAGAACCTCTAGAGCGCGGATACGGAACTACCCTTGGCAACTCGCTGAGACGAATTCTTCTTTCGTCCTTGCCAGGCGCGGCAGTTCGTACTGTTCAAATCGATGGGGTTCTTCACGAATTCTCCACGATTGAAGGCGTCGTTGAAGATGTAACCGAGATCATCCTGAACATCAAAGGCTTGGCGCTGAAGATCCATTCCGATGAAGAAAAAGTAATCGAGATCGATGCAGAAGGCGAAGGCGTTGTCAAAGCGGGAGATATCCGTGCTGACAGTGATGTGGAGGTCTTAAACCCTGATCTTCATATTGCAACGTTGGCCAATGGCGGTCGTCTGCATATCCGCATGACAGCTGGACGTGGTCGTGGTTATGTTCAATCTGACGGAAACAAATCTGAGGATCTGCCTATTGGTGTGATTCCGATTGATTCGATCTACACGCCTATCAAGCGCGTTAACTATCAAGTGGAAAATACCCGTGTAGGGCAAATGACCAACTATGATAAGTTGACACTTGAGGTTTGGACTAACGGTAGCATCAGTCCGGAAGAAGCCGTAAGTCTCGGCGCTAAAATCATGACGGAGCACCTGAACCTGTTTGTCGGTCTGACTGACGAGGCGAAGGATGCAGAAATCATGGTAGAGAAGGAAGAGGACAAGAAAGAGAAAGTCTTGGAGATGACTATCGAAGAGCTTGACCTTTCTGTTCGTTCCTACAACTGCTTGAAGCGTGCCGGTATTAATACCGTGCAAGAGCTGACGCAGAAGACCGAAGAGGACATGATGAAAGTACGCAATCTGGGGCGCAAATCTCTTGAAGAAGTTCAAGAAAAGTTAGCTGAGCTGGGCCTGTCCCTGCGCAGCGACGACTAGAATAGCAAACCAAGAAGCAAACTTTTGTTCTCTCGATTAAGAGGGAGGTAAACCACATGGCACAACGTAAATTGGGTCGTCGTAGCTCAGCTCGTAAAGCGCTGTTCCGCGACTTGGTAACAGACCTGATCATCAACGAGCGCATCGAAACTACAGAGATGAAGGCGAAAGAACTGCGCCCAATCGCTGAAAAAATGATCACGCTCGCGAAACGTGGCGATCTGCATGCTCGCCGTCAAGTTGCTGCTTTCGTTCGCAAAGAAGTTGCGAATACTGAAGGCCGCGATGCTGTTCAAAAACTGTTCGATGAAATCGCACCTCGCTTCAAAGAGCGCAACGGTGGATACACTCGTATCCTGAAAACCGGCCCTCGCCGTGGCGACGCTGCTCCAATGGCGTACATCGAATTCGTTTAATACATGTAAGCTGGTCGTTTACTCAGGTTTTAAGCCTGGTAGATTACCGCGAAAAGGGTGGGGGCAGATCTGGTCATAGGCTGGACTCTGATTCAACCCTTTTTTCCTTTCTCATCGAAATCCTGCTAGTCAGTTCCCTGTGAAGGCTGGGGAGGTTGTGAATGCCTCATGAATGAAGATAACCTGCTGGCATTGCGAGATGTTTCTTATATCTACGATGGTGAGGATGGCCAACGGGTTCCGGTATTACAAGGTGTTGACCTTACCATTCAAAAAGGTTCCTTTGTATCCGTACTGGGTCACAACGGTTCCGGCAAATCAACGATGGCAAAGCTGATGAATGCCCTGTTGCTTCCAGAAGGCGGCACAGTACTTATCGGTGGAATGGATACGAAAGATGGGGAGCAGCTTTGGGAAATTCGACGACATGTGGGCATGGTCTTTCAGAACCCGGACAATCAGATTGTTGGGGCTACAGTGGAAGATGATGTCGCCTTTGGCCTAGAAAACATGGGTGTGGACCCCAAAGAGATGCGAGATCGTATTGATGAGGCGCTCGTTTCTGTAGGGATGGAGTCTTATTTACAGGCACAACCACATCGTCTGTCTGGAGGTCAAAAGCAACGAGTGGCGATCGCAGGGATTATGGCGATGCGTCCTTCTGTCATCATCTTGGATGAAGCGACAGCGATGCTTGATCCACAAGGGAGAATGGAAGTGCTGAATCTGGCTCGTCAACTGAACCGTGACGAGGGACTCACGATCATTAACATTACCCATTTTCCGGAAGAAGCCATCTATTCGGATAAGGTCATCGTCATGAATGCGGGTGAAGTCCTGATGGAAGGTAAGCCGAGTGAAGTGTTTAATGAGGTAGATCGATTGAAACAGGTGGGGCTGGATGTGCCATTTGCCGTTCGACTGCGACACGCACTTCATTCCAAAGGGATTGATATACCGTTTGTCCTGCATCAAGAGGAGCTGGTGGAGCACGTATGCAAATTACTTTTGACCAAGTAAGCCATATCTACGCAAAGGGAACACCGTTCGAAAGAGTTGCCTTACACAATATTTCGCTGACGATTCCATCCGGTTCGTTTGTCGGAATTATTGGCCACACGGGCTCGGGTAAGTCAACGCTGATTCAGCACTTGAACGGGTTGCTGATGCCTAGTACAGGGCAGATTACCCTGGGTGATGCGGTCATTACTCCAAAGCGGCGATTACCCCATGCTCAAAGGCGCGCTATTGGGCTCGTCTTTCAATATCCTGAACATCAGTTGTTTGAAGAAACGGTTGCGAAGGATGTTGCTTTTGGACCGCTCAATTTTGACTTGCCAACGGAAATGGTGGAAGCGCGCGTAAAGGAGTCCCTTGAAATTGTCGGTCTGGATTATGCCACGATCAAGGATCGTTCGCCGTTTCATTTGAGTGGCGGGCAAATGCGACGTGTTGCTTTGGCTGGTGTTCTTGCCATGCAGCCCAAGGTTCTGGTATTGGATGAACCAACTGCGGGTCTTGATCCTGCGGGACGAGTAACGATTCTGGAAGGGATCTACCGGATTCATCGGGAACAAAACCTCACGACACTATTGGTAACGCACAGCATGGAAGAGGCAGCCCGCTACGCAGACTATTTGCTTGTGATGGCACAAGGTCAAGTAGCTTTGCAGGGGAAGCCGGAGGAAGTATTCATGCAAGTGGATCGTCTCCGAGAGCTGTCATTGGATGTACCGGAAACGGTGGCTCTCGTAGCGCAAATGAATCAAATGCTGCCGGACAAGGCTAGTCTGCCGAGCTCCCTTTATCGGGAGGAAGAGCTGATTGCCCATCTGCTGGAACGACTGTCCGTACCAAAGGAGGGCTAGGCATGCTGCAGAATATCGCAATTGGTCAATACGTACCAGGGCAATCTTTTTTACATCGTGCAGATCCGCGAAGCAAGCTTCTCTTCATCATCCTTTTTGCTACCTTGATTTTTCTGGCTAACAATACGGTAACATACGCCATACTCATTGGTTTTACCTTGTATGCTGCACTTCTTTCTAGGCTTTCATTGTCCTATATATTAAACAGCTTAAAGCCAGTCTGGATCCTGATTTTATTTACCGTCGTCTTGCATATTTTTATCACGAAAGGCGGAACGGTCTACTTTCAGTGGGGATGGTTTACAGTAGAAGAACAAGGAGTTCGCCAGGCGATCTTCATTTCTTTGCGCTTGGGACTTTTGATTCTCATTAGTTCCTTGCTCACACTGACCACCTCTCCAATCGATTTGACGGAAGGTTTGGAGCGTTTACTAGGACCACTAGGGAAGATCGGCATACCGGTTCATGATATAGCCCTGATGATGTCAATTGCACTCCGGTTCATTCCGACCCTGATGGAAGAAACGGATAAAATCATCAAGGCACAGACTGCCAGAGGAGCCAATTTCACCAGTGGAAGTCTCGTACGCAGAGCCAAGAACCTGATTCCGATCGCTATCCCATTGTTCGTTAGTGCGTTTCGGCGTGCTGAAGAGCTGGCTTTGGCGATGGAAGCTCGTGGCTATCGTGGGGGAGTGGGGAGAACGCGGCTAAATAAGCTGACGTTCACTTGGCGTGATGGAATCGTAGCTGTTGTGAGTGTGATCTTGGTAATCGTGATTGGATGGTGGCGTACATGAAGAGACTGCGATGTGTATTGGCATATGACGGAACTGACTTCAGCGGTTTTCAGGTACAGCCAGATCAAGTAACGGTCCAGGGTGAAATTGAAGCCGCATTGAATCGGGTTACCGGAGAGGATATCCAAGTTTTCGGTTCAGGCCGGACAGATGCGGGTGTTCATGCACGCGGTCAAGTGATTCACTTTGACACGTCGAGTAACATTCCGATGGATAAATGGCGGTTTGTGTTGAACAATCAGTTGCCGGATTCTATTGTCATTCGGACAGTCGAAGAGGTCGATGCCTCTTTTCATGCGCGTTTTGACGTGCAAGTAAAAGAATATCGATATTGCATCGACAATAATCCAGTGGCAGATGTATTTCGACATCGTTACGCCGACCATATCCGGTTTCCGTTAGATGTGGACGCGATGCAGCAGGCTGCTCATTATTTGGTGGGTGAATATGATTTTACTTCCTTTTGCTCGGCAAAGACATTCGTCGAGGACAAGGTTCGGACTGTGTACGGGCTCACCGTGGAAAAAAACGGAGACGAGGTATGGGTGACATGCCGAGGCAACGGTTTTTTGTACAACATGGTTCGAATTATTGTGGGGACTTTGGTTGAAGTAGGGCAAGGAAAAAGAAATCCTGCTGAACTGAGGGAAATCCTCGCCGCATGCGATCGGGAAAAGGCAGGGAAGACAGCACCAGCCAAGGGTCTGACCATGTGGGAAGTTGTCTACTAGTTCTCTGATTTCCAACTATTAGACGAACGAGCAGCACTTGACTATAGGGCGTCTATGTAGTACGATATTCCTTGGTATTTTAACCCCGCCTAGCCCCACTCTAGCCCCGGGATTGAAAAACAAGATCGTGATTACATGGAACACCTGGAAGAGTTGCTCACCCGTAACAGCAATTATCTTCCATTGCAAGTTTCGGTTGTTTTGGTTATAAGTGTGTTAGGTAAGATATTTAGGAGGGACAAAAATGCGTACCACATATATGGCGAAACCGCTCGAAGTTGAGCGCAAATGGTACATCGTTGACGCTGAAGGCCAAACGCTGGGTCGTCTGGCGAGCGAAGTAGCTTCAATCCTGCGCGGAAAATTGAAACCAGAATTCACTCCTCACGTTGACGCTGGCGATTTCGTAATCGTACTCAACGCTGACAAAGTGAAATTGACTGGTAACAAACTGAATGACAAAATTTACTACACTCACTCCCTGTATCCAGGTGGTTTGAAAAAGACCACTGCTGGCGCAATGCTGAACAAGAGACCAGATCGTATGTTCGAACTGGCGGTAAAAGGCATGCTGCCTAAAAACAGCCTGGGACGTCAAATGTTCACCAAGCTGAAAGTATACGCTGGAACTGAGCATCCACACGCAGCACAAAAACCAGAAGTTTGGCAAATTCGCGGTTAAGGTAAAGGGAGGAAATATACGTGGCACAAGTACAATACTACGGTACAGGTCGTCGTAAGCACTCCGTAGCACGCGTTCGCCTGGTTCCAGGTGAAGGTCGCATTGTGATCAACAAGCGTGAAATGGATACTTACTTTGGTTTGGAAACACTGAAATTGATCGTAAAACAACCACTCGTTCTGACTGAAACTCTTGGTCGTTACGATGTATTGGTTAACGTAAACGGCGGTGGAACCACTGGTCAAGCTGGTGCAATCCGTCACGGCGTTGCTCGCGCTCTGCTGAAAGCAGATCCGGAACTGCGCGGCGCTCTGAAACGCGCTGGCTTCCTGACTCGCGACCCTCGTATGAAAGAGCGTAAGAAATACGGCTTGAAAGCAGCTCGTCGCGCACCTCAATTCTCCAAGCGCTAATTGCTGTTCGATACAACCCCTTGTCTGTTCGCAGGCAGGGGGTTTTTCCTTTTCATAAACGGGTATATTTGTCCATGTTTGTCCATATGATGGAACGAGAATGGGACAAAGGGGACGATACACTGTGACACGAAAAGGAGTAGGCTGGATATTGGCTTTTGCGGTACTTATGCTGTTGTTCACCTACGAAGCGCCTGATCGCTCTTCCTGGCAGGCATGGTCGCTGCCATTGACGGGAACGGTCATAGCCATTGACCCTGGGCATGGGGGTTTAGACGGCGGTGCCGTTTCCAAAGCCGGGGATGTGGTTGAGAAAGAAGTGACTTTGGCCATTAGCATGTACTTGCGGGATTTCCTTCAGCAGTCAGGAGCGTTTGTAGTTATGACGAGGGAGGAAGACAAGGATTTGGCGAGTCCAGATGCGGCGCAGGCACGCAAACGAAAATCTGAGGATATTCGAAACCGAGTAAGGCTGGTCAATGATAGTACACCGGATTTTTTGGTCAGCATACACGTTAATTCCATCCCTTCTCCGAAATGGTCGGGAGCACAGACTTTTTATTCCCCTAGCTTCAAAAAGAGCGCAGAAGTTTCTTATTTGATACAAGATGAGATCAAACGGGTGATCGGTCATACAGATCGGGTACCGAGTAAGACGAACAATGTGTTCTTGATTCGGGAGGTTAACTGCCCGGCCGTTTTGGTAGAAGTAGGCTTTGTAAGTAATACGGAGGAGGCAAAGCGACTTCAGAGCGTTGAATATCAAAAGGCTATGGCGAATGCCATTTATCAGGGGATCTTGCGTCAGTATTCGGGAGAAAAAGCGCCAATTACACCTTAAGAGGGTGGTGGTCGTGTCCCAACCGCCCGAATATGCTATAATGAACGCGCATACGCTGTCGTTATACCAGCATGAAAATGTTTGAAAAGATCATAGATGAGGTGAACCAGAATGTTGACCAGAGAACAGGTTCTCGAAGCACTACGCGATGTAAAAGACCCTGAAATTAATCGTAGCTTGGTCGAGCTCAACATGATTCGGGATATCCATATTGAAGGCAAGAAAGTAAGCCTCACGGTCGTTCTGACGATTTCGGGCTGTCCACTCAAAGCCAAGATCGAGGACGATGTTATCGCAGCTGTGAAAGCGCTAGGAGCCGAAGAAGTACGCCTGCAATTCGGTTCGATGACAGACGAGGAACGTGCGGCTCTGTCTGCCCAGCTTCGCAAGAACCAAGGTGGACAAACACATAACATGACACCGGGACAGGCTCCCCTCTTGAACCCGATCTTGGCGAAGGATTCGAATACGACCTTTATCGCGGTCACTTCCGGAAAAGGTGGCGTCGGAAAATCGACGGTGACAGTGAACCTGGCCGTTGCGCTTGCGCGTTTAGGAAAAAAAGTGGGTATTATCGACGCAGACATTTACGGCTTTAGTGTGCCCGATATGATGAATATTGAACAACGTCCAACTGTGATTGGTGAAACCATTCTGCCTGTTGAAAAGCAAAACGTAAAGGTTATGTCCATGGGCTTTTTTGTGGAGGACAACTCTCCGATCATTTGGCGTGGCCCTATGTTGGGTAAAATGCTGCGTAACTTTTTCACGGAAGTACACTGGGGCGAAGAAATGGACTATCTCTTGCTGGACTTGCCTCCAGGAACGGGTGATATGGCCCTCGACGTGCACACCATGATTCCTCAAAGCATGGAGATTGTGGTAACGACTCCTCATGCTACTGCAGCGTTTGTAGCAGCTCGCGCAGGCGCTATGGCAAAGCGGACCGGTCATGAAATCCTCGGTATTGTGGAAAACATGGCGTGGTACGAAGCAAAGGATGGTTCGAAAGAGTACGTATTCGGGCGTGGTGGAGGAGCTAAGCTTGCCGAGACATTGACATGTGAGCTGCTCGCTCAAATTCCGCTGGGCCAACCGGATAATCATCCGTCTGAACCTGATTATTCCCCATCCATCTATGGAGAAAAGACGGAAATTGGTCAGCTTTACATCGATATGGCTAAACGCGTCATAGAAAAATGCGGGGAAGCTGTCAAACAATAATATCCAAGAAGATGAAAAAGGTGGGCTCTGCAATAGAGCTCACCTTTGCTTTTTAGGAAGAAGGGTTGCCGCCACCACCACCGCCGCCGGAACTTCCTCCACCTTCTTTTCCCTTTCCTTTTTTCTTCGGCTTCAGTTCCTTTGGTTTTGTCATGTCCTCGGATACTTTGGTCATGATCTTCATGAGTTCAGCCTGGAATAAAGGACTTTGCAAGGATTCCTTCATCACTTGCATGGTTTGTTGTCGATAAGCAGAGCTTTTCATCAGGTCCATCAAATTTTTCTCAAACTCAGGGTCTTTCATTACGCTTATGAGCTCTTTTTGGTATTCAGGGTCCTTCATCAGGTCCTTCATTAACGTTTTTTGTTCGTTTTTCATGGATTTTGCCATAGCGCTTGCAAACTTAGGGTCTTTAAACGCTTCTTTGATGTGCGTGCTATTGGGATTCGTCATGCTTTGAATCAAAGTTGTCCGCACTGTCGACTCGTCAAGCACCAGGTTTTGCTTAAACTTTTCATCCTTCATCATCTTACTTACAGATTGCTTAGCTTCGTCCGTCTGCAATATGTCCAGCACCATGTCTTTGACGTTTTTATAATCAGGCTGAGACGAACTTTGTGCTTGTCCGCTACCCCCGCAACTGGTCAGCACCAGACAGACAAGAGCGGTTAACCAAAAAGACATCGTCTTTTTTCTCATGGGGTGGACACCTCCTTCTTTACTCTGCCTACAAGTAACGTGTGCATTTTGTTTTGTTCTTACGCTAGTATTTTCTTGTATCCATTGGTACAATCATATTCGATGTGGATGGGAGGGAATACTTGGTGAGTTTGCGTAAGTATGGCTGGCTTTTTATTACCACGCTCTTGCTTGGGGGATTAGGTGGGATCCTGGTTGCCCTTATTTTTGATATGGACAAGTTGCTCGTGGGAAGCACCGGTAACTTTTTTGTCGGCTTGTTCATGTATCTACTGTATGGAATGACCATTAGTATTGTGGCTCAGATGGGTTTTTTTGCGTATATGACGATTAATTATTTCGCTAAAACGATATTTAAAACGGCTTCCCTGTGGAAAAGCGTCCAAGTATTTCTTATTTTGTTTGTCTTTTTCGATATGATTTATCTTCGCTATACGTCCTTCGGTGAAGGAAAAGGATTTGGCACGTACTTTATTGAGCCAATGCTATTATTGATTGTCGCTATTGTTACCGCATATGGAAAAGTGAGTCTGACCAATAAATCTGCATGGATACCGACGACCTTCTTTATGTTTGTCGTTACGGCACTGGAATGGATTCCAGCATTGAAGGAAGATAATGTGCGTGCCACTCTGTCCATGCTCGTCCCATTATTGTTTTGTAACGTCTGGCAAGTCATGCAATTGCACCGTTTGGTAAAAAGAGAAAGCTGACCCAATG
>NZ_CATKQT010000015.1:0-55942 GCF_949767855.1 Brevibacillus sp. IT-7CA2
GAAGTAACGGGTATCGATAGCTTAGCAAAGACATCAGAGGCTGCTGGGGATCATCCGGCAGCCTCGCTAAGCTATACCAGCTAATAGGACGTCAACATTTTTCATTAAATGCCTTTTTTGATTAATGCTATACTCAAAATGAGCATGTCAAATAACCCTCCAAAGCAGTGATGGAAAGGTCTCTCACTAATTTATCTTATTGAGAATTGAGCGATATCTAAGCGCTGCATGAGATAAGCTGTCACGGGAAAAAATAATCCGTTGACCAGCATGCAGCCAGTTGTCAGAGAAGGGGACTTCTTTTGACGGTGTGTTTAGTTAACTATCGTTTGTCTTTTCCTTTCATCATCGGTATTTTAGGAAAGAAACCCCTTCTGCTCCAGCAAATCTTCTGTAGCCTGCCACAATTTGTGCTGCATTGTAGCATCTCCCCCGGGATGCACCGGTTCAATTGGTTTTCCGGTCCCAACATTAAAGTACCCGCCTGTCAGTTTTTGATATTCCGGCTCTACAATCAATCGTGTAATAATATCGGCTCCTCTTCGCGGATCTCCAAGACGAAGGGCTTTCAACAATCGTTCTAATACGGATGCAAACCAAAGTTCTCGTCCTAGTCCGGTAACATTAAATCCTGGATTTAGCGCATTTACGCTGATTCCCGTACCTGCCCACCTTCGTGCCAGTTCAGCAGTGAACATAATATTGAACAATTTGGTTTTTCCATAAATGGCGGATGAACCGCGAGCGGTAAAGGGAGTTATATCAGTTAAATCCTCGGGGAGCTTTAAAACGCCGTGACGGCGTGAAGCTTCAGAGGCAACATTGACAACTTTGGCCTTCCCTGCGTTTTGTAGAGACGGCTTTATCGTATGTGACAACAGCCACGGTGATAAATAATTGACAGCAATCATTTCAGGAAGGCCCTCGGGAGTAATACGGGGCTCGAAGGCATGAATTCCCGCATTGTTCAATAGCACATCAATTTTAGGGTAAGCGGCTGCTATTTCACTGCCAACCCGTTTAACATCCTTTAATAGCGATAAATCTCCATAAAAAAAGTCAACCTTCGCTGATGATGTAATCGCTTCAATCTGTTTTCTAGTAGCTTCAGAACGTTCTTTACTCCTGGCAGTCAAGACAAGGTCAAAACCGCGTCTTGCCAATTCAATCGAGACAAGCTGTCCAAGACCGCTGGTGGCACCTGTTATGACAACCGTTGCTTTTTTAGGCATCATCATTTCTCCTTCATGTGATACAATTTTTTCGAATAATAATAGGCGAGTCAGGGTATTTGATTGACATATGTCCATCATATTGAATTGATTGATATATGTCAATCAAAGTGGAGTTATTATTTGATCGAAAGAAAGGTGAGTGAGGATGAACTATACTCCATCCAAAAATGAATCGAGGGAGAAACTGGAGATTGAGTTGGGCGAGCAGCTGAACGCACTCATCAGCGCTTCACATGCCCTAAATGTCAGATCCGCAGCGAAATTCGATTCCTCCTTACAGCCTGCAGCTTTCCATATTGTTCGCTGGCTGTACTCCTATGGCCCAACTAATGCTGCCACTTTAGCGGAATCAACTGCGATGGATCGAAGCTCGGTCAGTCGCCTTGTCAAACAGCTCCAGGCTCTGGGGTATGTGAGCAGAGAAGCTTCCCCTAATGATGGTCGTGAAATTGTGCTATCTCTTACCGCGCATGGACAACAAAAAATAATAGAAGCGCTTAAGGAGAAAGAGTCTGTTTTTTTTGAACGAATCTCGGACTGGAAAGATGAGGAGCTTCATGATTTCACCCAAATGCTTAAGCACTTTAATGGATATAATCGTAGGATGAGAACGTAATCTTGGCTGCGTCCCCTTTTGGAAGAACCTTCAAACAGAAGTGCCAAATCCTATCATGTGCAAACCTTAGGGTTTCATGGGTATGAATAGACGCACAGTAACAACAGCGGTAGTCTAAGCCTTTATTTTCAGGTCTTAAGTCGCCGCTGTTTCATTTATTGGGTTCAGTCTTAAACGAAACCAGCTAATAGTACGTAAATATTCTCCAACAAACAATGCCGATGACTTTAAACGGCTTTCCTCCCGCTTGACTCCAAGGCGTAAAAAAGAGTACAATCATTTCCACAAAGGAACGATCGTTCCGAAAAGAGAAAAACAGGCTTGTTTCGGAAATGATTTAGGAAGCAACCATCGAGTCTCAGCGACTCGATTTTTAAAAACCTTTTTCGGAACGATTATTCCAGAATGCGTCAAAGATCTAAAAATCGGATAATATAGGAGGATCATTATTATGACTCAAAGATTAACAACAGCTTCTGGTCATTATGTACCTGTGGGAGGCAACGTAACCTTGTATGTGGAAGATGTCGGGGAAGGGAAGCCGGTTGTGTTCATACATGGCCTCCCTGTCGGGCAAGCCATGTATGAATACCAAAGAAACGTTCTTCCGTTCAAAGGAATTCGTTACATCGGTATTGATTTGAGAGGTTTCGGGAAATCTGACCGTCCGTTCAACGGCTATTCGTACAATCAGTTTGCGGATGACATTCGCCGGGTGTTTGAGGAGCTTGAGATTGAAAATGCGACACTGGTCGGCTTTTCGATGGGCGGGGCCGTTGCGGTGAGATATATGGCAAGACATCAGGGTTATGGTGTTTCCAAGTTGGTACTTGCCTCCGCCGCTACGCCTCTCTTCACACAAAGACCGGATTATCCTTACGGCTTGCTGGTTGAGGTTGTGGAGTCCCTTGTAGAAGCTGCACAGCAGGACCGTCCACAGCTGATCGAAGGATTCAACAGCTCTTTGTTCTATCAAAAGCCGAGTCAGGCTTTTGTCGACTGGTACAACCGGATGTCGCTGGAGACCGATCCCATAGCTCTTGCAATGTCGCTCAAGAGCCTTGCTTATGAAGATTCGCGGGAAGAATTGTCCCAAATTCATGTGCCGGTTCGTATTTTCCAAGGCAAACATGATACAATGTCTTTTGAACCTCAGATTAACGGGTTTCCAGATGCGGAAGTCATCGTGTTTGAAGAAAGCGGCCATGGACTCGTGTTTGAAGAGAAGGACAAGTTTAACAGCGAGATCCTGCAGTTTGTAGAAGCTTAAGTGAAAATGGATTTTCACGCACCTTCCTAGCCGCTTAAGGTTGTTTTGGGAAGAGGTTGGGTATGAGCAGAAATAAAAGTTTTGAAATTCCAAAAGTATTGGATCTGGCAATTGACGTGTTTTGGGAGAAAGGGTACGAGGGTTGTTCTATGCAGGATTTGGTGGAGCAGCTTGGACTTAGCCGAAGCAGCATTTATGAGACGTTTGGAAGTAAAGAGGACTTGTACCTTCAGGCGCTGGAGCGTTACGACCGGCAATCCAAACAACAACTGGCGGCTATCTTGTATGAACAAAGGCCGGCGAAAGAACTTCTGCTGCGCTATTTTCACGAGGTCATCGAATATACGCGTCGCAGAAGCTGCTTTATGGTGAATGCTTCGTTAGAGCTGGCAGCTTCCCACCCGGAGGTATTTAAGCGGGTCCAAGCCAATATGGCTGAGAACGAGGAAGCCTTTTACCAACTGTTGGAACGTGCGGTGCAGACCGGTGAGCTGAAGGGAACCTGGAATTTGAGAGCATTGGCTCAATACCTGGTTAATGTTATGCACGGGATTACGGTGACCACGGTAACCGCGGAACGTGAAATGCTGGACAACATTGTGCGCAGTTCGCTTTACTTTCTACCGTGAGGCGTAAATAGGATAAAGAGCTGTACGGCTGGAGCTGGACTTCGGCGTGCAGCTCTTTTGGTTTATATAGATGCGTTTAGCTCGACCTTCTCCCGAGTGGTCCATAGTATCTCTGCTATGTCCCAAAAAGAATCCCACAATTATTAAAGCCGGTAATCCTTAGCGTACAAGATACCGGCGTTTTAGTGTTAAAGAGGTGTTTTTAAGTTACTTTGCGGTCTGTGTCAGCTACCCTTGTACTGGGACGTTTTGCTTTGGGACTCCGCTCTTCGTAAAAAATCAACGGCACGGTCAGGGAAGTCCGTAAACACCCCGTCAACTCCTGCTGTGAAGTAGAACTGATCGAGCATCTCCTCGAAGCTTGCTGCATAGGCAGGGATTTGTCCTTCATCCGCTCGGAAGGTGTATGGATGCACTTCCAGGTCAGCTTCATGAGCCTCTTTGACAAGATTGGTAATGATCAGGTGGTCTCTCGTCGACTCTTCTTTGATGATCATCGGCTTCCATGGCCCTACGCCGTCTGCGTATTTCGCAATTTCTTTCATCGCCCCTTTTTCAAACATCCAATCGTAGTTGTAGGGAACTGCCTTACCGTTTTCATAGTTCATGGTTTCGTTCCAGCCGGTTTCTGCCATGAGCTGTACAAGCTTCACGTTCATATTCAAATATGGATAGAGTTCCTTGCGAATCCGTTTTGCTTCATTGGGGTCGAAAGTCTGTATGTACGCTTTGTCATTCTTGGACACATAGCCGTACTTTTTCAACACCTGTAGCACTGCGAGGCTGATGTCCTTTCCTTCGTGTCTGTGGAACCAAGGAGCTTTGATCTCTGAATAGATCCCTACGTTACGACCTGTGCTTTTGTTCATACCCTGGATCAGTTCAATCTCTTCTTCCAGGGTGTGAACACTGAAGCTGGATTTCCAGAGAGGGAAGCGATCCGGATAGTCTTGTACCTGCTTGCCGTTTTCCACTGTGAAGACCTCTGTTGCTTTCAGTTTCTTGATCTCGTCAAGAGTGAAATCAATAACGTAGTACCTCCCGTCTTTTCGTTTTCGATCTGGGTAGACCTCCGCTACATTGGTTACGCTGTCCAGATAATGGTCGTGCATGATGACCAGTTTGTTGTCCTTTGTCATGACCACGTCTTGTTCGATGTAGTCGACTCCCATCGCGTAAGCCATCGCTTTTGCGGGCAGCGTATGTTCTGGCAAGTATGCGCTTGCTCCGCGGTGGGCGATGACAATCTTATCTGCTTCGGCAAAGGATACGCTTCCAAAGCTTGTTGTAATAGCGAGAGCGGCTGCCAGGGATGTAACCAGTTTTTTCATGTTCTGCCTCCTCCATTTGGATGAAAAAAAAGATCCACAAATTTCATTGGTAGGTTATACCATACCAAATGAAATATTGTGAATCTCCTTATCTCCATCACAAAAATATTATATTGTTTACTAATGTAAGGGAAAAAGAAAGCGCTGTCAATAAATTGTTGGCGGCTGCTCTTTTAAAGCAGAAATTTGATATTCCATAACGAAAATTTCTCTTTCACGGCAGCGTCTTTCCTCCCTACAAAAAAAACAGCAAGGCTGATCGCAGGACCAACCTTGCTATTTTTCCGTACATCACGAATTATAACTTCACAGGCTCTCCTGCGAATACTTCTAATTCCATAGCTGCTGCAAAAAAGGAGGGAGCTTCCTTCACAAAAGCCTGAAAATGAGCGCTTGCATTGTGGACCGCTACTGCGGCAGCGTCCTTCCACTTTTCTACCATGGTGTAGTGATATTCTTGCTCTGTGCTTTTCAGAAGGGTGTATCCCACATTCCCTTCTTCAGCTTGGCTTGCAGCAACCAGGGCTTTAGCCGCTTGAAGGAAGGCTTCTTCCTGTGCGGGTATCACTTGCAGATGGGCATGTATAATAAGCATGGTTTTCTACCTTTCTTCCAACGAATTTGAATTATTTCCAGGTTGTCACTGTCTCAACAGGGAGACGGTAAGATGGGTATCCTTCCTTGGCTGCTTTCCCGATACTGATCAGCATGATCGGTTGATAGCGATCTTTGTCCAAATCAAACGCTTCTGCTATTTGATCCTTTTCATAGCCGCCGATCGGGTTCGTGTCATAGCCGAATGAACGGGCAACCAGCATCAATTGCATGGATACGAGACCGGCATCGATAAAATTGACATCCCGCAGGTCAGAAGCTGGTATATTGGCGTAGTAAGGCTTTACGGCTTTCAGCTGCATGTCCTTCACTTCCTGCGGCATGTATCCGAGCTCGACAGCTTTTCCAAATATCTCATCCATATATTCCGCATTATTCATGTCGACGAATACGGCAATGACGGCGGAAGAGGTGAGTACCTGCGTCTTGTTGAAGCGTGCCAGCTCTGCAAGCTTTTCTTTCTCTTCTTGACTTTCGATCACCACAAAGCGCCAAGGCTGCATGTTGACCGAAGATGGAGCGCGTGTGGCTCCCGCTAGAATTTCAATCATTTCCTCGCGGCTGATTTTTATTTCAGGATCATAAAGTTTGACAGAACGACGACCAAACGTGATTTCACGAAAATCATTTGTTCTTTGTACTGTGTTTATCATGTGAAAACAGACTCCTTTCTTGAACAATCAAATGTTGTTTTGCATCCGTTTGAGAAAATCAGTTAAGACCTGCGTTTCATCCTCGCTGAAGCCTTCCAGAATCTGCTGGATAAAATTTCGTTTCTCGCTTTTGTACCCTTCAATCCGATGATGTCCTTCTTCGGATAGACGAACGAAGGTTTCGCGGTTATCATTTGGATTTTTGTGTCGGGTCACCATGCAATCCGCTTCCAGTTGCTTCAGGTGGCGTGTAATGGCAGCACTGTCGATATTGATGTGCTTTTGTAGCTGGGACTGATTGATTTCGTTGCATTCACAAAGGATTTGCAGGATCGCGAGACGAGTAGAGCTGATTCCGGTACAGCGTTCGAACTTGGGACTTATTTTATTGGTTAATCCAATGAGCAGATTCAGTATCTGCTCCTCTTCAAATTCCTTGCGTGTCATGAAAAATGCCTCCCGGGGGCAATATGAATAGGAACTCAGTCATATATCCACAAGCAATGACAACATACAGTCAGTTGAGCATGATAACTTGATGATATTTGACGCATCAACTATTGATACGTCAAATAATATAACACCTTATTTTAGCGTTTGCAACATATGATCCCTGCAAAAGTCGCTGGACTAACGGATGTGATAGCAATTTCTTCAGGGTATCATCATGTTCTCCCTCAAAAAAAGACGGGACGGTATGGTCATAGCAGAAGTTAAGTGATTCATACGAAGAGGGAATGGAGAAAAGGGAGAGGGGGTAACTTACTCCAATCGCAATTAATGGATAACGAAAGGAAGCTTCACTTGCTAGGTCCTGATGCGCCGAAATCAGTCGTGGTCAGCTTTACGAAGTAAGTGATGGGTACGGTGCTGAATGTTTGATCCCAATCTTTTTTTACTTTCTCCCACGTTTTTGGATACTCGATTCGCAAACGTTCTCCGAATCCGGCAACATCAGCATGGAAATTGTTTTGCATTTTTGCTGTGACACTCTTGACTAGTTTACGTACTTCCAATTCAGCCGCTTTTTCCACCCTTTTCAGGAATTCATTTTCAAAAGGATTCGCATTCAACACCCAATTTTCAGACAAGCGTCCCTTCGAATTGATATGCACATCAAAGGAAATCTTGTTTCCGTCAACATGGGGAGTGATTTTGCTCTCCATGGTTTCGATCTCATAGATGATGAGTTGACCTGTCTCCTTGTCATGGCTTCTCACTAGCCCTCCTTTTCCTTTTCCGGTTATCCACGTTATACCCTCCAAATCCATTTCGTTTAAAAATCCCGCCCATTTTTTTGTCTTTCCATTGATCACGGCTGCTCCCTCAAACTTCACTTCTTTGCCAGAAGCGGCTACATTTTGCAAGAGAAAGCTTGATTCGGAATTCAACTTGGCCGTTAATTTGGCGAGTGACACAGGAGGTAAAATTTTGGCTGTTCGGCTTCGGTTATCTACGATTCCAAGCAAATTCAGTGCTGGCAATTCTCCAGGTTTTTTGGTTTCCAAGACATTGCGGGCATTCCCATTACTAACCAATACCAAGCAGCTTGGACGTATTTCGTTATCTCGCAGAAATAGATCCAGCAAAGATTCCAAACGATGTGTGTGTAACAGAGCCTCGCTAATCACAATGACTTTTAAGTGCGGGCTGAACAAGGGGGCATCATGACTCAATGAAAATTCACGGATGATTGGAAGGATAGATTCACCGGTTTGGGACGCATTCAAATATGCTTTTTGTTGTGGTCCTGCCGAACTGCTTTCTTTGCTTGTTGCTTTTGGGTTAATAAATTGATAGGTCATGGTGATTGTGTCAACGTGAGGAGGGCTCTTTCCCTGCTTTTCCAGCTTTTTTTCAACATTTGATTTGTTGCCGACATCCAATGCCAAACCGATGCCTACACCCATCTTGTCGATATCGTTGCTGCTCCAGCATCCGGTCAGTAAGAAGAGCAGGAAAACAGATAACGATGTCAAGAGGAGGAGCCGCTCACGATGATGACTTTGCTTCATGCTTACCCACCTTCCAGCCAGAAATAATAAGAAGGAGAAGGGGCATTACACCAAATAAGAAAAAGGCTGCATTGCCGACAACATCTCCAAGTGCAAATACACTATTGATTTCTTTAGGAGTCATCGTGATGATGTAGATAACAGGCAGCAATCCAAATAGAAACGGTTCAATATTTTTCTTGAAGAGCTGGGCGAGGCCTAGGGCGGCTGAGTAGTAAGCCAACGTGAAAGTAGAAAAGATTTGCATAATCCATAATACGAGCAGCAACGATTCAAACCGTTCAAAGAGTAAACCGGTAATTTCAAAGCTTCGTATGAGATCAATGGTCGGCCATGTCCTTGTGACGACTCCATCGATTGAAAACGCCCCAATGACCATCACGACTGTGATCAGGTAAAAGATCAACGAGGCGCTAATTCCCACCACAACGGCTTTCACGGCTTTGTTTGGCTGTCTCATGTATACCACCAGAATCATCATTATTTCAAAACCGGTATAAGCGAGCGCAGTGGGTTTAATCCCATCGAACACC
This sequence comes from Brevibacillus sp. IT-7CA2, assembly GCF_949767855.1. NCBI lineage: Bacteria > Bacillati > Bacillota > Bacilli > Caryophanales > Paenibacillaceae > Brevibacillus > Brevibacillus sp. IT-7CA2. The sequence continues at coordinate 8,898 of NZ_CATKQT010000015.1, forward strand.
GGTTTCCACCCCAGCCCCAAAACGGGACGAAGATGATCGATTTCAAAAATTTTTATGCTCATCAAGGAAACCACCAAAAAAAAGAGGACAGTAATTGGCAAGATAATCTCAAGCATACGGGCGAGACAATTGATGCCACCTACGACAAGATAAAGCGCAACCCACAAAAATACCATAACAATGGCCCACGTTGGGGTTTTCTCCAGCAAGTAAAAGGTTGTTACTTCAGCCATAGATCGGACTTGAAGAGATGAGGTTAAACAAAAATAACAGATGATGAGAAGGCTGAGTATCCCTCCAACCCATTCCCCTGCAATCTCCTGGCTATATTCAAAAAACGTTTTATCCGGGAACCGCTGGCTTAATTTTACAATAATTATCCCAGTGAGCATCGCGAGTAAACCGCCAATGAGGACACTTATCCATACATCCGGTGTTTTTGTTTTTTCCACTGAGATTCTAGGCAGGGTAAGGATTCCCGCTCCCAGTATAAAGTTGATGATGATCACTGCTGTTTGCGAGGTGGTGATCCGATCATTTCGGGTGGGTATCATTTTGGGCTTCACCTTCTATACTGAGTGGCTATCCTTTGCGAGTCGGCTCTTTCGTATGCAGCATTTTTGGACGGCGTTTCATCATCATGAGTGGCATGCGCACCATAAAATCTTTCCAATCCCTTAACCGATAGGGAACAGCAGGAGTAACATAAGGTACACCAAAACTTTTTAGTTTTACCAAATGACTCGTAAGCAGGAGAAAAAACAAAATCACCCCGTACAATCCAAACATGGCTGCGGAGAACATGACCAAAAACCGAATGAGACGTAAGGAAATACCCAGGTTGTATGACGGAATGGCAAAGGAGGAAATAGCAGTGACAGCCACGACGATTACCATAATTGGGCTGACAATACCAGCTTGTACTGCAGCTTGACCAATAATCAGTCCACCGACAATCCCGATGGCAGGGCCGATTGGTTTCGGCAATCGAAGACCGGCTTCTCTCATAATCTCGATGGAAACTTCCATGATCAGTGCCTCCAATAGAGCGGGAAATGGAACTCCTTGTCGAGTGCTGATGATGGAAATAGCCAATTCGGTAGGAATCAACCCTTGGTGAAAAGAGATAAAGGAAATATAGAGGGCCGGTATAAGCAAGGAAGCAAAGGCAGTGAAAAAGCGCAACAAGCGAATGAATGTGCTTGGAATCCAGCGCTCATAATAGTCTTCAGGAGATTGCAGGAGCATGCTGAACGTAACCGGAACGATTAAGGCAAAAGGAGTACCATCCAGCAAGATGGCCACTCGTCCTTCCAGTAATGCACTGATGACGCGGTCAGGCCGTTCTGTGCTCTGCACCTGCGGGAATGGGCTGAGATAATTATCTTCAATAAATTGCTCCACATAGCCGGATTCCGGCACATGGTCAATTTTAATTTTCGTAATTCGGTTTTTTACTTCTTCAACCAATGCGGGATTCGCAATCTCTTTCATATAGGCGATAATCAGCTCTTTTTTTGCACGCTCGCCCACCTGAAATTTTAGGAAGAGAAGATCTCCATTTTCACCGTGTCTCCGCAATAGGGCGGTATTTTCGCTTAACGTTTCCGTGAAGCCTACTCTAGGGCCTCTGACCAAAGATTCTGAGACAGGTTCATCTATATTTCTTGTTTTTACTTTTACGGTATTAAGAAGAAAAGCATTTGCAGCCCCTTCAATCAATAGTGCCGTGAAGCCAGTCAATACTTTTGTCCTCAGATCGTATACATCCCGGCATTCCAGTATTTCATGGATGGAAAGCACATGATTGATGAAAAACTCTTTGGAAACAGAAACGTCCCCGGAAGAATGCTCCTGTACCATCACTGCCACAGAATCATTCATGAGCGTTTTCAGAATAGTATTATCGATGAGATCCCGATCGGATAACCCATCTACAAAAATAATGGAAGCACGAATGGCAGTCTGTCCGAAAGAAAATTCGCGGACATGCACATCTGCGTTTTGGCCGATTTCCTGACGGATAAGATTCAAATTCGATAGGTAATCGTCTGTAAATGGAGTGATACTTTCCATCTATATCACTCTTCCTCCGTTGTACGAATCCAATGAAATAATCTTGAAATCGCATAAGGAACAAGAAAAACGACTGCGGCTTGAATAAAAACTGGCCAGGCAGGAAGATTTGAAACAATTGTTTTCCACATGGTTTTCCTCCTTGCAGCTTCATTACAGTCGTAAAAAGAACTTGTCCTATTTTGTTCTTGCATGACAATTCTTATTCCAATCAGCTGGAAAATCGATTGTATAGTAGTACAGTCGTAAGGAAGCGAAAATTCAGAAATGGATTTAAAAGTAAATTTCCTTCGGTCAAAAATGGTGCAGCATATCTTTTATGTGGTATTCAATGTTCAGGTTAGGCCACTCTGGATCGGGGGGAATCGGTTCTGGTACATCGGTGAAATCCGGCTGGAGAAGGAAGTTGGCAGGTAATATGTCATGGTGGATTCTGATCAGAATACCAGTCAGCCGGCATTCGACCGCGCACAGTTAGCGCGAGTACTGGTTTATGCTGAGCCACTGGCTTAAAGCGAACGCAGGTCAGTGGTTTTCTTTCAGCATGATACTATGTTTGTGATTTATAATTACCTGTTATGACAAATTATTGTTATAACAGGTTTTTTTGAAGAATAGTTGTTGAGGGAAAGTGTCATAAATTCGTATAAAGAATTTATTTCATATACTTTGTTTTTTACTCGTTTGGTATAAGAAAAAATGTTTATTCGAAAATACTACTTTTGCATCAACTAGAGAGTTTCATAGTGAGAGGATTAACCTACATTGTGAAATTGTGTTTTTGGTTCTAAATACTGTTTTTTAATATCGGGTGTCAGGTTTTTTCAAAATATGTTGATCAGGAGCAGTGGTTTCGAAGACTGGTTATTCATACCATAAAAAAAGAAGGATAAAAATCACAACGATTTTCATCCTTCTTTTTGCTATTTTAATGATTTTTAACTACTTCCTGCCCCCGCACATTCCAAGTAAGGGCAAAAACAAGAGCAGCCAATACGCACGAAGCTGTCAGCAACATAAATCCTGCATCCCAGCCGGATTTATCAACGATAACCCCCATCAATGCATTCGCTGTGACTGTACCGCCCAGGTAACCAAACAGACCCGTCAGCCCTGCAGCTGTTCCGGCAGCCTTTTTCGGAACAAAATCAAGGGCTTGCAAACCAATCAGCATGACTGGACCGTAAATCAGGAAACCGATAGCGATCAGGCAAATCATATCGACCACGGAATTTCCAGGTGGGTTGAACCAGTAGACCAGAACAGCGATCAATACGCCTAGCATAAAGACAAACCCTGCGGGTCCACGGCGGCCCTTGAACAATTTATCGGACAGCCAGCCGCACAGGAGCGTTCCCGGGATACCTGCCCATTCGTACAAGAAGTAGGCAACGCTCGACTTGCTCATATCAAAGCCTTTTTCCTCGCTCAAATAGGTCGGCGCCCAGTCGAGAACGCCGTAACGGACGAAGTAAACGAAGATGTTGGCAATCGCGATTGCCCAAACCCATTTGTTGTTCAACACATATTTGAAAAGGATTTCTTTTGTGGAGAATTCTGTTTCAAACGTTTTCTTCGCCTTATTTGGATAGTCATTGCGATATTCTTCAATAGGCGGCAGGCCGACTGACTGCGGAGTATCGCGAATTAAGAAATACGTAATGATTGCAAAGACAATGGCAACCAGAGCAGGCAGGATAAACACGCCTTCATATCCGGAAGCGGTATTACCCGAAAGCCCGGCGAACATCGCTGCACCTGCAACAGCGAGGGGGGCCATCAAGCCTCCGCCAACGTTATGGGCTACATTCCAAATGGCTGTTTTGTTTCCTCTTTCACTTACACTAAACCAGTGTACGAGGACACGCCCGGATGGAGGCCAGCCCATTCCCTGGAACCAACCGTTCAGGAACAGCATTACAAACATGATCGAGACGGATGAGGTGAAGTAAGGAACAACGCCCATCAGCAAACTAATAAGTGCAGAAAGAATCAAACCGGCAGGTAAGAACATTCGCGGGTTGCTTCGGTCTGAAAAAATGGCCATTACAAACTTGCTGATCCCGTAGGAAATTGAAATGGCGGATAACGCAAAACCGAGCTCTGTTTTTGTATATCCTTCTTCAATCAAATAAGGCATGGCGAGCGAGAAGTTTTTGCGGATGAGATAGTACGCCGCATAACCGATGAAGATTCCGAGAAACACCTGAAGCCTGAGCTTTTTATACTCAGAATCAATTTGTTCGTCAGGCAATCTGTCAATAGGCGGTGCAGGCTTAAACAGTTTGAGCATCTTATTCCTCCCCTAAGTAATTTTTAACAAGGATGGCGATACACGTAAAAAAACCCATACCTTAATGGCGCTTTCAAAAATGAAAGTGCCAAAAAGTATGAGTCTCCGAATCTCCATCATAGTTAACTTGTCGTAAGTGTATTCTATTATTCTGTGAAAACGTTGTCAATGATGTTATTCTGAGTTATTTTACCATGAGAAACGGAGCGATAAATTTCTTTGCCGGGGAAAGATGCTTGTTTTTGTAATATACATAGTTGCTTCCGCGTTGAAACGTAGCCCTTCTAATGGGAATGGAGGTTTGGAGCATAAGAAAATTTTCCGCAAAAACGCGGTCGCACCTCTTCGAAAAAGCCTCGATAGAGGTTTTTTTATGTGTATATTAATCAAAAAAATACATCTTTTCCAAATATAAGGATATTGTTATATTAGCTCATCTGTATGAGGGGGGTTAAGCAAAGATGTAAAGGACACTCTTTTTTTATTACAAGTAAAAATGAAGGAGGATTTGTTTGATGTATTTGATAAGAAAAACAGGATTTTTGGTAGTACTGTCGCTTATCTTAATCTTTTCTATATTCCCGCAGTCTTCTAACGCCATGACACCGTGGACTCCCAACACCGTATACAACTTAGGAGACGTGGTTACGTATCAAGGGCAAGATTACAAATGTACATTTGCTCATACATCGCTTGTCGGATGGGAACCGCCCAACGTACCAACACTGTGGCAACTGCAAGGTCCCTCTGCTCCCGATACCATTCCACCTACGTCCCCAGCAAATCTGAGTGAAGTAGGGAAATCAAGCAGTTCGGTCAGCTTATCTTGGTCAGCTTCTACGGATAACATAGCTGTTCAGGAGTATCTCGTCTACAACGGAGATACACTCGCTGGTACATCGAATACAACATCCTATACTGTGACTGGGCTTCTAGCGAATACGACTTATTCATTCACGATACAGGCAAAAGATGCCGCAGGCAATGTATCCCCACCCAGCGCCTCGATAATGGTAACAACTTTAGCTAAATCCCCAAATGAACCGGTATCCAAACGAGTTTTGATCGGCTACTGGCATAATTTTGACAATGGTTCTACGGTACTCAAGCTAAGAGATGTCTCAGATAAATACGATGTAATCAATGTTGCGTTCGCAGAACCAGTCGGTGGCGATCATGCGACAATGGGATTCGTGCCGTTCAATGCATCCATTGAGGAATTTAAGTCGGATATCGCCTTGTTAAAATCAAAGGGGAAGAAGGTCCTCATCTCGATTGGCGGAGCGAATGGTACAGTCGAGCTGACGACAGAAGCTGCCAAACAAAATTTTATTACCTCGATGACTTCGATCATTCAAACGTATGGTTTTGATGGTATGGATATTGATCTGGAAGGAAGCTCCTTATCGCTAAATGCGGGGGATACTGATTTTAGAAATCCAACAACACCTAAAATTATAAACTTAATCTCAGCGACTCAGACGATCACGAATACATTTGGCCCATCTTTCATTTTGACAATGGCGCCAGAAACGGCTTATGTCCAAGGAGGTTACGCTTCCTATGGTGGGCCGTGGGGCGCTTATCTGCCTGTGATTCATGCCCTTCGCGATCGAATGAATTATATCCACGTCCAACACTATAATTCTGGAGCGCTAGAAGCATTAGATGGTCGTACGTATCAACAAGGAACGGCTGATTTCCAAGTAGCGATGGCAGAAATGCTATTGAAAGGATTCCCTATCGGTCGTAATCCTAACAACATGTTTCCAGCTTTGAGGGAGAACCAAGTCGCTATCGGGCTGCCTTCTGCTCCAAGTGCTGCCGGGGGAGGGTATACGTCTCCTGCCGATATCCAGAAAGCCCTTCAATATTTGGTAAAGGGCACGTCTTTTGGAGGAACTTACAAACTCCAAAATCCAGCTGGTTATCCGCAGTTCCAAGGAATTATGACCTGGTCTATCAACTGGGATGCTAGAAACAACTATTCGTTTGCCAATAATGTTCGCACGTCGCTTGATTCACTGAACCAGTAATGACGGAATCTTTGAAAAAACCCACCCGCTCTCACGGGTGGGTGTCATTGTCATTATGCAAGTTTGATCTGAGTACGACTATCCTTTATAAGTAAGGATATAAAAGTCTGATGTAGCGGTTGTAATGACCCAATCTGGAGGATCGGAGTCGATTTTGAAATCGTTCTTGTAGCTCCAAAATTAACACTAGTGATTCCTGATACTTTACGAGAGTCGGTTGATTTATTTTGAAGTAACGTTTCCTGAGAAGATGTTGAGAGTTCAGCAGCCTGGGTAGGAATGGATAGAGACATTGTAACTACTAGTAGACCCAAAGCAGAAAGCATACTTTTTTTTAGCATGAACAAAACATCCTCTCATAGAAAATATTGTATGTGCGGATTCGTTTTTGTCCTATTGAACTCCTTCAACTTTGCTGGTAAAACCGGGATTCCATTTAACGGTTTTGGTTTTTCACTATCCTTTCTGGTAGTAGCTATCAATAAAGTGCGTACTATTTTTTTATGTGAATTCATTTTATTCTAGCCTTACTTTCAGTAAAGGAGAGAACAAAATGACTCATGTCAAAACCTACAATCACGGTGTCGCTTGGGAAGAAGGTTTCGGCCTCACACAAGGTTATAGCGTCCATGGTACCATCTACATTTCGGGGCAATTTTCCCACGATATGCAGGGCGCATTCGTTGGCGAGGGCGATTTCGAGGCACAAACCCGGCAGACGTTGGAGAACCTCGATCGGGTGCTGGCGGGATTTGGTGTCACGAGGTCGAACATCGCTGAGATGGAGATCTTTCTGACTAATCCGCAAGAGCATTTCGAGCAGTGCGTCGGTCTGTACAAAGAGTATGTGGGCGACCATCGGCCGGCCGGTACCCTCATCGGCGTGTCTGGTCTTGCGTTTCCTCACCAACTGATTGAAATCCGCGCCGTCGCACACACCGACTAACTCGGTTACCGTGGTTAGGCTTTAAAAAGGATTGACTGCTATTGGCACAAAGCGGGGGGCGTCGCCAAGTAAACGTAAATAGTATCCATCTGATGGTTAGGAGGGACTATTTTACGCTTACACATGGAAAGATCAATTGGAGTAGTAGGGAGATACAGAGACTGTGTTAATTAATATTCGTACGAAAAAAAACGAAGCATCCTCAATGGTACGGGGATGCTTCATACTTTTCTTCATTTACATGTATTTATCAATTAGTTGATAGAGTTCATGAATCGACTGCTTTATATCTGTAAGATCCACAAACGCGATGCGAACGGTCACCTGATCGTGACTAGCGTACACAATCTGCTCCTGCAGGTCAGCAAATGATGGTGTCCATGGGTACAACAGTATCACGGTATTTGCGTCATATTTTTTATGATAGGCATAGGACTGATACATATCAGCTTGTGAGATGCCATAGTTTTGAAACGGTTGATTTTTGAGTATCTTCCACTTGGTGTCTACAACGACGGGTCGATCCTCTTTGTATACGACAATATCAGGCCTGAGTAAGAATCGGTTTGGACTTTCATACAAGTGGAATGAGCGATCTTGAGTTTTCATCGAATACAAATCCAAATCTAGCGCTTTTCTTAATTGACCCGCGATATAGGATTCAAAGATTTTTTCCATTGGGAATAGAAGAGCGTATGCAACTCCTTGTCCACTAAATGTTGTGAAGCTAGTTTTTCTAAGAAAGATGCTGCACCATGATAAAATCGTTTTGTATTCTTTTATATTCCGATCAAGGGTTACTTTTGAAAACTCCTGCTCAACATTTATTGCAAGATCAATTTCATCAAATGAAGTTAATAAAATGCTGATATCCTTCTTATTTTTACGATTACTACTTACTCTTCGTAAAAATTGTAATGTTGATTTTATTAGCTTATTCTCTGGACGATTAACATTAAAGATATCGTATTCAATATAAAAGCGTTCTTGATGTGCAAAGTTATATTTGATATGTTGCGAAAAATTGAGCTTTCCTTTTAAAAAAAATTCATTGTCCTGATGTTCGATATAGGCAGACTTCAATCCGCGTTTGACTAATACATAGATTTGATCAATAAACATTCGAATGAAAATTTCCAAAATGTTATTTTTCTCTATATGAACATCGGAGATTTTGAATGTTTTGTAAGGCAAGTTCAATGAAAACTTAAGCATGTCTAGGAAGATGCGCTTGGTTTCATCTTTTGAGTCGTTCCGATCTTGTGAGTATAGTTTTGGTAGAATTTCAATGACAGTTCCATCACTCAAGGTAATTATGCCGACATAGTTTTTAATACGAATAATTTTACCTATACCGCGTTTGCTAGAAATAGACATGAAATCCATGATATCTGCATCAGTAGAGATATCGGGCTTATTGGTTAAAATAAATTGTTCTAATTGGTTAAATGTAGCTTTAGGTAAGGCATGGTAGCGGCTATCCTCAACATTCATATCTCGTGTAAATACGTCAAACTCTTTCACAGTATAAACTTTGTTCATGTGTATCTCCTATTGCTCGTAAATTTTGCGATAGGATGGTGCATGGAAAAAGGCATGCTCGTTAATTTCGTACGAAGTTTTATCATCAAGCTCGATATGGTCTGTCGCACCAAAAAGCTCTGAGACATTTAGCTTCTTAGTCTGGATGAATTGTTCATCTGGATTCTTGTAGTTGTCACCGAGAACCAATCGAATGAGCTCGTAATCTTCGTAGAAGTATTCTTGTAACAATGGAATAATGGCATTCTTGAAGATATGGGCAAGGCGTTCTATTGAAGGATCTTTTGCTAATGGAATGAAATAAGCATGACCGATGGTGTGCTCACGATCGAATAACGCCTCAATACGTCGATTTATTTTGGTTAACATGGCACATAGATCAATACCAGGGGTGTCTATGGACCTCAGGATTTCGGGTTCAGGTAACATTTCAGCAAATTGGAAGCGGCGACGAAGTGCCGTATCGAGTCTGGAGATGGATCTATCCGCAGTATTCATGGTCCCAAGAATAAATACATTGTTAGGTACTCCAAACTTTTCTGGTGAATAAGGGAGTTGTACTTTTATTTCTTCTGATTGGCCAAGTCGTTTGGTTGGCTCGATTAAAGTGATTAATTCACCAAAGATCTTGGATATGTTGCCGCGATTAATTTCATCGATGATAAAAACATACCGATTATTATTCTCTTGGATCGAAGCATCAGGTGTAAGATCAAGTTCTGTCAGGATGTGCATTACATCTGCAAGTGTGATACGTGTAAGTCGATAAACGGAACCTAGTGTCATCACTGTATTTCCGTTCAATTCGTAGATGTCTTTGTGAATATTTTTGGCTAACCATTTTACGTTACGACTTCTTTTATACTCTGTTACATCATGTAACCATTCATAATCACCTGTCACAACGCCAATAGCATCAATTGTTCTCTCATTATGGAGAACTAAGACAATATCGCCGACCATCATCTCATCGATGAAGCGAGAAATAATGTTCTTGCCTCCATCCTGACTGTAATCAGTATCCTCTGAAAGAGTTTCACCGTACTCGTCCCATCCAATTCTTATTCTGTTCTGGTCGAAACAATCTTTTTTGATCGGGTTTCCTTTCCCGCGACCTAAAGATACTTTCCATATCGTCGGTTCTTTTCGAATGCCATATTCGTTGCTATCTTGAACGATTGGAGCAAGTGCTCTTTCACAGAATTGCTTGAAAATACCGGGCTTAATCTCGTAAGAAATCGAGGGATTCCCCTCATCGCTATTTTCTATATCTAGTTTCGGCTTAATCCCTTCGATAAACTCCTCATAACCATAGGATTGATGAAAAGTAGTAAATTGAATTTGTCCGTTCTCTTGATATTTGCGATATTTTGTTAGGATTTTATCATAACCCAATGTGTTGATTTCTTCTTTTACTTTTTGGAGCGGTAAGTTTTCAATCATAGCCACAGCATAAGTGACAGCATGATAGGTTTTTCCGGTTCCTGGAGGGCCGTATAATATCATGTTTTTATCTATATCAGTACGAGATGGTGTAGAAGTAGAGGCTCGCAGAGTGCTGTCGTTAGCTATAGATGTAGTTCCTTGCTCCAGTTCTGTTAAAAACTCTTCATAATTTTGCATAGCGTAATGAAATGCCTTGTTACCAGCATTTTTGTTGACCTCTTCATAATTCTCCGCGCTTTCTATTACTATCCGTAATTGCTTGAATTTTTCTGATCGAGTTATCTCATATAAGTTGGTTGTTTCGAGCTCTATTCCCGCTAGTTTACTGGGGGCTGTGGATAAAGAAGAGGCATAAGTACCGATTGTATTCTCTGAGTAGGGTTCCCCATTAGCTTTGAGACGTTGACGTAACCAATTAATAAAATTTTGTCGCATGTGCTTTTCGTTTAATTCCATAATGACCATCCTTACTTTCCATATTTTGAGCGTGAGAGCGGTAACGGCCCGGACTTAACGTCCTAAAAAGGAAAAATCATCGCACAAACAAACCCTGTAACGGCAAATTCCTTGCTGTTACAGGGTTTATTATATTGCAACTACCTACGTAAGCACAGCCTGCTTCTGAAATCCACTCATAATCCCAATCAACATCTCTTTATCCATCTGCAATTCGCTTTGACCCACTTTTTGCAGCAGTTTCTTGGTGTTGTCATTCGGGAAAGAGATACTCCGCTTCCAATATGAATGGAACAAGCTCATCGATGCATTAAAGGTTTTCTCTTCATCAGATAACAGCTCTTCTGTTTCAAATGGAACAGGAACTAGATTCGGAAAATCCAAGACTTCTTTGATGCAATCCACTACAAGCTGTTGGGTAGGTGGAACAGGATTGGTAGCATGATAGATTTCTTTATGCTCACCATGCGTAAGTGCAGCGAGCAAGACAGAAGAGACATAATCAACCGGAACGAGGTTCGAGTTCACGTCGACATCCACCAAAATCCGGTACTTTTGATTTTCCCAGCCTTCTGTTCGGGACGCTCTTCTTTTCAGCACGCGAAGACCTTTTAATAATCCATACAAGCCAAAATTGGTATCGGCTTCGCCCGTTTTGGAATCACCGATAATGATCGACGGTCTGACAATGATGGTCTCCATTTTGTCGCTGTAGGAGAAAACCAGATGCTCCGCCAAGCATTTTGTCTCTTCGTAGTTGTTCACGAAGGAGCGTTCCGGGCTGTACAGCGCTTCTTGTCCTTCTGTTTCAGTGCCAATGGTATAAGCCGTACTCACATAGATAAAGCGGGGGGAGCCAATGGCTTCTGCGAATTGTAACGTATTTTTTGTTCCCTCTACATTTACCTCGTACGTCTGTGGTTTCTGAGCGGGATCGAAGGACAGGTATGCGGCAATATGGTACATCGTATCTATTTTTGGGTTGAGCTGTCCTAGATCATCTTCAGAGACGCCCAAGCCTTTTTTCGAAACGTCACCTAGTAAAATATGTACCCGTGCCCGGTGTTTTTCGGCAAAGCTATGCAACAAATCGCTTGCCTTTTTTTCATTTCGAGCGAGTAAGTAAAGGGTATGGCCTTCGTTTAATAGATCTTGGGAGAGTTTTTTTCCGAGAAAACCTGTTGCTCCGGTTACAAGGATATTCATATGGTTAACCAGCTCCGTATGTTTGGTAGGTAAGGAGTTACTGTAATATCAATAATTCATTATATGATGAAAAATGCAGCTGTGACGAGTGCGGATGAAACGGTATCGTGAACAACTGAGCCGTTTTCAAACAACTGTTTAAATGGCTACTTGCTTGGATTACCCGGTATTTTCCTCTGAAAATACACTGAAAAAACCTCCAGAGCTACTACTGTTTAGGTATTTAAATTTTACAAAGATTAGTAAACTGCCGTGTTTGGGTGCAGTGAAGTTTCAGAGTGATAGTAATAGGGAAAATATACTTTACATGAACTTGGAGAAGGTCAGCACAGTTATGGGGCTTGGCCGTCTATCAGTACGCCTTTAGTCGACTTGTGAGGCGGTGTTTGGGCTGCAAAAAACGGTTTGTTCTGTTGCTCTCACAGCAGCTAGTTATCTTATTTCCATAAGAGAGGAGTCATCACAGATGATCAAAAAGATGTTTACCGGCTATAAAGCATCGCTATCCAAGCAGATGCTGTTTTTTCTCGTCTTGCTTATCGTTGTTCCTTCTGTCGTTCTGAGCCTTTCCTTGACACAACTGGCACGGAACCAATTAGAGCGCGAATTGTTATCCCAAGTTGAATCGGTTACCACGATGATTACACAAGTACTCAATAATTCGTATCGAGATTATTCTGTTACGATCGATAGCTTTGCGGATGTTCAAGTTCCTCCGGGGCAAAATGCGGATTCGTATATCTATGATCGTATCCACAACATAGAGAAAGACATTGACAATGTCTTGGCTGCGTTCATGTACTACGACAATCGATACTACAACTCGGCGAAGAAGGAAATTGATCCGACTACGCGTGAGTGGTACAAGCAAGCGATTCAGCATAAAGGGCAGATCGTTGTGACGCCCCCTTACATCGACGCGGTCAGTGGGAGCTACGTGATTACGTTTGCCAAGACGGTATCGGGCGGTACAGGAGTAGCGGGTATCGACGTTTCTATCGATCACTTAAACGAGCTGGTAAAGACGTACAAGATCGGTGAAAAGGGATATGTCAGCCTGTTCGATCAGAACAACGTAACGATGTCGCATCCGCGATTCCCACAAGGCAAGCCGCTTGAAGACGAGCGCTTCCAAGTGATGCGTGAACAAGAGCAGGGGTCTTTCGAAATGGACGTTGACGAGCTTCGTGAATACTACCATTTCAACAAGCAAAATTCGCTCGGATTGAACGTCGTTTCCGTGATTGATTGGAGTGAAATCAATCAAAAAACGGGGCCACTGTTGCGGATATCGTTCATGTTTATCGTGCTTTTGCTTGCCCTTATTGCCTTGTTTGTCTGGATCTTCATGAAACGGACTGTGCGACCAATCCTGCAATTGAAGCAACTGACCGACTCGATTGCGCAGGGGGATTTGACAGTCAGGTCCATCGAGAGTGGAAGAATAGATGAGATTGGGCAGCTGCAATCCAACTTCAATACGATGTCGCAATCGTTGTCCGATGTTCTGCGTCAAATTACCGATCATTCCGAGCAAATCTCTGCTTCCTCCCATCATTTGTCTGCGAATTCGGAGGAGAACGTGCAAACGATTGAACAAGTCGCTGCCTCCATGCAAGAAATAGCGTCGATGTCTTCAGATATGAATCGGAGTATTGATACCGTGAAGCAATCGGCGACTCAAGCGCAACAGGAGCTGGATGATGCCATCCGCATCCTGCGTGAGAGCACGGAAATGTCGCAGCTTATTACAGGTCTGGCCAGTACTGGGGAGGAGTCCCTTGGAGCGGCGAGACAACAGGTGAATATGATCGTGGAGCATTCCACTCGTTCAAAAGATGAGATGGAGGAGTTAAAACGGGTTGCTGGAGAAATTAGCGGGGTGACGAATTTCATCCAAGATATCGCCTCTCAGACGAATTTGCTAGCGTTGAATGCAGCTATTGAAGCGGCACGTGCCGGGCAAGAAGGCCGCGGGTTCGCTGTCGTCGCTGATGAGGTACGGAAGCTGGCTGATCAGACAGGTTCTGCTGCTGAAAAGATCGACAGTCTGATCGGCGAGGTTCAGAATCGCGTCCTTCACATGGTAAGACGCACAGAGGAAGGTGTGAATTCTGCTACAGCGGGAAGTGATTTGACACAATCGGTTGAGCAACGTTTTACGGAGATGTATGAGGCCATTAACCGCATTGACGCTCACCTCGCTCAAGTAGCTCGCGTCAGCGAAGGGTTGATGCAATCTAATACATCGATGCTTGTAGCCTTTGGTGAATCGAGCGCCATGAGCCAAGCCACTGCACAAGAGGTCGACCAAGTCGCCGCAGCCAGTGAAGAACAGAATGCTTCGATGGAGGAAGTGGCGGCTTCGGCAGGAAATCTTGCCAACATTGCTGAAGAGTTGCAGTCATTGGTGCAGCGCTTTAAATTGGAGCGCTAACAGTAGTTGTAGTGATAAAGAGAAAGAAGACCAACATATGTTGGTCTTTTTTTGTCCAAGTTGATTCAAATGGTTACCTAAGTAAGGTGAGTGTAACTTCTATCGAATTATCAACAAATGATCGTGTTGGACGAGATTTCATGATTACGGTCAGTCCAATTAACGATACGATAAGCGCTTGTGCGGTAGCTTTCGCGTCTATACTCGAATCGAGTTCACCTGATTGGATACCTCGCTCGATTGTTTCTTGAAAGATGACGGAGAGGTACATTTGATGTTCCCTTGTCAAAATCTCAAATTTCTCATCATGAGGGGCAAGCTCGACCATGGTATTAATGCAAAAGCATCCTCGGCTGAGACCTTCCGTATATTCCTCGTCGGCTACCTCTTTAAAAAAATGGCGAAATGCCTCTTTTACGGATGGCTGGTTTTGAAGCTTCGTTCGTATCTCGGAAGCACGAGACATCGTGTATCTACGTAGTGCGGTTTCGAACAATTCTTTTTTGTCCCCAAAGGTTGAGTAAATACTGGGGCGCTGGATGCCCATTCGGGAAGTTAAATCACTTAATGAGGTAGCTTCATACCCCTTCTCCCAAAAAAGCTGCATAGCTGCATCTAGTACTTTTTCTTCGTCAAATTCGCGTGTTCTTGCCATAAAGAGTTCCTCTCATTACTCAAGTATTCGAATCTATGTAACAGTCAATAGATGTTTTGTACTGAATGGTATTTTATATTTTATTGTTTTTCATCTGTCTTGTCAATTTCAGGACGGTTTATTTTAACGAGAAAAGAATGGTATTGACAGAAAAAGAAATAGTGGGATATATTTACTGGGCACCATAACGTACCGATCGGTATGTTATTTTGTTCTCAACGAAAAATGAAAGGAGGTTAGGTGAAGTCAGATGGAGGAGGTTATTGAAAAAGTAACGGCCAAAGCCGATAGGAAGGCGGATTCAGTGCAAGTCTCTCCCATGCCTCGCTATGTAACACTATTGTTTGCAGTTGCTTGCGGGATGTCAGTTGCGAATATCTACTTCGCGCAACCACTACTTGATCATTTGTCTATTGAGTTCGGAATTGACTATTCCATCATTGGGATTCTCATCACCCTTACTCAAATCTTTTATGCAGTAGGACTGTTATTGCTTGTGCCGCTGGGCGATTTATTGAATCAGCGCCGCCTGATTATCGGTCAGATGTTTTTGTCTGTGGTAGCGCTGGTTATCGTAGGGACTGCCTCCACCAGCACGGTACTATTCGCAGGTATAGCTGCGGTAGGCTTGCTAGCCGTTGTGACACAGACGATCGTTGCATTTGCGGCGACAATGGCTGCCCCTGCTGAGCGAGGGCGAGTGGTTGGAGGCGTTACAAGTGGAATCGTCATTGGCATACTTCTAGCGCGAACCATTGCGGGGATATTAACAGATCTTGCAGGGTGGCGTTCCGTATATCTGGTCTCTGCTGCATTTCTATTGGTAATGGTTTGCGTATTATTTCGGGTATTGCCAAATAGTGAGCGGGAGGTAAAGCCGCTATCCTATCTCCAGTTGCTTAGGTCTGTACTGATGTTGTTCGCACAAGAACGGCTATTACGTATTCGCTCTGTTCTGGCTATGCTGATTTTTGCTGCTTTTAGTATTTTGTGGACGCCATTGGTACTGCCTCTGAGTGCGCCGCCATTATCTCTGTCGCATACGGCGATCGGGGCGTTTGGTCTCGCAGGAGTTGCCGGAGCGTTAGCTGCAGCAAGGGCAGGGAAGCTTGCAGATCGAGGCTATGGACAGAGAACGACGGGCTTTGCTTTGAGCCTATTGTTACTATCCTGGTTGCTAATCAGCTATACAGAACAGTCGCTTTTTGCCTTGGCGATAGGTATAGTTTTGCTTGATTTGGCGGTACAGGCCGTGCATGTTACGAATCAAAGTATGATCTTCACCCTGGGTGCAGAGGCGCGGAGTCGGCTCACGGCAGGGTATATGGTTTTCTATTCGATCGGCTCTTCTGCTGGCTCCTTTGCCTCGACCTATACATATGCGCATTTTGGTTGGGAGGGAGTATGCTTGCTCGGAGCCTCTGTCAGTACATTGGCTCTGTTGTATTGGGCAGTGACCAGACGAGTTTCATGAGCTGTTGACTGATATAAATTTTGCAAAAGGAGAGATGGCCTGTGGAGATTGGGATTACTTCGTTTGTGGAAACGACACCGGATGTTCAGACAGGTGAAGTGATGAGCCACGCACAGCGATTGCGTGAAGTTGTCGAGGAAATCGTCCTCGCTGATCAGGTTGGGCTTGATGTATTTGGCATAGGTGAACATCATCGCAAGGATTATGCAGCTTCTTCTCCAGCAATGGTGCTGTCTGCGGCTGCGTCACTGACAAAAAGGATTCGGCTGACCAGTGCAGTGACAGTGCTTTCGTCGGCTGATCCAGTGCGTGTTTTTCAAGATTTTGCTACACTTGATGGCATTTCGAATGGACGGGCAGAGATTATGGCGGGACGGGGTTCCTTTATCGAGTCTTTTCCCTTGTTCGGCTATGAATTGAATGACTATGATGAGCTGTTTGAAGAACATTTGGAACTGCTCCTTAAAATACAGGCGTCCGAAAAAGTAACCTGGAGGGGCGGTCATCGGCCAGCTATTCAGAATTTGGGCGTGTATCCACGGCCCGTTCAGAATCCTTTACCCATATGGATTGGCAGCGGAGGCAATCAGGAATCTGTTGTTCGTGCAGGTCTGCTGGGATTGCCGCTGATGCTAGCGATCATTGGTGGAAGTCCGCGGCAGTTTGCACCACTTGTGCAGCTTTACAAGAAGGTGGCCATGCACGCTGGTCATGACGTAACACGATTAACGGTTGGGTCACATTCACTAGGATTTGTTGCAGAAGATACGGAACTGGCGGCAGATACATTCTTTCCTTCTACACAAGCAGGAATGAATAAAATCGGTAGGGAGCGGGGCTGGGCGCATTATAACCGTGCTAGCTTCGATGCCGCACGCAGCTTGGAAGGGGCATTGTATGTAGGTGATCCGGAGACGGTTGCTCAAAAGATCATCCACCTTCGCAAACATGTAGGCATGACGCGCTTTATGATGTATGTGCCAATATCCACGATGCCGCATGAACAGGTAATGAGAGCCATTGAGCTACTAGGAACAGAGGTAGCGCCTCGGGTGCGAGAGGAAATAACCAAGTGGGAAGCAGAGACACAGCAAGAATCAACATTTGCTTAATGGAGGGATTCACGTGGATTTTCATCGTCGAGTACTGCCGGAATTAAACCAAACATTAGCAAAATTCCCTGGTTTTCAACTCGAAGAAAATTTGGAGTCGAGCAGGGCCATGCTGAAAAATCCGCCTATTGTGAAGTCAGAGCACGTACGTACCACAAGTCGAATGATTCCGGGCGCAGCAGGAGAGATGCTAGCTAAAATATACGAGCCCGTTCAGCGAACAGGCAGTAAGCTTCCAGCCATGCTGTGGATTCACGGAGGAGGCTATGTGATGGGGCACCCCGATATGGATGACGCTCTATGCGAACGCTTCGTACAAGCGGCTAATTGTGTCGTCGTATCAGTCGATTATCGTCTGGCTCCCGAGCACCCTTATCCAGCTGCCATCCATGACTGTTACGCCGGTTTAACGTGGATGACAGACGAAGCTGAGTCACTCGGCATCGATTTGGACCGGGTTGCGATTGCTGGTGCAAGCGGGGGAGGGGGGCTGACCGCAGCACTTGCTTTAATGGCCCGCGACAAAGGCGGACCGGCGCTTATCTTCCAAATGCCGTTGTATCCAATGATCGACAACCGTAATCGTACAGCGTCGAGCTATGAAATTGAGGCTGAAAATGCAACCTGGAACCGGACAAACAATTTGGCTGCGTGGAGCATGTACCTAGGCGAAGGTGCCGACGACAGTCAGGTATCCGCATATGCGGTGCCATCGAGAGCAGAAAACTTGGAGGGGCTGCCGCCGACTTATACGTGCGTAGGACAGCTCGATCTGTTCCGAGATGAGACGATCGAATATGTGACGCGCCTTGCACAAGCGGGCGTAGATGTAGAATTTCATCTGTATCCCGGATGCTACCACTGCTTTGAAGTGTTTGTCCCCGAAGCGGAAGTGAGCCAGCGCGCCAGCCAAAGCTATGTGGATGCGATGGCAAGAGCGCTTAATCCTAAATAATCGATGAGGCAAAAAGCACAACAACCGAACGAGGAAGATCTCGGTGATTGTTGTGCTTTTTTTCGGTCATCTTCTCATTGAATCGTTCCCTGTTTTTCCTCCATCACTTCATTGATTAATATGACTCCATGCGAAAGGGTCGTTCCGCCGCCGAATGCTCCGGCTACCGCTACTGTTTCAGCAATTTCTTTTTGGGAAACTCCGTCGTTGAGAGCTGCTTCCAAATGATAGACAATGCAGTGCTCATTTCCAGCGTAGAGGGAGACGGCCAGTGCCTGCAAATGCTTATGCTTGGATGACAATTCACCGGACGAAAAGCATAGGCTGGTGAATTCATTATATGCTTGTAAGGCCTCTGGCATCAGCTGTCCAAAAGATTGCAGTCCTTCACGATACTGTTCGGCCAAATAGTGTTCCATGATTCCATTTCCTCCTATTTTAAAATCGCTGATAGTATTTCTTTGCTGGGAAATTTTCATACTGCTTATCCTTTATGGAGGTAGGATCACATCTGGAATTAATTGATTTGTCACGTATTTTTTCTTCTTCTTGAATGCCAACATATTTTGTTATCAAGTATTTTCCTTGTAAATATAATTGTGGATATTATAAAAATATATTAAAATATATGAAGTAATCAATAAATATAGTGTGAGGCAAGAGAGGTGAATAATCTTACTAACCAGTAGGAATGCTTGATAAGAAGTGAAGAGAGATTTAAGGGGCAGTTTTTCAATCAATAAAATGAGAATGACTAGAAGCAATCTTAAAATACCGCCAGCAGCAGAGAGGAAGAGGAAGCTTACGTGGGAAACAAGGAACTGAAGAGAGGCCTGGAAGCCCGTCATATTCAGATGATTGCTTTGGGCGGTACGATCGGTGTTGGGCTATTTATGGGGTCAGCCAGCACGATCAAATGGACAGGCCCATCCGTCATGCTAGCTTATGCAATTGTAGGAATTTTTATTTTTTTCATCATGCGTGCAATGGGTGAAATGTTGTATATGGAACCAAGTACGGGTTCATTTGCGACCTTTGGGCATAAATATATCCATCCGTTAGCAGGTTATATGACGGCTTGGAGTAACTGGTTTCAGTGGGTCATTGTCGGGATGGCAGAGATCATCGCCGTCGGGCAGTATATGCAGTATTGGTTCCCGGATTTACCGCCTTGGATTCCAGGCATTATTGCCATGGTGATTCTGGGTGCAGCAAACTTG
Organism: Brevibacillus sp. IT-7CA2; assembly: GCF_949767855.1. Taxonomy (NCBI): domain Bacteria; kingdom Bacillati; phylum Bacillota; class Bacilli; order Caryophanales; family Paenibacillaceae; genus Brevibacillus; species Brevibacillus sp. IT-7CA2. The sequence goes on from NZ_CATKQT010000015.1 coordinate 28,752, forward strand.
GTCTCGGTAAAATCATTTGGTGAATTTGAGTTTTGGTTTGCCATGATCAAAATTGTCACGATCGTTTTGATGATTATTGCAGGGTTTGGATTGATTTTCTTTGGCATTGGAAATGGTGGAAACGCAATCGGATTATCGAATCTGTGGGAGAATGGCGGATTCTTTACGGGCGGTTGGACAGGCTTTTTCTTCGCACTTTCCTTGGTGATTGGGGCGTATCAAGGTGTCGAGCTCATCGGGATTACCGCGGGGGAAGCAAAAGACCCGAAAAAAACATTAACGAGTGCGATCCAAAGTATCATTTGGCGTATTTTGATTTTCTATATCGGTGCGATCTTTGTTATTGTAACCGTTTACCCTTGGGATCAATTACAGGCAATCGGCAGTCCGTTCGTTGCTACTTTTGCGAAAATTGGTATTGCCGCTGCTGCAGGTATTATTAACTTTGTCGTGATCACTGCTGCTATGTCTGGCTGTAATAGCGGGATTTATAGTGCAGGGCGTATGCTGTATACCTTAGGTGTTAATGGCCAAGCCCCGAAAATTTTTACGAAGCTGTCTTCGAATGGTGTGCCGTTGTTAGGTACGATTGGTGTGCTGATTGGTCTGGGCATTGGGGTTATCTTAAGCTATATCGCCCCAGAAAATCTCTTCGTGTATGTGTACAGTGCGAGTGTGCTGCCTGGTATGGTACCGTGGTTTGTCATTTTGATCAGTCAAATCAGATTCCGAAAAGCAAAGGGTGCTGAAATGGACAACCATCCATTCAAAATGCCTTTTGCCCCAGTGAGCAACTATTTGACCATTGCTTTTCTCATCATGGTACTCATTGGTATGTGGATCAATGATGACACACGCGTTTCCCTGATTGCCGGAATTGTCTTCTTGGCGATTGTGGTCATCAGCTTCTTTGCACTAGGAGTTAGCAAGGCAGTACCATTGGACGAGCAATCAAACAAGAAATAACGAAGGGGACCAACATTTGTTGGTCCTTTTTTTGTTCATCAAATCGCCTTTGTACGGCATACCTACTTCGTTTATCATTAGGATGACTGGACTGGTTAACCGTCTTCAGCTGCCAATGTCCGGGCTCGTCAATGGGTAGACTAAAGCGGGATACTCATTCATGATCTGAGAAAAAAGGAGCATAAGAATGAAACAACGCAACTATACACCGATTATCGTTACTCTCACCATAGCGATTAACACGCTTATCGCCATCTTGTACTTCATGCCGAAAAACAATGATTTCAGCCATCTCGACCTGACGTTTCTGCCGTTTTTTAATGCGGTCATGAACAGCTTCACCTTTGTATTTTTGATTGCCGCGCTTGTTTCCATCGTGAAGTACAAAAACATTAAGATGCATCGAGGATATATTTTTGCAGCCTTCTCCACAACAGCTCTCTTCCTGGTTTCGTATGTGGTCTACCACGGAATGGCACCTAGTACTTCCTACGGGGGAGAGGGAATTGTGCGACCGATCTATTACTTCATCTTGATTACACATATTTTGTTGTCGGCGATTATCGTTCCATTTGCGTTGATTACGACTGCACGTGGACTCAACATGAAGGTGGAAAAACATAAAAAAATTGCCCGCTGGACGATGCCGATGTGGCTGTATGTCAGTGCGACGGGCGTCATTGTTTACATCATGATTTCTCCGTACTATTAATCAAAAAAGAGCATTAGCTGCTATAGCTAACGCTCTTTTTTTATGGACGAAGCCTTTATATTTTCTTTTCACGTTTCTTAAACCAGCGTTTGGGCAGGAAATAAATAAGCCCGGATACGACAAGAAAAGCCGTTAAGATGGAGACAATCTCTAACACAGTCACATAATTGAGGTCTTCCCATTCGCCCACATGCAGTCCGTAGAAGAAATCTAAAATGGGATCTTGTTTCAAGGCTGTGATGTGCCCTTCGGAAGAAACAGTCAGCCGCAAAATTGGATCTCTGCTGACGTACACTTTGAAAGAGTCACCTGATTTTGCGATCGATCTGATTTCATCCCAAGAATATTCCCCAGTTTCTACTAACTTCTCACCCACATAGGAGATGGTTAGCTTTTCTGGTTGGGCAGGTACCTCGATCATTGTCGTTTTCAAGTCTGTGGCTTTTTCCTGATACCAAGGGACATTTAACAGGAGAAAACCAGTAATGGCCCACATCAGTAAGAAAAGGCTAACGATGAGTCCGATGTAACGGTGGAAGTTACGGTTCCACTTTTTAAATAGCATGCAGGGTTACTCCTCTCGATGACGTTCTTGATGATTATATAAACTTTGTTGATAAAAGGAGATGGCTCAGATGAGCTATTTTACTTGAACAATTCGTGAACCAGAACGTAGTGCTATTACCAAGCCCATCGGCCTTGTTTGATTCCGAGATTTGCGGCGAGTACAGAAGCAATCGGTTGCTTGATGGGGGCAAGTGAATTTGCCGTGCAGCTGGATTCTGGCTGATAATTCAATTCCTGCGCTTTTTGAATATTGGCCTCGGCTAGATTGTTGGTTTTGTTTGCTTGCTCATAACAGGGCGGTGAAATATACGTTTTGTTTGTGTGCTCCAATATGATTCGTGTATCGGGTGAGGGGCCTGCCTCAACAGGAATGGAAAGCACGCCTGCTACTACGACTACAGCACCAATGCCAATAAGAAGTCCTCGCTTCATCATATTCACTCCATCTATTTAGTAAAGGATTGTCCAAATGAGCCGATTTATTGTAACACCTTATTTCCAAGTCAGTAATGGCTCATTGTAGCTATTTACTTAGAAAAACCACCGCCTCCAAACGGGGACGGTGGTTGGTTTATCTATGAAGAGATCTCTTTGCCGTTTTCGTCGACACCTAGAGCTTGTCGTGCCATGATCTTGAACTCTTCCAGCCCTGATTTCAACGCGAAGGTGGCAAGAATGGCGGGATACGCTGATGTCATTTCTGCAATATGCTCATGCATACGCGGCCATACACGGCCTCCTGCTTTCTCATACCGTTGGATGAAATCGGCCAAGCCAGTGTCTCCGAACAACATGTAAAAGACCGTGAAATCAATGGCAGGGTCAGCGACCTCGGCCTCCGTCCAATCCAGGAGCCCCGTTACCTTGCCGTTTTCAGCAACCAGGATATGCCCCGGATGGAGGTCACCATGCACAAGAGCAGAGTGAGCAGGCCAGAATGTGTCATCCGCAAGCCATTTTTGCCATCGATCCCATAGCGTCCCAGAAACGCCAAAGACACGTTTGACTTCATTCATCTTTTCTCGAAGGCTTGCTCGTGCTTCGCTAGGCTGCTTGACGCGGATACCAGCATCGCGAGCAAGATCATGATGAATACCGTGTAATTCCACCAATGCTTCTGCCCACGTTTGTATGCACAGTTCAGGTAGAGATTCAGGATTCAAATACCAATCATAATTTTTAGTTTCCATATTGATCGTCGCCATCGGGGTGCCACCCAGGATTGGATAAGCGATGAATTCAGAAGTGTGAACCTGCCAATTCGGTACTTCGACACGTAGATGTTTGGCAACGAGATCTAACACCTTTTTCTCATAACGAGCTGTCTCCACGACATCGTCCCGTCGTGGTTGGCGCAATACCCATGGAACGCCATCTATCGTACTTGCAAAAATCGCAAGAAAATCTAAGCCGGATTCATTTACCTTCACGGTAGTTGGGTCTACAAGGATTCCGTTATTTTTCGCGAGTGCAAGCATTTGCTCTACATTGTTTTTTGACATAACAAAAACACCTCATTTATGAATAGTTAAAATCAATCAAACACGAATAAACTCATCCCATTCCGTTTTTGAAAATGGTTGAGCCTACATGGGGTCTTGTTGATTTTAACGAAGTCTCATGAATGCGATGCCCATTGCGATGTCCATCATCGTAACCTCCTATAATTGAAAACAAAGATAGTGTACCATGGAATCTAACGAATAGCGACGAGGAGATTAGCGATGATGAAATTGATTTCTTGGAATGTAAATGGACTTCGCGCATGTGTAAACAAAGGATTCTACGATTACTTCAAAGAGGCGAATGCCGATATATTTTGCTTGCAGGAAACGAAGCTGCAAGAAGGTCAAATCGAGATGGAGATCGGCGAGGAGTATCATCAATATTGGAACTACGCAGAGAAAAAGGGGTATTCCGGAACGGCTGTTTTTACAAGAATGGAACCACTATCTGTACGTTACGGCTTGGAAGAAGACCATGAGCCTGAGGGACGCATCATTACATTGGAGTTCCAGGATTTCTATCTGGTAACGGTATATACCCCGAATGCGAAGCGTGATTTGTCGAGATTGGATTATCGGCTGGAATGGGAAGATCGGTTTCGGAACTACTTATTGCAGCTAGATGCGAAGAAGCCTGTAGTGGTTTGTGGGGATCTGAATGTCGCTCATCAAGAGATTGATTTGAAGAATGCGAAGTCCAATCGCAATAATTCTGGCTTTACTCCTGAAGAGCGAGAGAAGATGACGAGTTTGCTGGCAGCTGGGTTTGTAGATACCTATCGATATTTTTATCCGGATCAGACAGATGCATATACGTGGTGGTCTTTCATGCCGAAAGTAAGAGAACGGAATATCGGGTGGCGTATTGATTATTTTCTCGCGTCTGAGAAACTGGCACCGTCGTTGCTCGGGGCGGGAATTGACTCACAGGTGATGGGAAGCGATCATTGTCCGGTCGTGTTGGAGTTGGGGAAAATCGAATAAAGAGCGAGAGGAAGGGAAGGATATGGGTGAGTATGCTATGCCTGTAGTCAGCAATTGTGAGGGTGAGTGACCTGAAATAGCAAAACTGCCTATAATCAAACAATTAAGACGAAATTGGATATAAGCGAACGTTGATGTGGAGGAGCTGAGTTTCGTACAATGAAAACGTAAGACTTCTAATGAAGAGGGGATAGGATATTGCTAACCATGAATTTGTTACTAATTGCTTTTCTGATTGTTGCTACTGCTTTTTTTGTGGCAACTGAATTCGCAATTGTAAAGCTTCGCCCAAGCCGTGTAGACCAATTGGTCATGGAAGGGAGAAAGAATGCTCTTGCTGTTCAGAAAGTAGTTAGTAACCTGGATGGATATTTGTCAGCGTGTCAGTTGGGGATTACGTTGACAGCCATTGGCTTGGGGGTATTGGGGAAACCGACGATTGAAAGTATCATTAGCCCAATTCTTACGCCTTATTTACCCGAACAAGTCGTTGCAGTTCTGTCGTTTGTGATTGCTTACTCACTCGTTACGTTTCTACATGTGGTTGTCGGGGAACTGGCACCGAAAACAGTGGCGATCCAAAAGGCAGAAGCGGTTAGCTTACTGTGTGCGAAACCTATTATTTTGTTCTATAAATTGATGTACCCTGCGATCTGGGTGCTGAATGGCTCTGCTGCTCTGCTTGTGCGTTCATTCGGTATGAAACCGACCAAGGAGCACGAAGAAAGTCACTCAGAAGAAGAGCTGCGAATCATTCTGACGGAAAGCTATGAGAGCGGCAAAATTAATCAGTCTGAGTATGGATACGTCAGCAATATCTTTGCCTTTGACGAGATGCTGGCCCGCGAGATTATGGTCCCGAGAACAGATATGAGCTGTTTGCACAAGGAATATACCCTTGAGCAAAACCTGCGAATCATGAAAGAAGAGCAATATACCCGTTTCCCAGTTATTTCGCAAAACAAAGATCATATTATCGGGATGATTAACACGAAGGAATTCTTTCTAAATTATGCAGATGATCCGAATTTGGATATTTCCAAGCTCATCCGACCGTTTTTGACGGTTTCAGAGGCTACTCCTGTAAAAGACCTTTTGAAAAAGATGCAGAAACAAAGAACGCATATCGCCATCCTGATTGACGAGTATGGCGGTACCTCCGGAATGGTTACGATCGAAGATATTTTGGAGGAAATTGTAGGTGAGATCCGTGATGAGTTCGACGCGGAGGAAAAAGCCGAAATCGAAATCGTAGAAGAGAACAGCCATGTGATTGTAGACGGAAAGGTACTTCTCTCAGAGGTTAACGACTTGCTTAACGCCAATATTAATGAAGAAGAGCTCGATACCATCGGGGGTTGGCTATACAGTCAAAATTCGACGCTCAAAGAAGGTATCCAATGGCAATACGATGATCTCGTCTTTACGATCCGAAAGAAAGACAAGCATCGCATACGGAAAATTGAAATTCAAAAAGCAGCAGAAGTTCCAACTCGTGAGCTGCAGGACGTAACGTAATCAAAAGATGGGGGATTCCCCATCTTTTTTCTATATGACAGAAGGTAAAGAAACGGGTCGAATAAAGCGGTCTCGTTTCTCTTAGTAAGCGAGATTATATATAAACAATATTGTAAGTAGGTTTCGTTACGCCGTTCGCGTACTGTTTCATGTCTACTAACTCGAGTTTGAGACGTGGCTTCGCACTTCCAAATAGAGGGATACCTTCACCGACCATCACCGGATTCACTTTCAGCACTAATTGATCAATCAGTTGATGTGCCAGTAACGCTCCTGCCAATTCACCGCCCCCACATAGCCACAGCTTACCGGTTTCTTGCTGTTTGAGATTCTTGATAAATTCGATGGCATCGCCTTTGACCAGCTCGACTTCTGCATTGGATTCAAACTGCATGGAGTTAGAGAAAATATAATGCTTGATTCCCTTATAGCCTGGTTCGCCTGGCTTGGCACCGAATTTAAACCCAAACTCATACGTTTTGGCGCCCATCAGCACAGCATCATATTCCTGAATTTCAGATAAAAAGTCCGGTACATGTTCTCCCTCAAATAAAAAGAGAGTGTTTTCAATATTTCCATCTATGATCCCTTGATCGGCAATGAAATTGTCTAACGATACGGCAACATGATAAATTAATGAGGCCATTTGGAAATCCCTCCTTTTTGCTCCACTCCATTTTATGTGAAATGATCTAGGGCTTGCACGCATTTTTAATTTGAGCACTCATTTGATACAGTCTGATTTATAAGATAAAGAGGAGGAGGGTCATGAAACAATTTTCAATTTGTCCCCAACAGTTCTTTTAAGGTGTTATCAATAAACGCGGTATCGACAGGGTTAAGTCCAAACCCAGCCAAGTGTCCCCATATTGATTCAATCGGCTTATAGGTAGCGTTTGGGATGTGCTTCGTCTCATATTCACTGTCTTCTGGCGTGAAATACAAATCAGTCCGTACAGGCATCACAACCGTTCGTGCCTGGATGCTTCGTAACGCCGCCTCAAAGTCTCCCTTGTATCTATCATTTTGGCTAATGTCGGCATGCTGCCACGTCCACATCATCGCCAGCAAATCGTTTGCATCTGACGGAACAAAGCTCTCCTCCCAAAATCCCGAGATAAATTCGGAAAGTGTCTCATAGCCCAAAGCTTTATAGCATTCCTCGCGATAAAATGGCTGTGAAAACCCCCAACTTGCATAAACGCGCCCCAAGGTACGTAAGCCAACCTCGGGAGATGCTGTATACTGCCCGTTATTCCAAGCTACATCGGCCTGCAATGCTGCTCGGATCCCTTCGATCAAGACGATGTTATGCGGCCATGTTTTTGCGGTTCCGGCAAAAGGAGCCATTCGTTCGACCATATCTGGGTAGCTCGCCGCCCAATGAAAAGCCTGGATGGCCCCCATCGACCAGCCGGTTGCCAGCGCAATTTTTTTGATGCCAAACCTCTCCGTAATGAGTCGATGCTGAAGTGCGACATTATCGTAGATCGTAACGTGTGGAAAATTGGCTTGATCATACGGGCTGGCTGTATTGCTCGGGGAGGACGATAGCCCGTTGCCGAGCATGTTGGGAATGATGATAAAATATTGATTCGGATTCAAAGCCTTATCTTCCCCGATGAGCCATTCGTTTTGGTAATGCTGGTCTCCAAACGATGTAGGAAATATAATGACGTTATCCTTGGCTGCGTTGAGCGTGCCATACGTTTTGTAAGCAATAAATGCATGTGGCAGTGTCACTCCTGACTGCAAGCGAACATCTCCCAAGTGAAAAATGTCGTAATCCATCTCGCATTGCTCCTTTGTAAGCATGATTTTTTTCAACTATAAACGTTCCCGTACAGGGGAAAGTCAAGGGAATGACAGATTGGGGTTTTTCCATGTTTAAGATCAGTGAATTTTCCCGATTGAGCAGAGTGTCCTTAAAGACGCTTCGATTTTATGACCAAATTAGTATTTTGAAGCCAGCGGATATCGACAAAGAGACGGGCTATCGGTTTTATGCAGCAGAGCAATTGGTTACGCTCAATCGAATCCTCATGTACAAGGACTTGGGCTTTACGTTGCAGCAAATTCAGCAATTGCTTCATGAAGAGATGTCCCTGGAACAACTCCAAGGCATATTCAGGCAAAAAGAAAGGGAAATGGAACAGCTACTAGAGGAGGAGCAAGCACGATTGAATCGAATCAAGGAGCGTCTGCTATGGATCGAGCAAAAGGGGTACGTAGAACAAGAGGTTGTCTTTAAACGAGTCGAAGCCCAAAAGGTTGTCTCGTTCCGTGCGGAAGGTACAGTGGAAGAGATTCCGATGTTTTTCGATCGGCTGGCTCATTATGCAGGCAAGCAGCAGAGAGGGATGCTTTCTCCTATCGTTTTGTGGAAGGAGTCGGAGAGAGACGAGACAGCATTCGAAATGGAGATCGGCTATGTACTCAAACAGGACATTCCCTTGCCATCCGCATCCGACATGCTGGAAATACGTATGCTGCCAGAGGAGCCGATGATGGCCACCCTTGTCCAACGTGTAGAGCCATTCGTTCCTTCTACGGCCTGTATTGACTTGGCAAGATGGATAGAGCGCAATCAATACCGGATCAAAAAAGATCAGCCAGGCAGAGAAAACTATCTGCAATCCCCGCATGGGGGCGATACGTATGTAGAAGTACAAATTCCCATAGAATCCCCATGAAGAAGGCCAGTACCTGTATAGACGACGAGGTACTGGTCTTTTGCTTGTGTTCATTTGACGCTGGTGGAAGGCAGGTAGTAAAGTGAAGTTAACCAAAAATACAGAAAATTACAAAGCGGAAGGAAGGGAATCCTGCTATGAATAGAAAAGCACGTCGGTTCATTGATCTGAGTGTGCCTCTTGATCGTCTGGCAAAAGAACCGTTTCCACCTGAGATTCAATACAATAGTCATGAAGAAGGGGCTGTCCAAGCTGCCCAGTATTTCGGTTTGCAACCAACGGATTTTCCTGAACAGAAGGCTTGGGCGAGTGAAACGGTGACACTCACGACACATACAGGGACACATGTAGATGCGCCTTGGCATTACTGGCCTACTTCAGAGGGAGAGCCGGCGAAAACGATTGATCAGTTGCCGTTGGAGTGGTTCTACGGAGATGGTGTCCTGCTTGATTTTAGTGAAAAGCCGTCTGGCTATGAAATCACGGTGAATGATGTTAAACAGAAGCTCGCCCAAATCCAATACGAACTGAAACCGTTCGATATTGTCCTGATCAGGACGGATGCGGATAAAAGATACTATGAAGAGCACTATTTTCAATCACACGCAGGAGTATCCGCCGAAGCGACACATTGGCTGATCGATCAAGGAATCAAGGTCATGGGAACCGATGGGTGGGGATGGGATATTCCGTTTTCCGTTCAAGCTGCTGATTATAAACAAAATCCGCGTGATGGCGTTTTATGGGCGGCTCACTATGTGGGAAAAGAGAAAGAGTATTGCCAAATTGAAAAGCTGGCGAATTTGGAGCAATTGCCGAGGCCCTACGGGTTTACCGTTTCTGTGTTTCCTGTGAAAGTGAAAGGAGCGAGCGCGGGATGGGCGCGTCCGGTAGCGATTTTTGAGGAAGAGGAGTAGTTGCATGAGCATGAACAAGAGAGCGAGAGTCCTGTTCCTCGTATTCTCCTTGGGCTTTTGTTTCATCATGATCGCTTATGCTTCTCTGATCTGGTATCCTGCATTACCATTCGAATCCAAGTCCAAAAGAGAAGTGACGGAGCTGTTGGGCGAAAACACGGGAACCATCGTCAAATTGACGACGGAGGAAAGCGTTGATTGGTATGGGTATGGGCCGCAAGCGAATCAAGCATCAGCGGCAGAAGCGATGAAACGAGCGGTGACAGAAAAAGGATGGACCTTTATCCAGCAAGAAGGGGCCGGATACTTTTTTGAACGGAGGAAAGAGAAGCTGATCATCACGTCACAAATGTGGACGGGCAACTATGTACTCTTTCGAATCCCCGCAGGTGTTCTATAGAGAGACCAGGAGGCTGGTAAATGAGCCGGATTGATAAAAGAAATCGTTTAGACGAAAATCCCTTTCACTATCGGATCGCAAAAGATCCAGACTGTACAATTGCACCTAGCGAAAATCACAGGGAATTTCAAACGAGGAAATGAACGGAATGGCAGGGCTCATTGATTTACGCACGCATCTCTTTCCACAACAAATATTTCTCTCGTAAACAAACAGCACAAGGCCGATACCCCGCAGCAATAGCGGTAGCTTCATCAGCAAAAAATACACGATGGCGCACATAACCGCCTCGCGTAATGGCTCTGAGGGCAGAGGGACAATCCAGTCGGCCATATATTTTACCTGGCTTGTAGCCGCCAAATGTACCGGGTGTATTGCTTTTATAAAACTGGCGATCGGCTCCCAGCAGGGTGTAAGTTTTCGAAGGCATGTGGCTTCCTCCTTTATTGGTTGATGTCGGTACATTCACTTCAACAGGAGGAAGCCATAGCAAGCCTACATGGATTTTTTCCTTACGAGAATTTCGGAATTGCGAAGTAGGCAGACAAGCGGTGGTTGATCTGCTCTTCGGTGAGATCTGGGAACAATCTCGCTTCCTTCACCATATCGTACAGACGCTCCATCGGCTCGCGGCCATCGGCTTTCTTTGCCTTCGCGTCGTTTTTGAGCAGATCCCAAATTCCAATCACATACTCGCGTCTGGTAATATCCTGTTTGCGGAAAAAGAAATCGAGGCGCTCCACATGGTCCATGAATTCATCGCCGAAGCGCTTGTCCACTTCCCCGCGCAAGAGGGCGATTTCTGCCTCGTACATCGGACGCTCGTTGCCTTTTTCCTTGCTGATCCAAGGTGTCTCCAGTACAAGTGGCAGGTGGCGGATTTTCTCGTGATTCACGATGTAGTTCATCGCATCAAAGCCGATGAGTCCCGCACCGATTGGCGCGTGGCGGTCTTTGCCTGCCCCGCGGAAGTTTTTGCTGTCATTCAAGTGAACAACGGCGAGTCGATCCAAGCCGATTGTCCGGTCAAACTGTTCCAAGACGCCATCGAAGTCGTTGACGATATCATAGCCAGCGTCGTGAATATGGCAAGTATCCATGCAGACGGTCAGCCTGCTGTTGTCTTCTACTTTCTCGATGATGGACGCGATTTCCTCAAAGCTACGACCGATTTCCGTTCCTTTGCCCGCCATAGTCTCCAGCGCGATTTTCACGTCGGTGTCTTTGATGCCTGTCAGAACTTCATTCAAGCCTTCTGCGATCCGGGCAATGCCGTACTCCGCATCCTTGTCGGTGTAAGCGCCAGGGTGGAGCACGATATTTTTGACGCCAATGTAGTCTGTCCGGCGAATCTCTTCTTGCAGAAAGCGGACAGCAAGCTCATAGGTATCGTCCTTGTAAGAGCCCAAGTTAATAATGTACGGGGCATGTACCACAATTTCATCCACGCCCTGCTTGGCCATTACTTCTTTGCCTTCCGTAATGTACTGGTCCTCGATCGGCTTGCGGCGGGTGTTTTGCGGTGCACCGGTGTAGATCATAAAAGTACTCGAGCCGTAAGTGGCTGCTTCTTCGGCAGCATTCAGCAGTCCTTTACCGGAGAATGATACGTGCGAACCTATTTTTAGCATAGGATAGAACCTCCTTTGATTAATAAAGAAAACGCCATAAATAAAAAGTAGCGTACGACTCCCAATTCGTCCAAGCCTTGGATAGCTCTCGTATTTCTGCTTTTGTCGGCTTTTTTTCTTTGCCTAGTAAAAATTTGATCGCATTGTGCAGGCCGACATCATCAATGGGAAAAGCAGAGGGTATTCGCAGACAGCGCATGAGCACATAATTGGCCGTCCACGGTCCAATCCCGCGGATGCTGGTCAATCGTTTCTCCGCGGTTTGATAATCTCCTCCGTCCCATAATAGCTCTTTCGATAGTTTCCCTTCAACGATGAGTTGTGCGACGTCAATCAAATACTCGCATTTCTTTGTCGTCATGCGCAATCCATCCAGATCAGCGACGGTCAATCCGGAGATTTTTTCCGCTGTGGGAAAAAGCCAATACGTCTGTCCTTCGAACTCTACCCGTCTTCCAAATGTCTCTACCAACCGCCGTTTAAGCGTGTACGCATAGGTCAGGTTAATTTGTTGTCCAATGATTCCCCAACTGAGCGCTTCAAACAGGTCGGGAATGCCCATGGTCCGCAGCCCGTAAAACTTTTCAACGGCCTGCTGCAGAAGAGCATCCTCTGCGGCAAGCTCATAAAACGGAACCAAATTTCGATCGAGATCGAACCAATCGCGAACATAGCGTGCTACCTCTATCCGGACTTTTTCAGTGGGAAGGGAAGGGCTGAGGAAACGCACAGTCAATCCTTGATCGTTATCTGCGTGAATTTCGACCACTTGTGGATCTTGTTCCATTGGGATGGCTTTGTAGAGGCGCCCGTTTTGAATGTGAAACATGCATTCGTTGGATGCTCTGGACAAGTATTGAAGATTTTGCGAAAAACTGAATTCCGTAGGCACGGATAAGATTATTTCTTCTCTATTATCGACCCAAGCCGAGTGGGATAGACCGCTTGTCATGCGAAAACCTCCTGTCTGACTTCCTCCTAGTTTTATAACAAAAAAAGCTATATTGTCATTTCGTTATCTTGCTATTTTAATCTTCTAGCAGTACGGATCACATAGCGTGGGGGTATACTGTCGGTAAGAGCAAGCGATTCGAAAACGGCTATGGCAAAGGAGATGACATGTCTTGGAGGAACCGGTAACCGATGAGCGATGGCAGGCCATTATTCATAACGATGTGTCTTACGATGATCAATTTTTTTATGCGGTAAAAACGACGAAGATCTTTTGTAGACCGTCGTGCAAGTCGAAGCCGCCGAAGAGGGAGAATGTGCGGGTTTTCCAAAATGCAAGCCAAGCCCTGCGGGAAGAATTTCGCCCATGTAAACGCTGCAAGCCCACGGGAGAGAGGTTGCCTGATCGTGAGTGGGTGGCACAAATTACACAGTATATTGATTCTCATTATAACGAAAAGCTGACGTTGGAGCATTTGGCTGATATGTGCCATGGCAGTCCGTTTCATTTGCAGCGAACGTTTAAGCGACTCATGGATATGACGCCCGTGGAGTACATCCAGAAAAAGCGGATAGAAAGGGCGCGAGAGCTGCTGGCTCATTCGAACAACCAGATCGCGGATGTTGCGCAATTGGTAGGAATGCCGAATACGCCGTATTTTGTCACGTTGTTTAAAAAAATGACGGGCAAGACGCCGAGTGAATACCGTCATCTGTACGTCAAACAACAAACGACATAAGCTGCTTGTGAAATGTGATATCTTTAAAGGTAAGAAGCATCTGCATCCGAGAATAACCACCACTTCCATAAGAGTTTTTTTGAAAACCGGACGGAGGGGTTAAGGGATGAGCAAGGGAGCATTTTCATTAGACAGACTCGGACGCATGCATGACAGGCTGAGTGGCTATGTCGAGCGCGGAGAACTGCCAGGACTGGTCTCACTGGTTTATCGTAAAGGCGAGGTGCATGTCGATTCGATTGGCACGCAATCACTAGAGGGCGGTGAACCGATGCGGCGTGACACGATTTTTCGCATCGCTTCCATGACGAAGCCGATTGTTGCAGTAGCCGCCATGATTTTGGTGGAGGAATGTCGGGTGCGGCTGGATGAAGGTGTGGATCGATGGCTGCCGGAACTGAGTCAGCGCCAGGTGTTGCGTAGAATCGATAGTACGTTGGATGACACGGTACCAGCCAAGCGCCCAATTACGCTGCGCGATTTGCTTACCTTTCAGCTTGGGTTCGGATACATCATGGCTCCCCCGGATATGTACCCCATTCAGCGCGCCATGGCTGAAAAGGGATTCGTCCCTGGACCGGACCTCCCTACAAAATCACCAGATGAATGGATGAAGCAGTTCGAGAGCTTGCCACTGATCCACCAGCCGGGAGAATCATGGGCGTATCATATAGGATCGGATGTCTTGGGTGTACTTATTTCACGCATAACCGGACAATCGTTGGAAGCATTTCTACAGGAACGTATTTTTGAGCCGCTTGGCATGAAGGATACCGGATTTCATGTTCCGGCGGAGAAGCTGGATAGGCTGCCACCGAGCTACATGCGTGATTCCACTAATGGAGGGCTGAAGGTTTACGATGATCCGAGAACGGGTCAGTGGAGCAAGCCGCCGGTTTTCCAGTCAGGTGGGGGAGGGCTTGTTTCCACCGTGGACGACAATTTGGCGTTTTGCCAGATGATGCTGGGCAAGGGACGTTACGGACGCGAGCGCATTTTGTCCCGTCCATCCGTAGAGCTAATGACAATGGATCATCTGACAGCACAACAGAAGGCCGATTTCCACGTTTTCTTCGGTGGACATAGCAGCTGGGGCTTCGGAATGGCCGTAAACATAAGGCGTTATGATCTGTGGACGGTGCCTGGGCGATTTGGCTGGGACGGTGGTTTCGGAACGTCAGCCTACACAGATCCGCAGGAAGAAATGATTGGCATTCTCTTGACCCAGCGTCTGATGGATTCACCACAACCACCTGGTGCTTTCCTTGATTTCTGGACCACTGCCTATCAAGCGATTGAAGATGAGAAAGGAAAAGGAGCCCTGCCAAGATGAACGATACGAAAACCTTGCGAGAAGTATTTAAAAAGACCACTTATCAAATCGCCGGGCACAGCAAGAGAGACCTCCATCAATTGCAGCAGGTCCTGTCCAGGGTGGATGGGAATGTGGAGGGTGATATGTACGGGTCAGGCGAACTCATCGAGAATTTTCAGCACAAGATGGCCGAATATTTGGGCAAAGAGTCTGCCGTATTTTTTCCCAGCGGTACGATGGCCCAACAAATCGCGTTACGCATCTGGTGTGATGAGAAGGGAATCAAAAAGGTCGCCTATCATCCGCTCTGTCACTTGGAGATTCACGAGGAAGATGGGCTCAAAGAGCTGCATCAGATCGAGGCTGTCTTGCTGGCGGATAAAGACAGCGTGATTGGACTGGACGATGTTCTCAGCATGGACGACGATATCGCGTGCCTGTTGCTGGAATTGCCACAACGTGAGATTGGTGGACAGCTGCCTGCGTATGAGGATTTGGAGGCGATCTCCCGTTATTGTCGGGAAAAAGGAATTCGGCTGCATCTAGATGGTGCCCGGCTTTTGGAAATCCTGCCGTATTACCAGAAGTCAGCCGATGAGGTATGCGCATTGTTCGATAGCGTGTACGTTTCCTTTTACAAAGGGATAGGCGGAATTGCCGGAGCGATCCTGGCTGGGGATGAAGACTTCACGAAGCAATCGAAGGTATGGAAAAGACGCCATGGCGGGGACCTTATTAGTTTGTACCCGTATATTGTCACGGCAGAATACCATTTTGAGCAGAGAAAACATAAATTCAGTCAATATTTCGAGGATGCAAAAGAGCTGGCGACACTCTACAACCAATGCCAGGGGATATCTACGAGACCGGCCGTGCCTGTATCCAACATGTTTCATGTGCACGCAGATTTGCCGAAAGAAGAGCTCGATCGTATCATGGTCTCACTCAGTGAAGAAACCGGGATTGGCTTCACGCATTATGTCAGACAGGACGACGAATTTTCTAGCTCCTATGAGGTAAGTATTGGCGATCGGTATGCGATGATCCCGAAGGAAGAGCTGGCATTGGCATTCGAAAAGCTGAACCAAAAAATAGGAGAGCAGAAATCAAAAGCCGAGTAAATGAATCAATTTCAGGGCGGTGGCAGTCTGGTGCTTACCGATTCATACCGGGCTGCCGAGAATTTTTCCGATAGAAGAGAAAGGAACCGATATGTTCATTATCAGACCGTACGAAAAAAGCGACTCCCCTTCGATCATGGCTTACGATTTGCCGCAAGAACAAGCGATCTACACGTCTATGCCAGTCGATGTGATCGAAGCATCTCAAAACAATCCTGGTTATAAGCCCTATGTGGTTTTCGACCAAGACCATCTGATCGGCTGTTTTGCCTTATTCACACCATACACAGGCAATCCCTACACACCAAATGACCAGGCGATTATTTTCAAATCATTTTCGATCGATTCCCGCCATCAAAAGAAGGGCTACGCCTTGCGAGTATTCCAGGGCTTGGCTGACATCGCGAGAGAGCATTACCCGGAGCGAGATGAAATCGTGTTGACGGTTCATCATACGAATACGCCGGCAATCCAACTGTATAAAAAGGCGGGGCTCGTCGATCAAGGATGGAGATTTGCGGGGGAGTATGGCGAAGAGCTGATTTTTCATCTGAATTTGACAGCATCTACATAAATGGTTGCAAGTAGTAGCTTGTATTTGCTCTCGACCGCTGTACAGACGCTCCCGGTCGGAACAGCTTATGCTGTATGGACGGGCATTGGCTCAGCAGGAAGCAGATTCTGTTCATTACAGGGATTGTCAGCAGTAGCGAAAAGCCCCTTTCTGGCAGCGTGTGCTGTAAGAAGGGGGCTTTTTTGGCCAGGTTTTCACTGATTCGCCTGTACGCCAAATCGGGTAAACAATTGCCAGATCAGCTCTCGTCTGCTGGACACCCCGGTTTTTACGAAGATGGACTTCAAATGATCCTGAACCGTATAAGCGGAGATGTGCAGTGTGCGTGCGAGCTCCTTCGTGGAAGCGCCGCGGACAATCTGGTCGAGTATTTGCTTTTCTCTTACAGACAATCCGTATGCTTCGGCGATGAGCGGCAGCATGTCAGCAGGTTTTGCGGGACCGAACAATACAGCTAAGTGCACCGTCCTGCTTTGGCTGTTCATGGGGCTTGCCTGAATCGTCATGTAAGGGCCATCTGGCATGCGAATGCAGACTTTTGCCATGGATGTCGTGTGACCTGCTTCTGCCAGCTGAGAGAGTGCCCGCGAACAAACCGCTCGCACTGGTCGGGGCAAGGTATCGCGATCAATCGATTCCCATTGGCGAAGCAGGCTCAGCCATTTTTCCGCTGTAGGATTGGCAGCGAGCAAGGTGAACTGATCCGACAGCATCAATATCCCCATTTCTTCTTCCATCCACGTATTCTCCTCAGCAGGTAAGGACAGACTCGTCTTTCGCAACTGATAAGCAATCAGCGGCGCCAAAGCCAAAATACATTCACGTTCTTGCTCAGAAAAAAAGGGCCGCACCTGCGAACGAAACAACGTTAAATAGCCCCAGCATGCACCGTCGTACTTGAGGGCAGCACGCATTTCATCATGAAAACCGGCGGGGAGCAGAACATTGCGATAGCGGTCACTGCGTTCAAGCTGGCCCTCGGTCGCTTGACTCAACGTCGCGACAGGCTCAGCCGCTTTGCACAGATCATCATACCGGTTGAAGTCCTCGCGCAAGTATTCATGCTCAAAAATACCATGATGAATGGCTTCCACCCCGTCTTCCGTAATGGCTCCGGTGGACAAAAGTGTTTGCGGATCAACGGCGGTACAGCAGGCCCCGTCAAAAGGGACAAACTCTCGCAAAAGCTGCAAGAGTGCTATCCGATAGTCTTGTGAGGAGTGAGAAAAGCGTTCAGCCAGTGCCATCACTTTTCGTTTACTCGCTTCCCGATTTGTGCTCATCTGCATTTCTCCTGTACGTCTATTGGCAAAGGAAAATCCCAGCTTTGTGGGATGGTGCTCTCCTCGGTACTCTCTATAATTGAGAATAATTCTTAGTCTAAATTTACAAGATACGCGAGGAGTTGGAAAGACCATATGAGCCAGCGGCAGCGCTTTTTCATGATGATCGCGATTTGTCTGGGTGCATTCTTGTCTCATTTTACGGCGGGGATTGTCAATGTCTCGCTCCCTCAGTTCACATACATTTTCCAGACGGAGCTGGCGATCGCACAATGGATTACAACGGGTTATTTGCTTGTCATTGCGTCACTTCTTCCTTTCATGGGCAAGCTGGGAGATCGATACGGGCATCGTGTGCTGCACAATTACGGTTTCCTGCTGTTCACGGTAAGCTCTGTCTTGGTGGCATTCTCGACGACGATCACGATGCTGTTGGCGCTTCGAATCGTGCAAGCCATCGGAGCGGCTATGTTCCAGGCTACCAATATCGCGCTCATCGCGATTTTGCTCCCAAAAGAAATGCGGGGAAGGGCAATGGGGATCATGAGTACAGCTGTTGCGCTTGGCGGCATGACCGGGCCGATTGCAGGTGGGATGATCGCGTCGTGGTTGAGCTGGGAGTGGTTGTTTCTGATTCATGTTCCTGTCGCCATCTTGGCTACGGGGCTGGCTTTTCGTTACATTCCTCCTCATGAGCAGACGAAGAAGGCCAGTTCACTTGATCTTGTTGGGGCAGGTCTGTTCATGCTGCTGGTCAGCTCAGTCATTATCGCGATCTCCAATGGAAACGGGTGGGGCTGGGCTTCACAAGGGATGCTCATTCTTTTTGGGGGTGTACTCGTCTTGGCATGGGCGTTTGTCTGGTGGGAGCGGCGACAGTCAGTGCCGTTTTTGCCCGTGTCGGTTTTTCGCCTATCGGCTGTGTCCAGTGGACTGTTCATTAGCTTCACTTCGTTTGTGCTCGCTAATCTCGTACTGGTTGTTCTACCGTTCTACTTGCTTGATCGAGCGCATGAATCCCCTTTGACGGCAGGGTATATGATGACTGCTTACCCACTGCTACTGGCACTGACGGGTCCTTTTAGTGGCTGGGCTTCAGACCGCTATCGTGCACGCCCACTCATTTTTGCAGGTCTTGGTGCGATGGGGGCAGGGATGACCGTCTTGGCGATCTGGTTAGAGGCATTATCTAAGGTAGAAATCATCGCGGTACTGGCTTTGGTAGGGGCAGGTATGGGGCTGATTGCTTCGCCTAACAACAGCTACATCATGCGCCACGTTCCGATGGAGCATGCGGGCGCGATCGGAGGCATGATCGCCCTGACACGCAATGCGGGGATGGTGGTCGGCGCAGCGTTGGGACTGGGTATGATGAACGGTGAGTCGAGTCAAGCTGTGCAGCCGACGATCGATGCGTATCGTGCGGTTTTTGAAGCAGGAGGGTTGATTTGCCTGAGCGGATTGTTGGTCTGGTGGTATGCGGGACGTCTTGAGCGACAGAAAAAGAGAGGCACAGAGGTGGAGAAGGCATGAGCAAGGATCGAATTGTGGTAGTTGGAGGGTACGGTCATGTAGGGGCAACCATATGCAAGAATTTGGGTGAAGCATATCCGGGACGGGTGTATGCAGCCGGACGCAGCTTGGAGAAGGCTGAAGCATTTTGCCGAGAAGCAGATGGGAAGGTGCTGCCGCTGCAACTCGATATTCAAAAGCCGTTAGACCAAAGCATGCTGGAAAAAGTAAAGCTGGTGGTCATGTGTCTGGATCAGACGAATACGGCTTTTGTGGAAGGGTGTGTGCGAAATGGAACGGATTATCTCGATATTTCGGCGAATGGCCATTTTTTGACGCAAATCGAACAATGGGGGAGCCAAACTGAAACGAAGAACATGGGAACCGCCGTGCTCAGTGTAGGACTGGCGCCAGGGCTGACCAACCTGCTCGCAGGGGAAGCTCATCGCTTGCTGGATCAGGTGAATGAGCTGGACATATTCATTATGCTTGGGCTCGGTGATCGGCATGGGAAGGCCGCGATTGAATGGACTGTCGATAACTTGTGCACGAGCTACGAGGTGATGAACAAGCATCAGCGTGTAACCGTAGAGAGCATGACAGAGGGCAAGCTTGTTGATTTTGGACCGGGGCTGGGAAAAAAGCACGCGTATCGATTTCCGTTTTCCGATCAACAGACATTGGCACGCACCTTGGATGTCCCTACAGTATCTACCCGACTTTGTTTTGATCTGGATGGGATGACGAGAGTGGTAGCTGGTTTGAAGAGCATAGGAATTTGCCGACTACTTCATCAACCAAAAGTACGGGAAGCCACGATTGAAGCGTTTGGGCGTTGGAAAATGGGGGATGATCGGTTTGCCATTAAGGTAGAAGCACGAGGAAAACGGGGAACGAACGAGGCGACAGTAGAATGTCTGCTTTACGGGCGTGATCAGTCCAACATGACCGCAATGGTGGCGGCTGCCGTAGCAAAATCACTGTATGAAGAAGCGTTTCCTCCAGGAGTCCACCATATGGAACAATTGTTTTCATTAGAAAAAATGAGATTTTGGCTGGAGCACGAGGCATCACTGACCGTATTTGTCAGGGAAGCCAGTCTATGATAGAGCTATCGACGAACCACAGAGGGGGCTTTATCATGACGCACTATGCCAAAAACATGTACGACTTTCACGCGTGGGCGAATCAGACGTTAATCAATCGCTTGAAGGAACTTCCGGAAGGTGTTTACGAGCAGGAGGTCCAAAGCGTTTTCCCGACAGTAGCAAAAGTGATGGAGCATATTTATATGGTGGACCAAGGCTGGATTCGCATATTGCAGGGAATGGACATGCAAGCGGCATTAAATGAGGCATGGCAGAAGGAAAAGGAATTAACGGGAAAAAGCTTGGAGGAAGTAGAGCAGATGTATGCCGAGCTGGTCGAGCAATTCAGAGCTTTTCTCAACCAAGAAGAAGATTTGGATCGCCACATTGTACTCGACAATCCGTACACGAGAGTACGCGATACGAGCTTGGCAGAAATCATCATGCAAGTGGTCAATCACGGAACGTATCATCGTGGAAACATAACGGCGATGCTGCGCCAAATGGGGTATCCTTCTGTCATGACCGATTATGCTCTTTACTGGTACGCCAACTGACAAGAGCTTTAGGCTGGAAGAGATTTCATTCTTCTGGCCTTGGGCTGTTGACAAGGGAGAATTTTAGTCCTATAATTATCTCAAATTCAAGATATTTATTTTTGTAACATCGTCATCTTACTTCCCCAGGCAGGAACATTTTTAAACGCCATTATCTTTAATTTAAGATATTCAAAAATGATTGAGATAGAAAAAATCGAGGAGGAAGTCCCATGAGTGAATTCACTACTCTTGTAAAAAACAGAAGATCCGCAAACAAGTTTCTAGCGGACGTAACGATAACACCTACTGAGATCGATGAAATCATGTCGCTGGTCAAATTCGCGCCATCTGCATTCAACTTGCAGCATGCCCATTATGTAGTTGTCACCGATCCTGAAGCAAAAGAGCGTGTATATGAAGCCGCATATAGACAATATAAGGTGAAAACCGCTTCGGCAGTTGTGCTTGTATTTGGAGACAAGGAAGCGTACCAAAGCGTAGAGCGCATTAATGAAGGTCTTCTTCAATTAGGAATCATGGATCAACGCGAGTACGACCACAACAATTCTTCTGTCAGAGCAATGTACGAGGGTGGAGGAGAGCAGTTCAAGCGTGATGAAGCAATCCGCAATGCTAATTTGTCCGCAATGCTGTTCATGCTCGCTGCAAAGGATAAAGGCTGGGATACTTGCCCGATGATCGGATTCGACCCAGCAGCTGTCCAAGAAATAGCAAAGGTTCCGGACAGCTTTGTGCCAGCTCTGATGATCACGATTGGAAAAGAAGATACATCCAGCCAGCGTGTCAGAGGGTACCGCAAGCCCGTTGGAGAGTTCGTGAGCTACAACACATTCCAAGCAAGTAAATAATAATTAGAGGAGGCTAATCAAAATGACACAGCAAACAGCAGGAATTCACCATATCACGGCTTTTGTTACAAGCGCCCAAAATAACGTTGATTTTTATGCAGGGTTTCTCGGATTGCGCATGGTGAAAAAAACGATCAACTTCGATGCGCCAGATGTGTATCATCTGTACTTCGGGAATGAGGTCGGTAGTCCAGGTACAGCGATCACCTTTTTCCCGTGGGAATCTGGTCGCCGTGGACGCGTGGGCGGTGGGCAGGTGGGCTATACCACTTTCTTGATTCCAGTGGGGGCGTTTTCCTTCTGGGAGGATCGACTGAAAAAATTCGGAATCGAGTACCGCCGCGTGGAGCGTTTTAATGAAACGTATCTGCAATTTACAGACAGAGACGGCTTACAGCTGGAGATCGTGGAACGCGAAGGCGGTCCAGCGAGCAAATGGTCCTTTGGCGGAGTGCCAGCTGACAAGGCGATCAAAGGCTTCGGCGGAGCGATCTTGTACAGTATGGCTCCAGCCCACACCATGGATGTTCTCGAGAGACTGATGGGACTGACTAGAGTTGGCGAAGAAAACGGCCTTGTCCGATTCCAGGCTAACGGCGATTTGGGCAATATCATTGACGTGAATGCCGAGCCAATAGAAAGAGGCGCAGGTGGTGCAGGTACGATCCACCATATCGCATGGCGTGCCATAGATGATCAAGATCACCAAATGTGGCAGCAGCGCGCGGCTCAATCCGGTCTCCATCCAACAGATATTATTGACCGTCAATATTTCAACGCCATCTACTTCCGCGAGCCGGGCGAGATTTTGTTTGAGATTGCGACCGATCCTCCGGGCTTTGAACGAGATGAGCCATTTGACACATTGGGTGAAAAACTGATGCTCCCCGAGTGGTATGAGCCACGTCGTGCCCAGATTGAGCAAGGCCTGCCGCCGATTACAGTCAGAGTGTTGGAGGAAGATAAATAATGAATTTGAAGCACATTTTTCGAAAAGGAACCGATTCAGAAGTACCAACACTGTTGCTGCTTCATGGAACAGGTGGAGATGAAAACGACCTCTTGCCCCTGGCCAATCGCATTTATCCAGGTGCTTCTGTTCTGAGCGTCCGTGGGAATGTTCTCGAAAATGGCATGCCGCGATTCTTCCGACGCCTATCAGAGGGTGTTTTTGACGAAGAGGATTTGGTCAACCGCACGCAGGAGCTGCATGAGTTTTTGGATCAGGCGGCGGATACGTATCAGATCGAGCGAGACAATATCGTGGCAGTAGGCTATTCGAACGGGGCGAATATCGCAGGTAGTCTCCTGTTCCATTACCCGAATCCGCTAAAAGGGGCGATTCTTTACCACCCAATGGTTCCACGCCGTGGGATCGCTCTGCCTGATATGTCAGCCATCCCGGTGTTCATCGGAGCGGGTACGAATGATCCGATCTGTACTGCACAAGAGACAGAGGAGCTGAACCGACTACTGACAGAAGCAGGCGCTGACGTGACTGTGCATTGGGATTCATATGGTCATCAGCTGACGGTGAAGGAAGTAGAGGCTTCGGCCGCGTGGTTTACAGAGATGTTTCGTAAGTAATCGATGAGTAACAAGAGCGGCGGGCTTAGGTGTCTGCCGCTTTTTTGTGTGCGCAAACGGCTGTTTTTCCGGGAAAAGAGTATGCTTCCCGCAGATTTAATCAGATGTGTAAGAGTCTTCAAGAGCCAGCAGGATTCGTTCATCTCTTGTTCATATTGCTTCTTTACGATTGATCCACATAGATAGGTGCAAGCCATTGACGATTTGCAGGATGGTATACAAGTGAGTATCATTCAAAATAATGAAGCAGGAGAACCAGAGGGCGGAGTAACAAGGGGGCCAGCTTGATGAAACTGACGATTCTGATTGCAGATGATGATCCACACGTACGTGAGCTATTGCGATTTTACTTGGCAAAAGAGGGATACCACGTCTTGGCTTGTGTGGATGGAAATGAGGCTTCGCAGCTATTGGAACAGGAATCTGTCCAGCTCGCCATTGTGGATGTGATGATGCCAGGCAAAAACGGCTGGGAGCTGTGCCGGGAGATACGGGAATTTTACGACCTCCCTATCATCATGCTAACGGCAAAGGGAGAGGTGCGGGATAAAGAAAAAGGTTTTTTGGCGGGGACGGATGATTATTTGACCAAGCCATTTGAGCCTACCGAATTGCTGTACCGCATCAAGGCCTTGCTGCGTCGCTATCAGATGGTCAGCAAACAAATCATCGTCATGAACGATACCGTCATCGATCGTATCAGCCATGTCGTGAAGGTAAGAGATGAGTTGATTCATTTACCGTTAAAGGAATTTGAACTGCTTGCCCAGCTTGCCAGTTTTCCTGATCGGATTTTTACCCGGGATCAACTGTTGGAGCTCGTGTGGGGCGGCGATACCGAGAGCGATAGTCGTACCATCGATGTGCATATTAAGCGGCTGCGAGAGAAATTTACGGAGAAAACAAATGACTTTGTCATTTCTACCGTTCGCGGCTTAGGCTACAAGCTGGAGGTACGAGGCACGTGAAATCTCTCTACGTCCGGGTAGTTCTTACCTTCGTCGCAATTGTACTGATCAGCGGCACACTTGGATTTTTGTTGGCAAATGAGTATTATCAACGAAATCTGCGCGCTTATAATGAACAGAAAATCACGAGCATTGGACAGCAGATGATCGATTTGTACGAGCATAAATCCACACTCGACCTGTCCTCCTACATGACCCATGTCGCCAATTTGAATTTTCAACTGCATCTCGTGGATGAGAATGGCGGAGTAAGCCAATTCGGAGCACCTTTTCGTGATCAGCAGATAGAGCCTGCCATTGTTCAAAAAGTGTTGGCGGGTGAGACCTACAGAGGGATCACAGAAGAAGAGCACGGCTTGTTTGTGACCGGATTTTTTGAGAATACATTGAAAAATAGCATTGGCTTGCCGCTTACAGCAGAAGGGAAAAAATACGCCCTGTTTGTACGGCCAAATATTGAGCAGCAGTTTGGCGAGGTGCATATTATGTTTGCCTTGCTGCTGGCAGCGATGTTTGTACTTAGCCTGATCCTGATTTTGATATTTACCCGTTATTTGGTGAAACCGATCGAGAAGCTGAGCCATGCGACCAAAAAGCTGGCAGAAGGCCAGTACGACATTCACCTGGACATCGCTCGCCGGGACGAAATCGGCGATTTGGCCATGCATTTTGCCAGGATGACAGAGTCACTCAAACAACTGGACGAGATGCGCCAAGAGTTTGTCTCCAATGTCTCTCATGAAATCCAGTCTCCATTGACATCGATCCAAGGCTTTTCTCAAGCCATCCGCAGCGGTGGTGTGACAAACGAACAGCGGGAGACGTACTTGACTATCATCGAAGAAGAGAGCAGGCGGCTGTCTTCCTTGAGCAAGCAACTGTTGACGCTCGCGTCCCTGGACAAAGAGACAGGTCTGTACGAACCGATACGTTTCCGTCTGGATGAGCAGATCAGGCAAGTCCTCTTAGTTTTGCAGCATCAGTGGCAACAAAAAAAGCTCGCGATGGAGCTGACTTTACCGGAGACCTTCATCGTGGGTGACAAGCAGCTGCTCAATCAAGTATGGATGAACCTGCTTGCCAACAGTATTAAATTCACCCCAACGGCTGGCTCTCTTTACATTGCGATACAGAAGGATACGCGAATCTTCGTGACCATTCGGGATACGGGGATCGGCATGTCAGAAGAAGAGCAGGAGCATGTCTTTGACCGTTTTTACAAAGGAGACAAGTCACGCAATCGAGAAGCAACGGGAAGCGGTCTCGGTCTTTCTATCGTGCAAAAAATTTTGCAGGTTGCAAAAGGCAGCATACATATTCAAAGCCGGATAGGCGAAGGGACAACGGCTACGGTCAGCCTACCGACGGGTGAGCATCCTACTGCGAGAACGACAAACGAATCAGAACGAAGCGAAGCAAGGGAGTGATTTCCATGAATAGCGGCATGCGTATACTCGCCGCAGTCATATCCCCTTTTATTACCGGTCTATATGCTGCATTGATCATCTATAACTATCGTGATCCAAGCGCGCCATACGGGTTCGGAAAAGAGTATTTGCTGGGTGTACTTATCAGTATGGCATTGAACCTGATTGTCTTCGTATGGCTGTCGGTATTCGTGGACTGGCTAGTGAGTCGATCACACTTGTTCGGGTGGAAAAAATACGCTGTGCGTTTCGGGGGATATGCTGTTATCGGCTATGTGCCTGTGTTTTTTCAATGGCTAATGAGTGTTGATCCGCATGCTTCATTGTTTTATCCGCAGGCAACGGTTTTTGTGTTCGCCAGTATATGTTACTTCCTTATATTTGTGGGAATAGAGGCGATCAGGCAGCGTTTTACCCGGAAAACGAATGTAAATCGCCATGGTTAATCAAATGTTTAAAATGCGGGAGTAACAAAAAAGCCCGAGCATCAGGTAGCTCGGACAATCGTTTTCTGTTCTTTGGCGTGTTCAATCCCCGCAGATATGAGATGGCGTACATGGTCATCATCCAACGAGTAAAAAACGAGTTTTCCTTCTTTTCGATACTTGGCTAGTCCCATGTTGCGAAGAAGCCGCAGATGGTGGGAGGTGTTAGCGATTGAGCTTCCGATGATAGCAGCCACATCACAGACACAGAGCTCGTCTTCCATCGAGAGGATGTGAATGATTTTGGCGCGGGTGTCATCGGCCAACGCCTTGAAGATTTTTGCTACCCCTTCTGATTCTGTGGCGAGCGGCTTTAACCGATTTACTTTTTCCTCATCAAAACATTGGATTTCACAGATGTCATCCACTGTATCCATCACCTCATGCTCTACAATGTCCTACTATTATAGACATTCGCGGAGAAAGTGAAAAGGAAAAACGACATTTTCATGGCAGTGTAGTGTCCCTCTCTGTTTTCGTGTAAGATGTACATGATCCAAGAAACGGGGAGAGAATACCATGAGTGCGCAACCAAAGTGCCCGAAGTGCCGTTCTGCAAAGATCGATTTTACCGATTCGATCAATAAGCCAGTATACATAACCATTTATGTAGCGGTTTTGGCAGTGCTTGCCTTGATCGGCATTTCGGTGAAAGGGACTCCTGTCATCTTTTTGTTCCTCGGACTATCAGGGGCCTTTATCCTGTTTGCCGTTCGTCTTGCCTTAGAAAAGCGTAAAGTAATCAAGTGCAAATGTCTGGACTGTGGGGAGCGTTGGCAGACCACCCCAACACCAGTAGAAGCCCGTACCAAGTAACAAGACTCCTAGTAATAGGGGTC
>NZ_CATKQT010000016.1:0-54358 GCF_949767855.1 Brevibacillus sp. IT-7CA2
TCAAAAGTTTTCGAGAATACCCTACATATGGGATTATTTAGGAAGTTCGTGAATAAGACGTTATGCGCCATTACCGGTAAATAGTAAAGATAATAGTTAAGGAGATAATTTATGAAAGGTAAGATACTCTTATTACTTTTTATTACGATAATGTTTTCATCTTGTCAAAATATTAGTCAATCGACTACTTTGAACAGCGAAACTAAATCAAAAATGAATTCTGAACTGCCTCCTGATGTAGTGAGTACAGGTAATGGAACAGAATCGAAAGAAATAACTGAAGGTCGATCAGATCCTTCTAACAATGAAGTGTTATCCATGAACATTGGGAACTATGATTTGACTGGAAAATTTTATGATGAAATGCTTCGGAATCCTATAGATCATGATTACGAAGTGGAATTTAATGAATTTCAAAATTCCAAAGAGATTATTACAACATTGGGATGGGGGGCTTTGGAAAGCAAATATACAGAGATTTGGGATAAGGAGTTGAATCAAATATATAAAAAGCTTCTTTCTAAGTTGGATAGAGAACCAAGAGAAGCACTAATTGAATCGCAGAAAGAATGGTTACAGTATCACTTAAGGGAAACAAAATTTGTAGAGAAGACATTTATTGATAATCGTTACCTTGGATCACAAGGATCGGTAAGCCTAGGCAGGGCTATACGGGAGAGAATTAGGGAAAGAACAATGCAATTATTTGAATATCGATATTTGCTAGATCGTGAAGTTGAGTTTTTATACCAAAGTAAAAAATAGAGTTGGAATCTTGATCAAAGGTTTTTAGGTGATGCTTCGAAGACAGTAACGGCGCATAACAATGTATTCACGCTGCGAGGCTAGTACCCCTACTGTCTACTCGTCACATGTGGAGTGCTGTACACTGTTAGTACGGAAAAATGAAAGCAAGAATCATTGGTGTCTAGACCCTTCCTAAATGAGGAAGGGTTATTTCGTAATAAATTTGATTCATAATGGAAGCGATAAGACTCTTAAGATATAAAGGGTGGAGTAATGTGGGAGATTGGAAAAGCATTAAAATAAATGGAATCGCAAAAATAGAAAAATTGGTGGCAGATGAAAGCTACCTTCGTTTTCTTGTATTTTTCCTGAAAATATTTTATTTTCAAAAAAGTCAAAAAATTATTGACAGTCAGAAAATAGCAAGCTATCATTACCAGTATATACCATACATTCGCGAATATGGTATAAATAACAATTTATCGGAGGCATTATTATGAAAAAAATTACTGTGCAAAAAACCGAGCCTGTAAAATTGACTTCAGTAGCTAACACAATGTACGACTGCACTTGTGAGCAGGCATAAAGATTTGTCAGTAACATTGAAAAAGTGGGGCATTTGCCCCTCTTTTTCAATTATGAAGATAGCATGACAACATCCGGGAGGAAAGTCATGAACGAAAATCGGATGATCCAATTACACCCGTTAACATTTCTGGAGGATAAGCAAGGAGTCCTGATTGGGCGGTTTGGGACGGATACGTTTGCTGTTTTTCCTGAGGATGGAGCAGCACTTGTACGAAAACTGCAAGAGGGCATGGGGGTTGCCGAAGCGCATTCCTGGTATCAAGATACCTATCACGATGAAGTGGACATGGATGATTTTTTGCAGACATTACGTGACCTGACATTTATTTGTGATGTTGAGGAAAAGGAAACGAAAGCTCAGAAAGTATCGGGGCAATGGTTGGGTAAGTTAGCTTTTTCTCCACTTGGTTGGCTGATTTTTGGTGCCATCATAACCTGTGCCCTGTGGTTGTTATACCAATATCCACAGATTCGTCCGGGTCGACAAAGCATCTTATTTTCCGAATACGCCATGGTGATTTTTCTTGGCATGACGATCGGTCAGATTCCAGGGATCTTGTTTCATGAATGGATGCACATGCTTGCCGGACGAAGACTGGGTATCCCGTCAGAACTAAGTATAGGCAGAAGAATGTACTTTTTGGTCTTCACTTCTTCCATGCCAGGTATTTGGGGATTCCCAAAACGAAAGCGTGTTCTTCCATTTTTAGTTGGAATGTTCGGTGATATTTTGTGGTATTCCTTATTGGTGATCGTTGCTGGTGCAATTTGGATAAATACAGGTGAGAAGACAATCATAGCTGCATATTGTATGGGACTAGCATTTACAACACTGTTGCGTTTCCTCTGGCAATTTTATTTTCATCTTCAAACAGATATCTATTATTTAATGATTACGATGTTGGGGTGTGTAAATCTTCAGGAGGCTACACGTTCCTATTTGAAAAATATATGGTATGGACTAATTGGAAAAAAGAACAAGATGGTCGATATGTCCAAGTATACGGAACGGGATCATCAGGTAGCGAGATGGTACAGCTTTTTTTACGCAACTGGCTGGATGATGATGACAGGAATGATGCTCTATATGATTCCGGTCGCTATTCAACTTTTAACGAATATTTTTCTCTCCATATTTACAGGAGAAGATATGAAATTCTGGGATTCCGTTGTTTTCTTGTCTATAACGGGAGTCCAGTATGGAATTGTATTTTATCTATACCTAAAAGAGCGTAGAAACAAAAGGGAAATTCGGAATTTATCAATGGAACAGAGGGGATGAGTCGAAATGAAACAATCGATTACACACCAATGGCTGATTGGATCTCGACGCAGCGACCGAGAAAAGAAGTACTTCGAAGAGCAATACTCCACATGTTATGTCAGCAATTGTCATTGCAATCTTAGAGGACCCTATACAGGTACTGGTGACCTTCTGCGCCAGATTATTCCAGAGGCTTATTCGAAATGGCCAGACTTGATTTTATCACACTGCATCGAGATCTTATCCATAGCACCAGAACTGAAAGCAGTCATTCCTGTTAGTGTAGAAACACTTACCTCTCTTGCTATTCCGAAAGAGAGAACACGTTATTATTCGAAATTGCGTACACTTCGCATGTCGAATGGTTTGATCGATCTTTTATTGGCATTAGCGAATCGGGAACGAATGGGAAAATTGACCCTGGTTTTTGAAAATGTGCAGGCCTGTGATCAACTTGATGCAGAATTTATAAGTACACTTCTGCGTCGTGCGAAGTCTGACCTGATTCAGGTGATCGTAAGTTCAAGGGAAATAGCGGAAAATGAAGCCCTGAAAAAGGCGTTACAAACGTATACGGAGCCTACTACTATTCTTTCTGACATCGAACAAGATATGGGGATAGTAAATCTATCTGACGAACAGCGACTTGAGCTAACGAAACGATACATATTTTCTGACTGCACATCAGATTGTGAGCAGGAATTGCTCGCCTATGAAGCAACTCCTATTGAAATTCGTCAGAGCCTTCACGAAGAGCGGGCAGAATCTCTTATAAAAGAAGAGCAGTGGTCACTGCACTTAGGCGCCATTCCGTTTCATCTGGAGCGCGGTACTTCTGAGAAATCAGCAAGCGAAGCGTTGTTTAAAGCAGTTAGTTATAGCATTAACATGGGTTTTTACGATGCGACTATCGATATGAGCCTACGTGGCCGGAAACTGACGAATTGGAGCAGCGAATTTGATAATAGCCGGTATTTTACAATGAAAATGGCTACGTCTCTGGCTGCATTGGGTGAAACTGATGATATACCGACGCTTTTAGGAGAAGTGTACGCAAACACTGATGATTTTAGAGTTCATATGCAAATTTCATATGGACTTTCGATGTACTATACGAGGCATCACCGAGAACGAGAACACGAGAAGGCGAAAGAATGGATACAAAAAGCCATTGATTTGGCAGAATTGATTGAAGATGAAAAAGAACGTGCATTTCAACAAGTATTTAACCAAAATGGATTGGCTTTAGTAGAGTTACATATGGATAATCCTGAAGAAGCGCTTCGATTGGTTACGGAAGGATGGCAAAGGTTAAATCAGACTCTTGCTCCTGATGAACATATGTTGCATCGCTCGGTGTTGCTTCATAATAAAGGGCTGATTTACGTAGCTTTAAAAAGGTTTGAAGAAGCAGCTGAAACATTTAGCCAAGTGATACAGATTGATTCCAATTATCCAGAATATTACTTTGATCGTGGAAACCTTTATAGCCGAATGGGGCGACTGGATGAAGCCATTGAAGATTATGACCAAGCGATAAAGCTTAGTCCTCCGTTTCCAGAGGTTTATTTCAATCGAGCTACTGCCTTCAATCGTCTTGGAGATGTGGAGAAAGCAATGGCGGACTATGACTACTTGCTTGATATAGACCCCGATAATCTTGATGGATTACTTAACAGAGCTACATTATTGTATCAAGTGGAGAAATTCGAAATGGCCCGAAAAGATGCTGAATTCGGTTTAGAAATAGAGCCTGATCATGCGCGGCTCCTGTGTACACTAGGTTTAATTGAAATGTCGGATGGCAATAATGATCAAGCACTAAAAACGTTTACAGCTGCCCTAAACAAGGATAGGGAAATGATGGCCGCTTGGACAAATAGGGCTGTCCTGTACTATGAGATGGGGGAGTATGACAGGGCCATAGCTGATCTAACTGAAGCTATTGCACTAGAGAAAAATGCAACTGTCCTTTACAACCGTGCATGGGTCTATGAAGCACAGGAGGAGTGGCAATTATCCATTTCCGATTATACAGAGGCCTTAGCGTTTTCTGATGCAGACGAACAAGATATTTACTATCGGAGAGGTTTGTGTTTTATCAAAATGGGTGATAGGGAACTTGGCACGGAAGATTGGAACAAGCATCTCATGTTTGGAGAATCACCGCATGTGAATGAAATGATGCAACTGTTGCCCTCCCTGTTCGTTTCGAAATAATGAAATATTTTGTGGGCAAGGGACTTCTTTTTAGGAGGAGTAGTGAATTGAGATGATATGTGACTTACTTATAGATTGGGTGGGGAATACATCATATTTATTCTCACTGGATACTCGATACATGTGGTGAGTGTGGCACTGTTAGAGAATAAGAACAAATAGTGGATACGTATTGGCGTAGCAGAGGGACTTCCTCTGCTTTTTTGTCTGTTAAACGTCTCCAACTTACAGAAAAAAGCTGAGAGCTTAGTCCCAGCTTTTTGGGAGTCATGCATTAGTCGTCCGATTCATCCTAAAAACGCACTATAATTAGCGGAAATGCAAAGAGGGGTGGAAAAGCCCTCTTTTTTATCTTAGGCTATATATGAAACCTTGTTGCTTCTAATAGAGGAAGTAATCTTAATGGAAACAAGATGGGGAAACATTTTGGAGTTGGTTTTCCCTTATTTTTCGGCCTAACTGCCGCAAATACTGGTAGTAGGCCTTGAAAACATAGGAGGATACATGTCCTGGAGCAAATTGAAGAAACAACTGGAGAGCTTTCTCTGTCCTGCGTTATATGGAAGGGTCGAATACCGTGCAACCGGTTACCGTTATTTACCTGATAAATCAGGAATTTGTTATATTGCCGTAGATAAAAAGAACGTACTCAATATGAGTGATATAACTAGCTCAATCAAATGGTATCAGACGGAGCAGGAAATTAAGAATGATTCAGATATCCAAATTCCTATCAGCGATGAAGAAATTGAAGCGGTCAGAAAGGATACCAAGGGCATTCCGGAGGATCGTCTAAAAGTAATTGCAAGAAATAGAAAAATATCAGAATATGCAAAGGAGCTTTTGTCAGCACAGGCTTCATTAAGCAAATCAAATTTTATCGTTGTGGCTAATACGTTTTTATCTAGTTCTATAGAGGAAAGCATAGAGAGTAATGATATCTTGTTGAATATTCTAGCTTTGGTGGACAGAAGGGTTGGAAAAAAGCGAATTTTAAACATGGCCGAGAAGATGAAGTTAAAGCATCCAATTGTGCAGTATTTTTATGAATTACGGCTTAGTACATTATAGTGTCTTGACTCTGCTCTAAGTGGATTTCTTGTAATTTGATATCCGTGCCGACGACCTTATTCGATTCAGGTCGTCGGCTATTCATTTGAATAAGGAATAAGAAAAAGAGAAACGGCTGAAGTCCTTGATAAAAAGGGTTTCAGCCGTTTATTTTCACAACTAATTAAATGTAATATCACCTGTTGGGTTTAATGTCGTTCCTCCAATTTCAACTTTAATTTCACTAGATAATGGAACGTTGTACTCATCAATAACGGTTCTCCACCACTCCCAAGCAAGGCCGGTACATTCTTTCGCAAAAATCCTTATATTTTTTGCATTAGGTGGCAGAGGAATGACTGTATTGAAAGGAGCTGTTCTGTCTTGGTTGCTTCCTTCCCACGTTTTATGTGTGAGTATTTCTTCACCATTTTTATCATAGGAAACTTCATCCCAGGATACATCAAATTGAGCGACATACCAGCCGTAATGACCAAGTGATATTTTACCTTTCGAATATTCTGTAGCTGTAGTCTCAATATAATCTGTATTGTTATGAACGGCAGCAATTGCATTATCTTTTAAGAAAACACTTGTATATGAAATCGGATATGCTGGGTTCTTTAGGCTAAATTCCGCATTATCTTTAATGATAGTACGGATTTCACTAAAGTCTTTTGTAACGACCTTGTTATGCTCTTGTGAATCTCCGCCTAATACTACAGCTGTAAAGGAACTGTCTTCAAAAATATCCTTGTACTCGGCATTCGTTTCTACACTGCCTTTATTCTGAAGCAAGGCTTTAAATGCTGCTTTTACGTCTTTGCTCTTAGAGGTTGTTTCTAATTTCACATAAATGGTTCTACCATAAGCTACATTGGATACCATAACAGGTGGGGATTGATCACTTACCCCTTTACGTTTTAAATCTTTAAAAGTAACGCTATCCTCAAAAAGATCGGATGGATCGTTAGGCAGTTCCGCACTTACCGTATAAAAAATTTGTTTATATGCCGCCACCATCACTTTTTTCTCTCCATTAGAAATCGCATTAAAGTCAATTCCTAATGTAGAATCAAGATATTTAGCGTTAACATTCAGAGCACTTCCAATTTGAGATTTGCTATAAACCATTGATTCTGCATACTGCAATCGCGCAGGTAAAGTATGTGTTGCGGAATACTCATCGCTCCATTTAGATACAAGCTCATCTACTGCTCCAGACACATTACCGTATGTTGGATTATCCACAGTAATTGAATTTTCCTTTTTCAAACCTGGTAAATCAATACTAATAGTCAAAGGTTTTCTTGGTACCAGTAATACACTAGGTTTATTTTCTGTAAAAGCTTGATTTGCAAGTTGTAATGCTCCTGGGTAAGTGCGATTAGTCATAGAATCAATAATGGAAATATCGACTGGAGAAGTTGCAAGTGACTTTTTTTTACGTTCGATGACTATAAACTTACCTTTTGGATTGATTCCTTCTTTTGGAACAAAACTATCTATCTCATCACCACTTACTGCTAAAACTTCGTCATTATCATAGTCTAAGTCTGCTATACCGGTATTAATGTCATCTGCGTTGCTTGTTTCACTGACTAAACTAGAATCATCTGTTTCGGCAAAAGAGATAACTGGATAATTTACAGTAGCGAAAATAACAGATAAACTAGCGATTAATTTAAAAATTCTAGTATGATTTCGAATCTTCATAAGGTATCCTCCTTTGAGATGTAAGCATAACTTCAATTAGATATGCTCACAGTAAATATTTTCTGGAATACTAACTATATCGGTAGTTTCGGAAATAATCTTTAGATAACCAGAAAAAGTATATGGTGGGGCATATCTTACAGCTTGTTCATACTGTAAAGATATATTTCAGCCAAAATTCCCATCTACCTACGTCCACATTAGATATACTGAAAAAGGGAAGATATGATTAATCTTTTCTGCCTCTTGTATAACCTCAAAAACTTTTGACTTTGTATCAGATAGAGAACGAAAACGGATTTGTCTTAAAGTGGATTCTTTCGGATGGTTTGAAACCGGACGTTGTGCTTGGGACATGACGGATAGATCCGATTCCGGAGAAAGGCCAGCAAGGCCTGTGGAATTGGGGAGGGGAACGGAATGCAAGCATTACGAGTGAGTGATAAAGTTTCGGATTTAGGATAAGGACCTGAAAAAAAGGTGATTTGCGGAACCACCCATCCGACAGCAGCAGATGAGAATTTTACATGTAGAAAGCAAAAGATTTAGAGAAGCTGCTTGTACCACGTTTCTAAGCAGCTCTCTAAATCTTATAACAAATCTAGTTCCACCAAGGACGCTCACTCAAGGAAATGATATATTTCACATTGGGGTCAACTCTTATTGCATCTTGAGCACCAACTTTTATTCTAAGATCACCGTTAGCAGGCAAATATACAAACCAGGTTTCGCGTCCGGTATCTTTAAATACTTGATAGGCTTGACCGTTATGGTCTATTTCAAAAATCTGATAGTCTAGGCTACGATTTTGATAGGTGTCGAAATTAATGTAAAATGATTTTCCTTGCCCAGTGTTGTTCGTCCATCTAAAGTAGTCTTGATCCATTCCATATTCTTGTTTTGCAATGGTACCCTCAAAACTATCGACGATCCCTTGGAAATAATTTGGTGTGTCCCGACTATCGGGTTCTCTGGCATCGCCCATAGCGAATGCAGAAGACGACATGGAAAGTAGGCAAGCCGTAAGTCCGAGAGCTGACATCAGTTTCTTTAACTTCATCAATTTTCCCTCCTGACAAATGGTAGAAATCATATAAATATTACAATTTATTCCATAAAATGTAAATGCTTTTCCTAGTCACAAACTAGAGAAGAATATGGGAGTGAATAGATGGAGGAAACTTTAATTCTTCAAACCTATAGACTGATTGGTGGACATTGAGGGACACCGATCAGTTTAAGCAGGTTAAAAACTTCGCTCGAAAATGGTGCCTCTGTTGGAATCATATTACACTTAGCGAATACTGCTTTATCACATTACCGCACCAGCTTTTCAAAAAAAAACTGCCCCTTTTTTCGCTTGGGGCAGTGTAATTCCTGTGCTGTTTTCTTCAATAAATTTAAAAAGTATTGTATACATTTTCACATTCTTTCGCGGTCGGCTCATAAAAACAATGAAGCTTGTATCGTCCTACGTGCGGCTGATTATACCAGGTCGGCGGACAAGGCAGGGGATTTTGCGCCGTTCCCGGACGAAAATACCAGAGGGAGAATTTGCCCGGCCAATGCCGCTCCCCATTCACAGCCCGTCGTGCCAGACGGCGTTCTCTATCTCTAGACCTTTGGTAGTACATACCATGTTGCAGAGCTTCAAACGCATGCGGCTGGTTGATCATTTGGGGAATGGTCCGGATTCCTTTAAAATCGGAGCAATTCGCTCTTATTCGGTTAATGCCAACATTTCCAACAAGGAGCATCCCCATTTCGCCTTCACCCACAGCTTCGGCTCGAAGCAACCTTGCCAACATGTCAATATCACTGTTCCTGGCTTTTACGACTGCCATCGGCTCACCCCTTTAGAGTGTTCTAGGCATATCATATTGTAGATGAAGCGGATATGTTACCCTGCCTTGTTGTTGTGACGATCCACGGATGCTTTTCTACGAATAGAAAAAGCCGCCCCCTCGCAGATCAGCGAAAAGAGCGGTTACCAAACTAAGAACGTTCCTTAAAAATCCCAAACGGACGACCGACAGGAAGGAATACTTTGCCAAAGTGATTATTTAGCACTGCTGCCCCTGCACCGTAGAAGGAGAGAAGAGCGATACCCATCTCAGCATAAGCAGCGAGTGTCTCACCGAATACGCCGAGCTTCACAAGCCAGCTACTTGCGGTCGCGAACCAGAAGAACGCATACGCTCCAAAAGCGGTCGTCCCGAATGTGTTGTTATGCTTCGCATCGAGGATAGATGCGTAAAGTTGGGCAAATGCACCGAGGAAAATTGCCCAAGGGATCACGAGTCCAAGACCTTCCGTCAGTCCAAGCTTTTGCGAAGAAGCTACGAACGTAACGATAGCCAGTCCGAACAAACCGATCGCGCTAGGATCGGCTGTGACGATTTTGACGTTGGTATGTTGTTGATTGTTCATGATAGTAGTAAAAGCCTCCAATGAGATCAGGATATACCTGTTAAAGAATTTGACATTCTGCCGATAGTAGAACAGTACTGATGTATTCTAATCGAAAATATACTCGACGCATATAAGGGGGAATGAGCAAAAGTAAGAGGACTGTCTTAAGTAGAAATTGATCTTCTACCTAAGACAGTCCTCCTTGTTTGCTTCAAAGTCATCAGTCCTTATTTCCAAATGAGCTATACGGCGTCAAGCGCAAGAGATCTTCCTGTTTTTTTGGCAATTTCGATAGCGGGATGCGGTATGCCATTTCGATAATTTTACTTGCGACCTCAGCGCCGTTGGTAGGGACGAGACGAAATCTTTTTTGAATGCCCTCTTTATTTGCTAACGCATGCTCGATCTTTGATACAATCTCTTCTGGTTCCTGGATCGATACCGTATCACTGTTAGCTAATTCTCGCAGCATATCTATTTTTTGCTCGCGTTCCGCATCATCCGGCGGAAGGAAAAGCAAGGGGGTTCCTGTAGAGATGCAATCTCCTAAAATGCCCATGCCCGGTTTGCTAATGACCAGACTGGCCGCCTGTACAAGATTTTTGCCATTCGGGATGAGAGGGGCTTTGATGATCCTTTCATCGAATGGGTAATCTTCATCTGCCAATTGCCCAGCTACAACAAATCGATAGCGGCCGGCAAGCGAGTTTATTTGATCATACCACTTCACGATCTGTTCATAACGGTTAGCGAGTCCGCCACCCATGTGAACCAGAATAAACGACTCGTTCTGCTGAAGGCCTAATATGCGTCGCACTTCTTCCGGGGACTGGCTGATTTCCCTGGTGATTAAAGGAATAGGGATATAGATGCAGTTCATTTGCGGATGGGTCTGCTTAGGCGGAATAAGATTCATGTGCAGAAAGATATCGGATTGATTGGCGATTTCTACGATGCGATTTTTATATTCCTGCATCGGAGCTGAATCATTTTTATCGATGATAAAGTCACTGTGATAAAGGGTCACGACCTTTGTGTTGCCACCGACTTTTCCCTCACTACGAAATCGAGGCACATCGGAGCGCCAATCATTTATTAATAGTGTGGTTTGCTTACCATCCTCGAATTTTTTGGATTTAAAGGCTTTCAATTGGACGTCATTGTGCAGGTTTTTCGATAAGTAGTCATGTGTTTCCCGAAAGGCAAACACGTGAATGGGAAGATGGTGTTGCTGCAATTTTTCCGTTATGCTAATGCATCTACCGAGATGGCCCATACCTCTGCCAACCACAAAGGAGATCATATTTCATCACCCTTTTAAATAGGTACTTTCTTGTTCCCTGTCTGGAGCTTGGACAAATTACCCCCATACCGCTACTTATGGGATAAGGTCATTGCCGAATTCGAGTCGTTCTCTCAGCTTATATATTTTATGGGGATGGATGGAACATGCTCTAGTCGTATAACGGTTTTCTGATCGATCACAGAAAAAAGCCGCATCAGCGGAAGTCTGCAGCTGTGAATTGTGCTCCCATCTAGAAATAATTAGGTATTTTCATCACACAAACCAACGCTGTCCATGAATAGTGTGTATATATAGCTCAATAAGGATATGGGGTGGGAGAATAGTGGGCACGATTCATATTGTAACAGCCGTTAATGATGGTTTTGCTATACATCTCGCAGTCATGTTATATTCCCTTTTTGAAAATAAGGTTTCTAAAAACCCAGTCATCGTTCACGTTATTGACAGTCAAGTCTCTAGGGAAAATAAATCCATCTTAACGAAAACTGTGAAACGATTCCATGCTCAAATCAAATATGTAACGATTGATCCGACCCTATACGATGGATTCCTCGTCCGTGATCATCTTACTCAGGAAACTTATCATCGAATTTCTATTCCAGACCTGGTGGACAAAGAAGTTGAAAAAGTGATTTATTTGGACAGTGATATCGTTATTAAAAAGGACATCACTCCATTATGGAACACAAAAGTTGATCAATATTTCCTTGCAGCGGTGATGGATTCTTGGCAAGGGTTAAACAAGTTAAGACATGTCGACCTGGCTATTCCGGATGACTGTGATTACTTTAATGCGGGCGTATTAGTCATGAATTTGAAAAAATGGAGAGAGCATAATATCACAAAAAAGATTATGGATTACATGAAAAAGAACCAAAGTATTATTCGTTATCCCAGTCAAGATCCGATGAATGCGATTCTTCATGATAATTGGCTTCAGCTTGACACAAAGTGGAATTATCAGTCCAAGCATCTTTATAAAAGCAACCTGCGAATAGATCCGGCGATTATTCACTACACAGGGGAAGATAGTAAACCGTGGTTGAGTAAAAAGCACCCGCTTCGAGAGGAATATTTTCAATATCTCAAAAAAGTACAGAAGTTGAACTCCTTGTAGGCATCGGGCCTTCGGGGCTTCCTAATTAAATAAAATGGATGCAAATCCCTTCACATGGAGAAATGATGGCTGGAGGGATTTTTGTGTTTCCGAAATCCTTGGAATACAAGGGTTTACCCGCAATACTAAACATCTTCATATAAAATATTGAACAAATTATGAAATATTTGGATTTTAACTATTTTCACCACACATCTAGCTTATAATGAAATGGAAACATTTTCTAATTGAATATTCTTTTGGAGGTGGAGTGAGTGGCACGCGTATTGTATGTTACGATTCCAGCAGATGGTCACGTGAATCCTACATTGGGATTAGTGAAGCAGCTAGTCGACAACGGAGAAGAAGTCGTCTATATGTGCTCAGAAGAATATCGGGATAGGCTTGCCCAGACTGGGGCGCAATTCCGCGCTTATCAATTGGATGAACAAGTATCTCGTGATTTAGGTTTTAACCCAACAGAATTCAAACACCCTCTTCATTTCACCGATTTTATGCTACGAGGCATTATTGAACCCCACATTCCCGAGATTCTCCGGCAGATAGAAAACGAATCATTTGATTACCTGATTTTTGACTCCTTGTTTGGGTGGGGAGGGGCTATTTTAGGGGAGAAGTTAGGAATCCCGACGATCTGCTCCGTAACCAACCTGGCATTTGCTGAACCGCTCAGCCAGATTGTTGAAGTGTTTGATGCAAGTGATGTAGATGTGGATGTGGATACACTTTATGAACGAGTGACGCAGACTGCACAGAGCATCGCTCGTGTATGCAACGTAGCCGTACCTGCCATTGAAGATATTACCCGCCAGTATGGGCACATGAAGATTGTCTTTACCAGCCGTGAATTCCAACCAGATGCTGACAAGCTGGACGATAGCTACATTTTTACAGGACCCTCGATTACTTCGCGTCCTGATGTTCCTACTTTTCCGTTTGAAATGCTTCGCTCTCCACACGATAAGGTCGTATACATTTCCATGGGCAGTATTTTGA
This sequence comes from Brevibacillus sp. IT-7CA2, assembly GCF_949767855.1. NCBI lineage: Bacteria > Bacillati > Bacillota > Bacilli > Caryophanales > Paenibacillaceae > Brevibacillus > Brevibacillus sp. IT-7CA2. The sequence continues at coordinate 13,417 of NZ_CATKQT010000016.1, forward strand.
CCAAGGATGTGGAATTGTACAAACTGTGCTTTGCAGCCTTTCAAGACATCCCGGCTCAATTTGTACTTTCTTGCGGAAGAGATACGGAGCTGGAGTCGCTGGGTGATAATATTCCGCCCAACTTCATCGTTGAGCCGTACGTTCCGCAACTGGAAGTGCTCCAGCAAGCCGATGCTTTTATTACACATGCTGGCATGAACAGTACGAGTGAGGCTCTCTATTTTCATGTGCCACTCGTCATGATTCCATTAAGCTCCGATCAACCGATTGTGGCGAAGCGGGTGGAGGAGCTAGGAGCGGGTATCATGTTAGACAGAGGGCAGCTTACACCGACAGCTTTGAAGGATGCTTTGTTGCAAGTGTTGAACGAATCCACCTACAAAGAGCGTGCGATACAGGTAGGGGACTCCTTGCGTAACGCTGGCGGATACCAAGAAGCTGCGAGACGTATCATGTCTTTGTATTCGAAAATAGAAAATGCAGGAACACACCAGTCTTAAAGGAGATGTTCGTGCCTAATTAAAAATGAAAAGCTTCTTGCCTCATCATCATGAGCGGCAAGAAGCTTTTTTGACTATAATTTCTTCCAAATATTGAAATTGAGCCATTCCTCTTGCAACACATCTTGGCCTGCCAGGTTGAGCAACGGACCAAACCACAGCTGGAAATCCTTGTTCTTCTCAAAATGCTCCGCTGGAACCAAAATGACCAGCATGCTCTCCACACTTTCACCTGCTTTTAACTCGTCCTTGACTGTGGGGGTCAATCCGTTCGCGGCTTTTACAGTGGCTTTGGACTCGGGTAAATCAAGCGTCGCTTGCAAGCTGCTGACTTTAACCGTTTGCGCCGAGGTATTATCGATTCGGTATTTGGCTGTCAGGGCAACAATTCCTTTATCGCTGAACCCTTGAAAAGACTTAACGTAAGCAGGCTCAATCGTCAGCTTTGCCCATTGATACCCTTGCAGTGTAATTTTGATGTTGTCATACTGATCGCTCTTGTTTGGCTTGAAGGTAAAGAGTACTTGTTTTTTTGCTATTTTTTTGGTGGTGAGAAAATCAGTATAAGGCGGTTCAGGAGGCTGAGGTTTAGCGGCGTTACCATCCGCGAGCAAAAAGTCGCGACCGCCGATACGCAGCATTTTGGGACTTGGCTGTTCAGGTAGGAAAAATAGGAGCTTTTTCGTTTTGCCATCCTTATAGATTAGAGAGAGAGTATAGTTTACGATCTGATAGGTTCCGGATGCTTTAGACTCCGATCCGACGCTAGTAGAAGTACCCGAATTATCTCCTGTACTGGAACCATCTGTGGTGACGCCCACAAAGCTGCTGTCCACAAAGGTACCGTCTTTATTGAATACATAGGCGATCGAGCTTGCATATCCAGTACCAAGAACGTTGGAGGAATAGCTGAAAGACTCGTACTTGCCTTGAAGCTTCAGCCCAGTGGAGGGGGCGTATTTGATGAATTTTCCACCGTTTATCTCCAGTTCGTTTGCTGATTTGACCTTGAACGTATACGATTTTCCGTTACTGAGCGTGAGTTTGTTTCCTTTGATTTGATACGTCAAACATGTATCTTTACTGCAAGTAAGTGCATCTATTCCGCCATCTGGGAAAGTTGTTGCCACCTGCTTATCGTTGATGAAGTAAAAATACTCCCAGCACAACGAGGAGCATCCTCTTGATCCGCCGACATCCATTTCCCATTTTGCATAAAAGCCTTTGGGTGAGATTTTGGCTGCGGCGGTGCCCTGTGCCCCTTCTACGGATGGCACAAAGAGCAACAGTATGGCAGAGAGCATCATTACGATGATCACCCAAAGGGATACTTTCTTCTTCCTGACTGCTAACAATAGGCAACCCTCCATTTCCTCTCGATGTATAGAAGACAGGTGAACTGGCGAAATTCCGTTCATTTTATTCATGGGATGACGGGAACAGACCTAGTCTTTCGAGGAATTTATATGTGAGTAGGTGGTGTTATTTGTGTGATGTAGTGTCATAATAGAAGGATGATAGTCAGAAGGAGATAGATTTAATTGAATAATACTGAAATGAAAAACGAGTTTCCCCTAAACTTTGAGGAATTAAAGAAAGCTGCTAATCGAACATCGAATTGGAGAGAGCGCTTAGAGGCTGTTGAAGAATTAGGACAGTGGAAGCATGAGCAAACGATTCAATTACTGAAGCGTATCGTGGAAAACGATACGGTGTACAAAGTGCAAGAGACTGCTTTTCATAAACTCAAAGCCTTTGGGGAAGGTGTTCGATTACCTTCTCAGAAAAAAGGCGACTTGATCAAAGGAGCAACGAAAGCCTTGGTAAGAGTTAAGAAAAGCTTGCCAAAAGGTCATACGTTCGAGGAATTCAAAGAGAAACTGCAAAAAATGAGAAGCGATATCTATGATACGTACGAGGGAGAAAAAGGTGCTGATTTTGATCAGTGGCTCGAAAACACCTGGGCGTCGTTATAGAAAGAGAAGTAGACATGGAATCAGTGGCAAAGGAAGGGGATCATACCCCTTCTTTTTGTTTGAATCGAAGAAGCCCTGCCACTTTTTAAAAGGGCAGGACTTCTTCTTTTGCTTCTTATTTAAAATCCTTACCCACTTTAATCACATACATCTGCGTCGGATTGCTATTGATTTTAATCTTACCCTTCTCATCATAGCCATCTACGCCGAAATCATTGTCATTCACAACGGCAATCGTGTTTTTATCCACAATCGCTAATCCTTCCAGCTTTTCATGCGGATAATTTAGTTTGGCTACATCAACCAGCAATTCCTTGGAAACAGGCACAATTCCCTTCTCTTTCACTTGGGCAACCGTGAGTTTTTCGAAGTCATTCTCACTTGTTGACGTACCGAGTAAATTGGTTGCTTTCGAAAAATCTGCTTTGTAAATACGCTTAAGCTGTACGTCTGCACCTGCGTTTTTGTCTCGCTCGTCAATCAGTAAAACATCCTGGCTGAGTGCCGCCAAGTCGCTGATAACGACGTCTTTCTGTTTCACTTTCACGAAATCTTTCGCGTTCTCTGCGATGTACATGTACTCGCCTACGACTTTTTTGGTGGCGAGATCCATCTTTAAAATGCGGAGATTACGGGAAGCTTCGCCTGTCTTTTTATCAGGGAGTGCCATCGGGCTTTGAATCGAAGTATACAAGAACTTGCCGTCTGGCGAGATGGTGATACCTTCGAAGCCACGGTTTGCAATGCGTTTGGAATAGACGGCTGGCAGCGTATCAAAAATCTCCATTTTTGCACCTGCGGCAAGCAGGGCTTCTTTAGTGCCCTTTGGTACATAGCGGCCCAGGATTGTGCCGTCACGCTTTACTTGAATGATGGATGGGCGGTATTCGTCGGATAACCAAAAAGTATCGTCGACCGGGTTGTAAGCGATACCTTCCAAATCCAAACCGTCTGGATCGTAACTAATCTTTTTTGTTCCCGTTACATCGTAGGGAACTTCATCAGGGCCAGCGAGATTCGGCAATCCGCTGATATCGTTCGTTTTCGTAAAAGCGTTGATCTTGCCCTGTGGCAAACGCAGCTTGATGGTTTCCAAAACGTGAATGTTTCCATTCTCCACTTTTATTTTGTACAAGCGTGGTGTGTAGTTTTGGTCAGGGAACGTACGCAGCTCGTCCTTGCCGTATTGCCCATTTGGTCCACGGTCAGCCAATGTATAAAAGATAGAAGGAGGATCGTTAGGAAGATGCACCAGACCGGAGAAGCCGCCTTCTTTAATACCTTCTGCGAGCACAGGAGGATTTTTCCACTCATGAATTTCGGCTACAACGGGTGCTCCCGTTACATTTTGAGTTGCACCTGCTCCTTGTGTTCCGATCAAGGATAGAGCCGTGATTGTTGCGATCAGCAAGCTTTTCTTTTGAAAGTGAATCTTCATGATATCCCTCCGAATAAAAAAACGACGTAATGAACCGCTTTTGTTAGACTACCCGATTTATATTGGGAAAATATGAAGCTAAAATGATGGTTTTGTAAAAATTAACAAGAAACTAATGGATTCTGAATAATCATAAAACGAAATTGACACACGCTCTTTTGATCTTATAAAATGCAAGGAAGGATTGAGGACTAGCTATAGCTGAGGAGAGATGAGGATGTCGTTGACAGAACAGACAAAAAAGGGATATTTCGGGGAGTTTGGAGGAAGCTTTGTACCTCCACAATTGCAAGAAGTATTGGACTATTTGGCAGAACAATTTGAAAGGTATAAAGATGACGAGGAATTTATCGAAGAGTACAAGTATTATCTGAAAGAATATATAGGTCGGGAAAATCCGTTGACGTTTGCTCGTCATTTAACTGCAAAACTCGGCGGTGCCAAAATTTATCTAAAGCGAGAAGATTTAAACCATACCGGCGCCCACAAGATCAATAATGTCATCGGCCAAATCCTTCTGGCAAAGCGAATGGGTGCACAGCGTATTATTGCCGAGACGGGTGCAGGACAGCATGGAGTTGCTACTGCGACGGTTTGCGCGATGTTTGACATGGAATGCGTGATCTATATGGGGGCAGAGGATACGAAAAGGCAAGCCTTAAATGTGTTTCGAATGGAGCTTTTAGGAGCAAAAGTGGTAGCGGTGTCCAAAGGGCAAGGAAGATTGAAGGATGCGGTTGATGAAGCGCTGAATGATTTGGTTCAAAACTACCAGAACACGTTCTATCTATTAGGATCTGCGGTTGGTCCGCATCCGTTCCCTACGATGGTTAAGTATTTTCAATCGATTATCAGTGAAGAATCCAAACGACAAATCTTAGAAAAAGAAGGTCGCTTGCCGGATGCGGTTATCGCTGCTGTTGGCGGTGGCAGTAACGCGATTGGTGCTTTTGCCCACTATATAGAGGAGCCATCCGTACGTCTGATTGGTGTTGAGCCTGATCAGGCACCTACCTTGACCAAAGGGGTTCCAGCCGTCATTCATGGTTTTAAATGCCTCGTATTGCTGGACGAAAATGGAGAACCTCAAAAAACGTATTCAATTGCTGCCGGGTTGGACTATCCTGGAATTGGCCCAGAGCATAGCCAGCTAAAAGTCAGTGGACGAGCGGAATATTACACGGTGACGAATGAAGAAGTGTTGGCGGCTTTTCAAGAACTATCGAGAACAGAAGGGATCATTCCCGCCTTGGAAAGTGCACATGCCATTGCGTATGCCTTGCAGTTGGCTCCTACTCTTTCACCGGAGCAAATCCTGATTGTTAACCTTTCAGGACGAGGTGACAAAGACGTAGAGCAAGTTTTCCATCTGTTAAACAAATAAAGTGATAGAGAGGCTATCGCCAAAGTAGATTTTCTACTGGAGGATAGTCTCTCTTTTTTGTCCTTCAGTTGTGTTGTTCATAATGGTTATATATTTTTTAGTGAAACTTTAGTATTATTTTTTGAAGGGTTCCAAATAATAGTGGTTTACTCGTACTTCTTACAAGTTCATGTATGAGATTGGAGATAATAATGATGAAGAAAAACATTTACTTTAACCATGATGGCGGCGTTGATGATTTAATTTCTTTATTCTTGCTGCTCCAAATGGACAATGTGAATCTGACAGGGGTATCTGTCATTCCAGCCGATTGCTACTTGGAACCAGCGATGTTTGCCAGCCGGAAAATCATTGATCGTTTCGGTAACGGCGGTTTGGATGTAGCAGAGTCCAATTCCCGTGGGAAAAACCCTTTTCCAAAGGACTGGCGCATGCATGCCTTTTATGTAGACGCACTGCCCTTGCTCAATGAATCAGGAGAAGTGATTACGCCAGTAGCGGACAAGCCTGCGCATCTTCATATTATTGAAACGCTGCGTGCAACAGAAGGAAAAACGACCTTGCTGTTTACTGGTCCTTTGACTGACCTTGCGCGTGCCTTGGATATCGATCCAACTATCGAAGAAAAAGTAGAGCGCCTGGTGTGGATGGGCGGAACATTCCGTGAAGAAGGAAACGTGCATGAGCCTGAGCACGATGGAACAGCAGAGTGGAACGTATTCTGGGACCCGGAAGCAGCTGCTCGCGTATGGGAAAGCGGAATGGAGATTGATTTGGTCGCACTGGAGAGCACGAACCAAGTCCCACTGACACTGGATGTTCGTGAGCGCTGGGCAAAAGAGCGCAAGCATATCGGTGTAGATTTCTTGGGTCAATGCTATGCAATGGTGCCGCCACTCGTACACTTCTCGACCAACTCGACTTACTACCTGTGGGATGTATTAACCACAGCATTTGTTGGCAATAGTGATCTTGTAAAGGTGCAAACGGTTAACAGCATCGTCATTACAGAAGGGGCAAGCCAAGGCCGAACTGTTGAGACGGCTGACGGACGCCCGGTGCATGTGGTTTATGACGTAGATCGTGATGCACTCTTTGATTACATGACAGACTTAGCGAAAAAAGCGATCTAGAACAAAGCAAGTCATCTGAGATATCGACACAGCTGGCGATACAGAAAGGATACGTTCATGCAATACATTTGGGGAGTTCTCGGCATCCTGGGAATTTTTATAATAGCCATTGCGTTTTCGAAAAATCGCAGAGCGATTAATCCGAGGACGGTCATTGGTGCGTTTGCGATTCAGTTTATTTTTGCTTTGGTCGTACTGAAATGGGATTTTGGGAAAAAGCTTCTGGAGTACTTGGCGTCGATCGTACAAAGCATCATTGATTCGACGAATGCCGGAATTCAGTTCTTGTTTGGCGGGATACTGGGTGCACAGAATGCAGGCTTTACATTTGCCCTGCAAGTATTGCCGATCATTATCTTCTTCTCTTCCTTGATTTCGGTCCTGTATTATCTCGGAATCATGCAGTGGGCTACGAAAATTATTGGTGGGTTTTTGTCTCGGGTACTCAAAACGAGCGAAACCGAATCCATGTCAGCCTCTGCAAATATTTTCTTGGGTCCGATTGAGGCGCCACTTGTCGTAAAGCCTTATATTGAGAAAATGACCAAGTCCGAGCTGTTTGCTATAATGACAGGCGGACTGGCGTGCGTTTCGGGTTCGGTTATCGGTGGGTATGCGATGCTGGGTGTTCCGATTGAATATTTGCTGGCGGCAGCATTCATGGGAGCGCCGGGTGGTTTGTTGCTTGCGAAAATTATAATGCCGGAGACAGAACAGCCACACAGAGTGGAACGTGTGGAAGTCATGAAAGATACAGAGTCCAGAAACGTCATTGACGCGGCTGCTCGCGGAGCTTCGGACGGGCTAAAAGTGGCTGCTGGTGTCGGTGCGCTGTTACTCGCGTTTATCTCGTTGATTTTCTTGCTGAACTCGATTATTGGCTGGCTTGGCGGGTTAGTGGGAATAGAAGCGTTGACGCTTGAGCACATTTTAGGCTACCTGTTCGCGCCGATTGCCTTTATGATCGGAGTTCCTTGGGAAGAAGCGCTAAAAGCCGGTTCTTTCATCGGACAAAAGATTGTCCTCAACGAGTTTGTAGCGTACACGGCTTTTGCACCTGAGATTGTGAATTTGTCGCAAAAAAGCGTTGTGATCATCAGCTTCGCCCTTTGCGGCTTTGCCAATCTGGCTGCGCTGGCTATGGTCATTGGCGGCTTGGGCGGCTTTGCTCCGTCAAGAAGATCAGACCTTGCGGAGATGGGCTTGCGTGCAGTAGTTGCAGCAACCTTGGCGAATCTGTTGAGCGCAGCGATTGCGGGGATGCTCATTTAGATGAATAAGTAGAAATAAGTACGAGGGCTGGAGTGATCCATGCCCTCGTTTTTTTAGGTACTACTCGAAGTTAGTACTTTGTATTCCTCGCTACAATCTTGTTAGTAAAAAACAAGCCATGATTTGGTGGGGATACGATGAAGCAAGTTCTGTTATTTCTAGGGCCAACGATCATGATCTTTTTTGGTTTACAAGTCATGAGTAGCGTGCCAATAACGTTTCTGCTTTTTTACGGGTGGCTATTTGCGGTTCCGTTTGTGGACATGATCGTTTTGAAAAGAAATACATGGCGGGACACATTCAGGCAAATGGGATTGGGAACCAACCGCCACAATATGTATCACGGCATTTTGACTGGACTTCTTTTCTTTCTCACCATTATTCTTGCGGGATATTTCTTTCACAGCCTTTTGTTTGATAAGGATGATCTGCAAAATTTATTGGTACAATGGGATTTCTCAGGTAATCTTGTCGTTTGGCTCATCCTTGCCGATTCAGGGATTATAGCTGTCTACCTACTATTTTTGAAATGAATGATGCAGGTATGGAGGCAAGCTTCCATACCTTTTTTCTATTGGGTGGATAAGAGGAGGAAAAAGAGTCGCGTTGGTAAAATTATGAGGTTAGGTAATTTCAAAAGATGGAGCTGAAATCATGAACGTTGACGTACTTTTTAACCAGTTTCCCATTTTAAAATCAGGTCGTGTCACCTTGAAGAAAATCGAAGAGCAGCATTTGGACGAAGTATTTGAAATCTACAGCAATGACCATGTATTTGCATACTGCGGCATTATCCCCAAGCATAATAAAGCGACAGTGAAAAACATGATCGGGCATTTTGAGAGAGACTATTTGAAAAAATCCAGGATCAAATGGGGGATATTCGTCAATGATAACCCCGATCACTTGCTTGGCATTATCGAAGCTTTCGACTTTCATCCAAAGGTAAACATGGTGACGATTGGCTACTTCTTGTCCGAAGCGCATTGGGGAAAAGGGATTGCGACGGAAGCGGTAAACATATTGCTTCACTTTTTGTTCATGGATGTCAACGTCAACAGAATACAGGCGGAAGTGATGCCTCCAAATGAGACCTCCAAGAAAGTATTGTTGAAGAATGGCTTCATGAAGGAAGGAACACTCAGACAAGCAACGCTATGGTCGGGTAAAGGAATCGTGGATCTAGAGATTTACGGAATGCTGAAAGAGGACTATCAGACCTTGATGTCTATGCAAGGCGTAAGATAAGGATCGAGTAGACGCGAGATTTCGTCCAAACCACCAGAATACACCGTTACCTGTAAAAGCCCTCCTATGTTACTATGATGGGTATGATCAATCATAGGCATCTGGAATGGGGAAAACATCTTGAAAACATTTAAGAAAGTCTATATAGAAATCACCAGCGTTTGCAATCTCGCCTGTACCTTTTGTCCGCCAACGGAGCGCAGTAAAAGTTTTATTAAAGTAGAAGACTTTGCGAAAAGGCTGGATGAGATCAAACCGCACACCGATTACATTTATTTGCACGTCAAAGGGGAACCGCTTCTCCATCCCAAAATTGATGAGCTGCTCGATATCAGTCATGAGAAAGGCTTCAAGGTCAATATCACCACAAATGGTACGCTGATCGCGAAAAATCGGCATAAATTGCTGGGCAAGCCTGCGCTCCGCCAAATGAACTTCTCGCTTCATAGCTTTGACGGACATATCGGCTCAACCAACCGCGAAGGTTATTTGCGGGAGATTCTTTCATTTGTTCGGGAAGCTCAGGAGCATCAAGTGATTTTTTCTTTCCGGCTGTGGAATTTGACACAGGATAACGCCACGAACATTCAAAAGAGTAGAAACCGCCAGACACTCGAAGTGATTGAGAAAGAATTTGGGCTGGACTATCGAATTGAAGAAAAAGTAGTGCCGGGCAGTGGGGTAAAAATCAATGATCGCGTCTATTTGAACCAAGATTACGAATTCCAGTGGCCGAGTCTGACAGCACCTGAGGATGATGGAAAAGGCTTTTGCCATGGCCTGCGCACACAGGCGGCGATTCTCGAAAATGGAACAGTTGTGCCGTGCTGTCTCGACGGGGAAGGGGTTATTAATCTAGGGAATATCAATCAGACCTCTTTCACTGATATTGTGGATGGAGAGCGGGCGAATAACCTGATAGATGGATTTTCTCGCAGAGAAGCTGTCGAGGAATTATGCAGAAGATGCGGGTATCGCCAGAGGTTTGGAGCGTAGCAAAAGCAAAACGTCCGAGTCAAATGATTCGGACGTTTCTTCATTATTAGAAGGACACTACTATCAACGGCGGTGACGTCGACAGCGGAGGAAACAGAAACGACAGCGGCGACGACGGCGACGGAAGAAGGAACAAAAACGGCAGCGACGACGATGGCGGCGGCGACGGCGACAACCACAACGATCATGGTCACTGTCAAAATCTTCGTCCACGTCTCTAGCGAAATCCCTTTCTATGTCTGTGTCACAATCTTTTTCAATCGCGTGTTTTTTTTCTCGATCCTTACAACCACAAGACATACATCCACCTCCTTAGTGTTCATACAATATTTTATGAATGCCACTTGGACATGACTGGACGAACTATAGGGGAAATAAGCTTGTTTTCAGACGCGGAAAAATGGCGAAAGCCGCTATCCTCCCACAAAGTCATGGGCAAAAGTGATGGTAAAAACAAAAAAATAGCGGATCTCATAGCTAAAAGGAGCTAATGAGAACCACTATCTTTTTTTTCTATGCTATATGAGCCAAGGTAGACTGAAGGGAAAAAGCCCTCAGCTATATGAGGGCTTGTAGCCTGTATTACTTTGCAGATGTATCGTCGGAGTCTGTATCTTGGGCGGATTCGTTAGAGGCTTGAATGTCGTCAATGATAACGATTTTGCCTTCTTCTTGCCATTTTACTTCCGCGTTCAGTTGTTCACTGATGAAGCGCAGAGGCAGGAATACACGTCCATTTTTCAGTACAGGCGCAGTGTCCAAAGAAATGGTTTTCCCGTCTACAGTTGCTTCTTTTTTATCGAGGTACAGCGTGATAGATTTTTCGCCACGCGTAATTTCGACGGTACGAGTCTCTGGCTTCCAGTTTACTTCCGCTTTCAATGCGGAGCTGATAGCACGTACAGGCACCAAAGCTCTTCCACCTTGTACAAACGGTGCCACATCCGCTTTTACCTGATTTCCATCTACGAATGCTTTCACTTCTGTAGAGCCAGTATCCTCAAGGAGTTCTCCAAGCTTTTTAAATGGTGTGTAATCTCCTTTTTGGTACGTGCGCTGAAGAAGCTCAAGCTGTACGTCCAAAGCTCCCTGTTTGTCAGTGGTTTTTTCCAGTTCAGCTACCAGTTGCTCGTATTTCGCTTTTTGATCTTCCGTGATTTCAGCCGTATGCTTGAGCTCTTGGCGAAGCTCGATCAGCTGTTTTTTCAATTTTACGTCTTTGATGTTGGTTTCTGTGCTAGCTTCGGTTGAGTCCTCATCGTCACTATCAGTATCGGTATCAGATTCTTTGACAGAAGTTTCTTTCGATTTATCTTTTGCTTCTGCCTTTACTTCGGGCTTGCCGTTCCCATTTCCTTTGCTCTCCTGGTCAGCCGCCAGAGCAGCAGGTACACTTGTTGCGAGTAGAATAGCAACCAACGAAGTAGATATAGCTTTTTTCATTTGAATCTTCCTCCTTCTAGGTGTAAGTCTCATGAACTCGACATTCAAGACGGAGGAAAATATGAATATGTTGCATAGGTTTTGAGAAAATATTTTTATTTGTACGAATGGATATCTTTCACTGTCATTCCTTCCAAATCCCGTATCTTCCTCACACGTCCGATTACGATTCCCAGTAGGGTCACAAGTACGCCAGAGAGAACAAACAGAAAACCAATCCCTCTGCCAGGCCCCGTTCCGATGATCTGCCCGACAGTTTGCCCAAGCAATCGATCTGGATCAAACAGCGGATTGAATACATGATCCGCCAAGAATCCTGCCGATCCAAATGCCAGTACGAACCCGATTTGCGAAATAGCCGTGATCATCGACCATACTCTGCCTTGCCGTTCATTCTCGACGTTCGTTCGAATGAGAACCTCCAGGCTCGTGTTCACAAAGGGAAGCGTGATGAAAAAGAGGAAGCCAAAAACCATAATCAGCCAAACGGAGGTGAACGCGCCCATCAGGGCATAAAATAAGCCAGCAACTACGAGAGAGAAGGACAGCATGAACACCTTGTTCTTTCCTATCCCGAAGAGTCCGATCAAAAGGCTGCTGACGAGCATGCCCGATGCAGATACAGAGAGGGCAATACCGAGCGTCTTGGAATCAGCTAATGTCAGCATCATAGGCCCAAAAAGCGATTGCAGCAGCCCGATGTAAAAGCACACGACAGACATTAACAGAACTAACGAGAAAACCCCTTTCTTTGAAAGGAGATAGCGGAAGGCTTCAGACATTTCGCGAAAAAAGCTTTGTCTTTCATGTTTCTGGGGAGTGGAATCGTGTTTCATAATCATCAGCACGGCGCCGACAGCTAGAAGGAAGGTCATCATATCAATGAGTAAGACGAGCTGGATATCAAAAGCACTGAGAAGAAATCCTGCAACGAGTGGAGAAATAAGATATTGAGCTGAACTTGCCAGTTGGATGAGCCCGCTTGCCTGTGAGTACATCTCTTCCGAAACCAGATCGGAAACGGCTGCTTTAGAGGCTGGGTTTAGAATAGCGGCAGAGATCGAGCTGATGCCGACCCCCAAATAGATGTACCATATTTCTATACGCCCGGACAGCATGACAAGCAAGATGAACAAGATACCAGCTATGGAACCGAGATCGCCAATGATCATCATTTTCTTGCGGTCAAATCTGTCTGCCAGCACCCCGCTAAAGGGAAGTAAAAGGAAGGAGGGGAGAAAAGAAAAGAGAATGATTAACGAATAGCTCATGGTAGATTGGGTCTGTTGAAAAACAAAGACACCCAAGGCAAAAGCGGTAAGTCCACTTCCGATAGCTGAAAACAGCTGTCCTAACCAAATGATCAGGAATCTGCGAAAGGCTTTATCATGAGCGTTCATTGTCTTTCCTCCTTTTCATCCATTAGAGAAACGAGAAGGACCCCGGCGCAGCTCCCAGTGATCTTTCAATAATCACCTGCATGGCTTGTAATCGTTTTGTCTGTTCCTCTTGCTCCCAATGAAAAATGCCTGATTCCAACAAAAATTGCGAGCCAGCGAGGAGAAACTGAACGGTCTCCAAGGCATTCTCAACATGAAAGACAGCTTCTTTATTTCCTTGTTCAATGACTTGCGCAAGGACAGGGGCAATTTTTAAGATAATGGCGATGTTCAGGCGCTCGTGAAGCTCTCTGTTTTCAGGGCGATGCAAGCTTTCCATCCAATCTGCTTGCTTGTCGATGGGGTGGCTTTGGCTGCGCAGCATCTGGCGAACCTTCTCCATGACACTTAAGGTAGCGTCATCTGCGATTTTTTTGTATTCTTCGCAAAGTGTATCGACCATGGACTGGACAAATGCTTCGAGGATTTCTTCCTTCGATTTGAAGTAGTAATAAAAGGTTCCTTTCGCTACGCCCACCTTTTGAATGATCGCATCCACGGTTGTATGGACATAACCCTGATTTCGAAATAGCTCTCCGGCGGCTTCCAATATTTCTGCTCGCCGTGTTGTGGGGTCTTTCACGATTCTTTTCATCGGCGCCTCCTCCGATTGTCAGTATGTGGTTGGATACAGATTACCATATGACTGACCGTCAGTCTATGAATGCGTGAAAGAAAAGAGGAGGGAAAGCCTCCTCTTTTCGGTATTAGGAATTTAGTAAGATGATGGCGAATTGCTCGTTATAATTTCTCGGCGATAATCGTGAAGGTTTTCGGGATTCCTTTATCAAAAACTTCCGATGAGAGATTCGGGAGCTCTTCCAGCATTTTTAGGCACAGCCCTTTGCTTGCAATGGACGTAACAATTTCGCCTAATGTCCAATTGCGTAACAATACTTTTGATTCAGTGTCCTTCATCCCGTTCGAAAGGAACTTGGAGAAAGCAATATCCTTTTCCTCAAGCGAGGTATCGAAGTAATCGCCTGTTACTTTATGTTTGCGGATAGTAGCAGTCGTTCCGCGTGAGGAGATGAGTTTTGTGGATACCGGATGGAAATCTTGGAGGACGAGCACGCCGCCTTTTCGCAGGAGCGAGTTGACCACCTGGAATAACTCGGTTAAGTCCAAAAAGTAATGAAGAATACCGAATTCCATAAAAACGAGATCATACTCACCAGACAATACATCTGGAGGTAGCTGCAATACATCCGATACGATGTAAGTCAGGTCAACAACGGCAGCAGCAGCCAGTTCCTTGGCGTACTGCTCATTCTCATAAGAGAAATCGGCGATGGTCACGTCGGCACCTAGCAAGGCGAGCGCAACGGCTTTGTTTCCATTTGAACCGAGTAAATTGATAATCTTTTTGCCGCGAATATCCCCCATGTGCTCATATACTTTGCCGATTCGCTTTTGGGGGTCTTCTTTAATTTTGACCGCTGCCTCAGCAGGTGTGCCAAAGCGTTTCAGCCATGCTTGGTAAGCCCCGGTGTTCCAAGCCGTTTTATTTAGTTGTGCTGTTTCCACAAATTCCCCTCCATAGAGTATTCCATTCAAAAAATTGGCCCCGATAGGTTGGTAAGAGGGCTTAGGTAATATATCATACTGACACATATGATTGGTGTCTATATATTTTCGGAGTGTTAATTTTTCCATGTGTGAGCGGAAAGTAAGAACCATTGGGGAGAGATTCTACAATTGTGAAGCAAAGCGGGACAGTGGTAATATTGGGAAAAATATATACGTCCGCTCTTTATGCGGTCGAGGGTTTGTTCGACGGGGAGGCAAGCTTTTGAAAATCAAAGTGTTGATCGCAGACGACAATTCGTTTATACGGGAAGGCATGAAAATCATCCTGACGAGCTTTGCGGAGTTTGAAGTAGTCGGGATTGTGGAGGATGGGGTCGAGGCGGTGACGTTTTGTAAACAGAACGAGGTAGACGTCGCGCTTTTGGACGTTCGGATGCCGAACATGAATGGAGTGGAAGCGACTCGTGTGCTGACTACAGAAACTACAGTCAGACCACTCATTTTGACCACGTTCGACGATGACGAATTTGTCCTCGAAGCCATTCAAGCGGGGGCACGCGGCTATTTATTGAAAAATAATGATCCCAACCGCATCCGAGATGCCATCAAGAGTGTCTATAACAACCATCACGTGCTACAGGATGTCGTCCTGGATAAGATCAAAATGAACCTGAATACAGGGAAGAACGCGACGGATACCGTGTCCACTACAGCTCCTCCCAAAGAGACAGCAGCCATCCCTACCGAAAGCAAAATCGACCAAAGCTTATTTACGGAACGGGAGCTCGATGTCATGAAGCAGATCGCTAAAGGGCTATCGAACAAAGAAATCGCCAAGAAGCTGTTTATTTCCGAGGGAACCGTTGCGAATTACATTACTTCCATCTTGAATAAAACAGCGCTTGAACACCGTACGCAGATCGCCATCTATTATTTGACGGGCGAAACGAACATGTCTGATTGAAAGGAGGTCACTACCGATGGAGTTATGGACAATGGCTAATAAGGCAGCGGTGCTTGGGTTTATTATCGTGACTTCTTTTCTGGCTCATCCCACTTCTGAAATTGACCCGTGGCAAATTCTTGTGTACTTGTTGTATTTGGCTAGTAATCTCACTATTCTCATTGTGAAAAAGAGGAATCATAAGCAATTATTTCTGGGGCTATCCATCGTGTTCGTGGTAGCAAGTACACTTGTGTTGGACCCGTTATTTGTGTTGCTCTTGCCCGTCCACATTTTAGAGCTCGTATTCTTGGCCAGTAAGCAGAGGGTCGTCGTATTTGGATGTATGCTGTTGCCTTTGTTCATCGTTTTACCTGAATGGATGCCCATGTATTTACTAACGGCCTTTCTTAGCTTTTTGCTGTATAGGTGTGGCAGCATGCTAACTGACAAGCTTCGCAGATTAGAGGCAGAACGAGAGAAGATGAGAGAGGATTTACAAAGCTTGACTCGCTCCTTGAACGAGAGCAGCGAATACTTTCGCCAGTCGACCTATACGATTCAACTGGAGGAGCGCAATCGCCTCTCCCAACAAATTCACGACGATGTGGGGCATGCGGTTGCAGGTGCGCTGATACAAATGGAAGCGTCGCGACTGCTGATGGCGACTGATCAGGACAAGGCATCCGAGCTGCTCCGTAATGCGATCGCAATATCGAAGGAAGGGCTGGAGCGAATCAGAGTGACACTCAAGGATGTGAAGCCTCGGCCGGAGGAGCTGGGAATCAATCGACTCCGGTTGTTTGTCGATGAGCTGTCTGCGAGAGAGACAGTGATAGCCACGCTTACTTTTGACGGAGACATTGACGTCATCTCACCGATTCAGTGGAAAATCATCCAGCAAAATGCGACGGAAGCGGTCACGAATGCACTCAAATATGCGAAGGCGACAGTGATTTCCCTAGAGGTACGGGTGCTTAATACATTCATAAAAGCAGTGGTCACAGACAATGGGGCCGGCGCAGAAAAGGTTGTAAAAGGGCTTGGCATTCTCGGGATGGAGGAGAGAGCTGCATCTGCTGGTGGAACAGTGATTGTAGACGGTACGCGAGGCTTTAGCGTGACTACACTGCTGCCTTATCGCAACGAATGAAAAAGATCATGAGAAACAACATGAGAATTCTCATGTGCCGAGGGATGAACTTATGCACTGACATAGGGGCATCCTTTTTTATTACAATGCAGACATAACCACGAAGGGAGTGAGTTACGTGAGTCATGTATTGGAGATTCGTCAGTTAACGAAAAAATTCGGTGATTTCGTCGCCGTCGACAATATGTCTCTGAACGTGCGTGAAGGAGAAATCTTTGGTTTCCTGGGGGCCAACGGAGCGGGAAAGAGCACGACCATCAACATGATCGCCTCCCTGTTGCGCGTAACAAAGGGTGAGATTACCCTGCTGGGAAAAAACATTGAGAAGCACAGCAAATTCGCCAAAATGAACATCGGTATCGTACCACAAGATATCGCCATCTACGAGGATATGACTGCCTATGAAAACGTGAGGTTTTTTGCTGGCTTGTACGGACTGCGTGGATCACTGCTTCGCGAACGAACGGAAGAGGCGCTTGAATTCGTAGGTCTCGGCGACAAAGCTAATAGCTTTCCCAAAAACTTCTCTGGCGGGATGAAGCGTCGGTTAAACATCGCTTGCGCCATTGCCCATCGGCCGAAGCTGATCATCATGGACGAACCTACTGTCGGGATTGATCCTCATTCGCGCAATTATATCTTGAATTCGGTACGCAAGCTAAACGACATGGGCTGCACGATCATTTATACGAGCCATTACATGGAGGAAGTCGAAGAAATCTGCACTCGTATTGCTATCGTCGACCATGGAAAAGTCATCGCGGAAGGATCGAAGGAGGAGCTAAAAGCGATTATTACCGACGCGAAGGAAATTTGGATTGGCGTTCGGGCAGATGAACCGTTAAACCTCGAAGGTATTAAGGCGATTCCTGGTGTGAATGCGGTGCTTCAAGAAGAGAATACGATCAAAATCGTATCGAAAACGGAGATCAACAACCTGAACCGGATCATTCAACACTTCATCAAGGATCAGGTAGAAATCCGCTCCGTTGAAGAGCAAGCGCCGAATCTGGAGACTGTGTTCTTGACCTTAACCGGTCGAAACTTGCGAGACTAGAGGAGGGGCTTTGCCATGAATATATGGAGTATCGCTGTAAAAGAAATCAAGTCCAGCCTTCGCGAAAAGAGAACGTTTATGTTTATGCTAGCACTTCCCATCATTCTGATGTTGATATTAGGTTCCGCCCTTTCGAATGCATTCGACGAAACTAGGACCGTAGGAGACATGCGCTTGCTGTATAAAAGCAACGGGACGAATGAGCAAATGTCTACGGCGTGGAACTCGTTTATAAAAGCATTGGGTGATAAAGGAGTGGAGGTCGCTCAAGTAAGTTCAGGCATGGACGGGCAGGAGGAAGTTCGCTCGGATCGCTATACGGGGTACGCAGTCGTCAGTGATGCGGGGATTGAGTTTTATGGAAGCAGCAAGAATGCGATAGGAAGCAATATCCTTGCGGGGATGCTAACCGTTTTTGCAGATCGGTACTCGCTCGCATCCGCAGCTTATCAGATAGATCCCGAATCTGCTTTGGCAATAGTCAAGGGTACCGGACAGCGTGATGATTTTATTCATGAAACGACCTTGAATCCAAATAAAAAACCGGGGGCAATCGACTATTACGCGATTGCGATGACGACCATGATTGCGCTCTACTCGATGTTCTCTGCGAGTTATTTGTTCACCGGGGAGCGAACGAACAAAACGTCCACACGATTAATGGCTGCACCTGTCAGCAAAGGTACCATCTTTACCGGCAAAATTATCGGCAGTACGTTCGTTCATTTGTTTTTCGTACTCGTCGTGTTCGTAGTCAGCAAGTTCGTGTTCCAAGCAGATTGGGGCAACCACTACGGAATGGTTATCCTCGTACTTTTGACAGAGGTGCTGCTTGCGGTCAGCTTGGGTCTGGGAATCAGCTTTCTTTTCAAAGGTGAAGGGGTAAGGGCAATCAACAACATTTTTACACAAGTCGCCTCCTTTGTAGGCGGTGCCTATTTTCCCGTTGATCAATCAGCTGGTTTCTTCAGTCTCTTGGCCAAATTCTCTCCCCTTCACTGGGCGAATACAGGTCTGATGCAAATCATCTACACAGACAATCCGAGAGGCGCATGGTTTGCGATTGCGATGAATGTGAGCATTGCCACGGCGTTCATCATCATTTCTGTTATCACGATGCGCAGACGGGAGGGTGCTTTTGTATGAGTGAAATGCTTTGGCTAATTCGGAAAACGCTGATGGAGACGTTTCGCAGTAAAAAAAGCTGGTTCACTTACTTGGGTTTGCCGATCGCAGGGGTTCTGCTGTCTCTTACCCTCTACAGCAATGCAGGCAGCGGCACGATCTATGTCGGAATCATCAATCAAGATGGGGACCAGATGATCACGCAGGACACGATCCGGTTTATCGAGAGATTGAATCATATTAAGGTCACAGTCATCGACGAACAAACGATGCGTGAACAAATCGTTTCTGGTGAGCTGGATAGCGGAATTGTTTTCGAGTCAGGGTATGCTGCTAGTGTTCGGAAAGGGGCGCCAGCACACTTGAATATTGTATCCGTAAAAGGTGAACAGGTTACTGCCTACGTGAAGGCCATGCTGCACAGTTATATCGGCAATCTTGCCGCGATTGGAAAAGCGGCACAAGCGGATGAGGCTACGTTCACGAAGCTGTATACGGCATACCACGAGCAAAGCTACAAGCTCAATACGGTAACGCTGCAAGACACCTCGAACGTGACGCGTATGACGAATCAATCGATTGGTTTCCTCATTATGTTCATGATGTTTTCAGCGGTGAACATGTCGGAGATCATTTTAAAAGAAAAAGAAAATCGCACCTTTTTGCGACTCCTTTCTTCGCCGATGTCGGCTAGATCCTATGTATTTTCGAATATAATCGTCAGCATGTTTATTTTGCTACTGCAAATCATCGTGACCTTGCTCGTCATGAAAAACGTCTTTGGCATAGATGCAGGCGTCTCGTATGGTCAAATGATTCTGCCGTTGTTCGTGTTCGCGCTGGGGGCAATCGCACTTTCTCTGATGACCGTTGCCTTTGCGAAGAGTAGAGCAGGTGCTGGAGCGATTTCCAACCTGATCATTGTACCGACGTGCCTCCTGGCTGGCTGCTTCTTTCCAATGGAAATCATGCCGGACACCGTGCGCAAAATTTCAACATTCTTGCCCCAGCATTGGTTGCTCGATACGGTGAATAAGCTTCAACAAGGATACAGTCTGGGGAGCTTGTATTTGAACATAGCTATTTTGCTCGCATTCGCTACGGTTTTTGCCTTGATCGCCATCTATCGGTTTGGGCGGAATAACGATAGCAGACAGTTTGTGTGAGAAAAATTGGACGAGGTGAACTGTAATTTGACAAGGGATAATTCGAATCGTGTCGAAAGATGATCTTACTATGATAAAGCAAAGCATCTATAATCGGAGTCATTCAAAAGCACTCATTAGTAAGCATCTTGTGATTCTTCTCTTGTTTTTAGCATTTCTTCTAGGTCTTCGAACGTTCTGGTTTTCGTTTCATGTGTTTCCAGAGCATCCGCCTGTGGTTCAAGGAATTCTTGATATGCGGGGGTGGGACTTTGAAAATTCCCCGTCTATTTCACTGGATGGGGAATGGGAGTTTTCCCCTGATTCTTTCATCACGCATGAAGATTTCAAGCAATCATCGAATGACGAACGACAATACGTTCAAGTACCTGGCAATTGGAGCAGCGCTTTTTCCAGGGACTCTCCGTCATCGTATGGCTATGGAACATACCGTTTACGGATCTTGGTCGATCAACCGCTAAATCAGCCATACACCTTATGGGTTCCGCAAGTGGAGGCATCTTCCACCGTAGAGGTTAACGGAGAGATTTTAGCCAGAGTCGGAGTGCCTGCGGCAACAGTGGAAGAGTACACACCGCGGAAGCAATCCTTCACGGTTACGTACATTGCAGGTGATGCAAAGGTCATTGAAGTGCTTGTCCGAACGGCCAACTTTCATAATCCAATCGAAGGAGGCATCGTCAGATCGATTTACTTCGGGTCGCAGGCCGCTATTGATACCGAACGTTGGTATTCTATCGGCTTCCAGATGACAACCTTCCTCATCTTGTTGCTTCATGGCTTGTATGCCGGCATCCTGTATGTATTGAATGCCCGCCACAAAGAGTTTCTGGTGTTTTTTTTGTTACTTTCCTGCGTAGGGATAAAGACTGTTTCTGATTATGACAACCTGCTGTTACTTTGGCTCCCGATCGATTATACATGGTCGATCAAGGTAGAAGTGCTCGCCTACATATGGCAGCCTCTGTTGATGATATTATTGGTCAGGAGTCTATCTGATCAGGAAGAGAAAGAATACTCCAAGCCGTTTCGGGCATATCTTTCCGTGCTCAGTCTTTATTCGGCAGTCATCGTACTGGGAACGGCACAATGGGTGTATATATTAGCTGGAACGCCATTTTTAGTCATTATTTATTTTGGCCCGTTGTTGCTGTTTATTTTCAAAATCAGCCGCATGCTTATGCATAACAAGAATGACGCTGTGTTTTTGCTCATTGCTGCAACGAGTATTTTTTCCAATGTGATATGGTCCGCCATCATCGAATATAAAATGATCGATATCAAGTACGTGTATTATCCGCTCGACCTGATTGCTGCACTTGTCAGTTTTTCTGCTTACTGGTTCAAGAGATTCTTTCGCAATTCAGAGGAAAAAGCAAAGCTAACGGAGCAATTAAAAGAAGCGGACAAGCTCAAGGACCAGTTTCTCGCCCATACCTCGCACGAACTGAGGACACCGTTGCACGGCATCTTGAATATCGCCCAGACTGTCGTCAACAATGAAAAGCATGTCATGGGTGGTCGCAGCACGCAGGATATGGAGCTCTTAATCACGATCAGCCGCAGAATGTCGCATTTACTGGACGATTTGCTAGATGTCGTACGGTTGCAGGACAAGCATATCGTGTTGCAGAAGAAGCCGTTGCATATTCAATCGGTTGTTTCCGGCATCATCAGCATGCTCTCCTACATGGTAGAAGGCAAGCCTGTCCAACTGAAAATGGACATACCAGAATCCATCCCGCCAATCTTGGCAGATGAGAAGCGGTTAGTCCAGATTCTGTTCAATCTTATTCACAATGCACTGAAATTCACGGAAGAAGGATCTGTCGTCGTTTCTGCTGAGATCGTGGACGGACAGGTGGTGATCTATGTATCCGATACAGGAATTGGGATGGATGAGTATACCAAGGCACGTATATTTTTGCCGTATGAGCAGGGAGCTCAAGCAACGAACGATGGAGGAGGAATCGGCCTCGGTCTTGCTATTTGTACACAGCTGGTCGAGCTGCATGATAGTGAGCTGAGAGTCGACTCTGAACCGGGCAAAGGTTCGGTATTTAGCTTCTGGCTGCTCGCGGTTAGTACAGATGAGATCAAAGCAGCAGAGAGCCAATATGTGGAGCAGATAGATAAGAGCAATCAAGTAACGGCTATTAACCAGATGGGGCATAGTGAAGCTCCAGATATCTTGGTTTTTCAGCAAACGGCTGCGCATGCGTTTGTAGAAAGAAAGGCGAACATATTGGCGATCGATGACGACCCGGTTAACCTCATGGTGCTGGATCGAATGCTCTCATCCTCGCAATACCAAATCACTACTTGCACATCGCCAAGAGACGCGCTCGATCTGCTTTTTACAGAGCAGTGGGACTTGCTTATCATCGATGTCATGATGCCGCATATGTCGGGCTATGAGTTGACGCAAAAGGTCAGGGAGCATTTCTCTGTTTCCGAGCTTCCGATTTTGCTCTTAACGGCGCGCAGCCAGTCTGAGGATGTATACACCGGGTATTTGTCTGGTGCGAATGACTATGTTTGCAAACCAGTCGATGGCATGGAGCTGAAATATCGCGTCTGGTCTTTGACGACGCTCAAGCAAACAGTCGATGAACGATTGCGCATGGAGGCTGCCTACTTGCAGGCGCAGATTCACCCGCACTTCTTGTTCAACACACTTAGCTCGATTATGGCATTGAGTGACATTGATACGGAGAAGATGCGTAAACTCGGGGATGCGTTTACCGCCTTCTTGCATATCAGCTTTGATTTTTTGAATACAGGAAAACAAGTTGCACTCTCCCATGAGTTGGAGCTCGTCCAAGCCTATCTTTACATTGAAAAGGAACGATTTGGCGAGCAGATACAGATCGTGTGGGAGGTTGAGCCTGACATTGATCTTCTCATCCCGCCACTCACCATTCAGCCGTTGGTTGAGAATGCAATCAACCATGGTCTTTTTACCAGAATAGAGGGGGGAACTCTCCATATCCGCATCGTCCGGCAAAAGAACGCCACTCTTTTTGAGGTGAAGGATGACGGTATCGGGATGGAGGAAGCGACTGTGCGGCAAATTCTTGATTTGTCGAAGAAAGAAAGAGGCGGAATCGGAGTGTCCAACACGAATCGGAGACTGACGCAAATGTACGGGAAGGGCCTGCGCATCACGAGTAAGCCGGGTGAAGGAACAACGGTGTCGTTTGTCATACCGGATCGGATGTAAATAAAAGGGGAGGAAACTTCATTATTACGTATCAATGTACTAAAAAGCTCACAGCAGAACTGAAAGTTATTCTATCGGATAAGCAAAAAATCGTTTCGGAACCTATATACAGATGGCACGCTCACATGTTTGTATTCAATCGGCGAAAGTGTGTACTGCTGATGAATAATGTAACCAGATACAATTTCATCATATATGGGTTGAAGAAAGCCGATTTTAACCGCTTTGATCAATTAGTGAAAGAAAAAATCGCAGAAAACCTTATAGCAGAAGGAATCAGTCAAACACTGGTTGAGAAGTATTTACAAAATGTAGGTGAGGCTACTTACACGGAAACGAGCGATAGAAGTATAATTGGTCAAATGAATGAAATGATATGGATTGCCATGGACGTTATGGATCAAAACGTAAGGGAAACCGATGACTTGGGAATTGATGGTGTGAACCGCTTTTTGAATGATTTCATTATGTCGAAATTACCACAACTATTTCCTAGAGTGGCTATGATTGAAGCCTTGGAAAATGTATAGAATCAAAAGCAAAAGCATCCTCGTTCGCGTGAGTGAATCAGGATGCTTTTCTTATATTCACATTTACAAAGGCAATGAATGAAAAGTTGAAAAACGACATCGATGTCGCTTATAATGAATTCACCTACTAAAAACGACATAAATGTATATTTTAGAAAGGAGAGGTTGTTGAATCTTATGGCCCCAAAAGTAAGCAACGAATACAAAACCAAAAAGAAAATCGAACTGCTGCAAGCGGCAAAACGTGTGTTCATCACAAAAGGCTATACACGGGCCACTATGCAAGACGTCATGGACGAGGCTAGTGTATCGCGGGGAGCCTTGTACGCCTACTTTGATAACCTGGAGCACTTATATTTGGAGCTGCTGCAATTCGAGGATCAACAGGATGTACAGTTTTTTACACCAATTGCTGGCGAAACGTCTTGGCAGCAAATCACCAAATGGGTTAACAAACAACAGGGCGAGATCGAGAAAATCGAACAAACACTGTCCAAAGCCAACTCAGAGTTTTTCCTGTCACTGAAGGATCAGCAAAAGCAACAGAGCTATCCATACATCACGACTCGCTATGAAAAAATGGTCGACGTGTTGACAGCTTTCTTTGCGCATGGGACAGCGACAGGTGAGTTCAAGCCACAGCTACCACCTGAGGCGATCGCTCGCTATTTCATCTCGGTTATCGATGGACTGATGCTGGATACCGCGCATTTAGGCGCAGAGAAAACGAAGGTGTCCGAGCAGATGGAAGCACTGTTGTTTTCATTGAGAGCGATGCTGGGACCGGTTCAATAAGGAGGGGGAAGAGTGTTGTTTCAATCAGAGAGAATCTATCTGAGAAAAATGACAGGGGAGGACGTGGACGTCTACCACACGTGGAGAAATGACGTAGAAGTCATGCGGACAACGAGTCCGTCCATGGACGTCTTTACCTGGGACGATACGAACGGGTTTGTGAATCAGGTCATCCTGCATGCAAGCTCCTCGAAGAGCTACATGATCGTAGACAGCCAAACCAATCGACCGATCGGGATTACCTCCCTCATTCAAATCGACCTGAAAAACCGCAATGCTGAGTGCATCATCGATATTGGAGAGAAGGAGTACTGGGGAAAAGGGTATGCACGAGAAGCACTGAAGCTGTTGCTGGATTATGCTTTTTTGGAAATGAATCTGCATCGGGTATCGCTGCGCGTCTTTTCTTTTAACGAAAAAGCCATAAAGCTGTATGATAGGCTCGGATTCAAGCAAGAGGGGATTTCGCGGCAGTTTTTGTTTCGAGAGGGAAAATGGCATGATCTGGTGCACATGGGGATTTTGCAGCAGGAATATATCACTTGAAAAAGAGGCTGGCGGTACGAAGGGTACCACCAGCCTTTTGCGTATGAAGGGTGTCTCTTATTTTCCGGCGTAAATCGGTACTTCCCACTCTACATTTTTGTGTTCAACCATTCGTTTCTCGGAAGTAATGATCAATTGCTTTGGCAGGGCTGTGAGGTTTTCTAAGAAGATTGTACCTCCAAAAATCGCCCGATCATTTTCATACTCAGTCTTATCGATTAAGTAGTCGACGTCTTCATATTTTTTCCCGGTTTCGTCTGTAATGGTCCAGTATTGATAGGGACCCATAGCGGCAGTATCTGGAGAGAGAGTTGCCTCGAATGCCAGATCGTAGCCTTCCAACTTCGTGGTAGTCCCATCGTCGTTTACGTGGTGATGGCCGTCATAGCCTTCAAAATCAACGACTGCGTTTGGATCCTTTTGATATTTTTTGAAAGTAAACTGATCTCCCTGGTCTTCCGCTGTGATGACTTCTTTCTTTTCGAGGCGATTGGTGTCCAACTTGGCGTTAAGCTTAGCGGATTCCTCTGTATAAACAGACCCGAGCTTGAAGGTAAGGCTTTGGCTTTCATCGATTGGATAGAAGTAATGAAAGTCTCTTGCTCCACTTTCGGTGGATTGGGTATGATCCCATTTCACATCACTGATCCCATTGTTTCGTTTGCTGGCTTCACGAATAACCGAAGTCGAATCCCAAGCAGCGACCGCTGTGCCCTTCTCGTCTACCAGCTCATAGCTGTATGCGTTTTTCTCGTTAGCAGCAAGGGCTCGATCAATGACCATCTCCACTCCACTTGGCGCAAATGTAATCTGTTTGACGTTCAGCTTGAGTCCTTGTGGGGTCGTGTAGGCTTTGTTAATTTCATGCGTTTTCATTGCAGCTTTTGCTTTTTTCATATCTACAGGTACGGACAGCTTCCAGTTCCCCTTGATGTCGTCCAGTTGCTTGATGTTAAACTCAACGATCAGCTCGTCAGGCACCTTACTTACATCATCAAAATAGCTTCGCAGCTCGCGATCCAAGGTCATAACACCATGTTCGACATTCATGGAAACATCCCATGGTTTATTGGGGTATTGAGTATTTTTTTCCTTAGAGGGAGCAAGGACGTTTCCTTGTTTGTCTTTAATGGTGATTAGTGGCTCTCTGATAGATCTGCTCACCATTTCCGACATGAAGCTGTCTAATGCCTTGCCGTTCTTGTCTTTTAAAGAAGCTGCTATGCTAATACGCAGCGGGTCAGCTACCACTTCATGCACAGCAAAAGTGAGGCCTTGATCGGTCGCACTTACCTCAACGGACTGCGCGAATCCATTCTTGGCTGCTTGAGCAATTCCTTTGTCCGCTAATTTTTGCAAAAAGCTATTGCTCATAGGCGCTACAGGATCAGATTTGCCAATCGGGCTGTTCGTAAAAGCAGCATTGACATAACTAGCAAAGGTCGGGGAGACGAGCATTCCTCCCGATACGACGACGGTTAATGCAGCGGCGGCAAGCGTCATTCTTTTCATGATCGTTATACTCCTTTGTTTCCACGCAGGTGGTTGGTGTGAAGGGGTAGCAGGATTCAATACTCTCACGGGATGAGGGGAGAGCATCTGAATAATTTTTTGATCCATATTTGCTGAGAGGGAGTCTTCCCACATCGTTTCTTCCGTTTGGTGCAGCGCATCGATCCATTGCTCCAGCTGGTGCTGGCAGTGCGTGCAATGATCGAGATGACTTTCGACATTTCGTTTGGTTACTGGCGATAAACGATCTTCCATGTAGGCGATCAGCTGTCTTTGCGTAAGGCAATTCAAAGCGGGGTACCCCCTTTTTTCTCCGGCTTGCTTAGCTGGTCTCGCAGCTTTTTCCTGGCATAGGAAAGGCGCATTCTCACAGTATCTACGGACAAAGATAGTTTCTTGCCGATCTCCCTGTAGCTTAAATGCTGGAGATAATGCAAATCGAGAATCGTCCTGTGGTTCTTGTCCAGTGTCATCATCTGCTGTCGCAAAGCGTGACGCTGTTCTTTTTCCAGATAATCTTCCTCCGGGATCGGACATTCGTCTCTGACCTCGACATCCATCTCCGTTACGGAAGGCATCCGCTTTCGCTTTCGCAGCTCGTCAATCCCGCGATTGATCGCGATTCGATACAGCCAGGCAGAGAAGGAGTAGTTGGGTTTATAATCTGGCAGACTGTAGTACGCCTTGATAAAAACCTCCTGCACCATGTCTTCGGCATCATGAGAATGGTGGAGCGTGCGCCCAAGAATCGAAGCGATTTTTCCCTTGTATTTATTGACGATCAGAGCATAAGCCTCTTTATTTCCTTGAAGAACCTCCGCAATGACCTCTCGATCGTCCTGCATGTTTGTTACCTCCTTGCAAAAAGGTGCTGCGCAGCTTTCCTTTTTGTGAAAAACGTCTCGACGTTTTTCATGAAATGTAATCTGACCGCTTGCGGTCAAACAAAACGGACTAAACCGTTTCGGTGTTCACTACTATAGACGATGAGGAGAGGGGACCCCTCTCAAACTTTTTTCATGAAATTTGAAAATGGCATAGGAAGAGGATGCCTCTCTTCGTTTGATAGAAGGGCATCCTCTTGATCTGTCACGTATGCCGCCATCACTTAAATGGAGCAGGAAATCTACATAATTTTGCAGTAATCTATAAGCATAGATGCTTCGAATTTCGTAAAGGAGTATATGACCTTGAGCCAAACCAACCATTCCATCGCGGTGATCTCCGACATACACAGCAACGCCTATGCATTGGAAGCTGTGCTGCACGACATTGATTCCCGCGGTATTCAAACCATTGTGAACCTGGGCGATACGTTGTTTGGCCCGCTTGATCCGATCAAAACGGCAGAGCTCTTAATGGAGCGATCTACTATCACCCACATCATGGGTAATTGTGACAGATACTTGCTGGAAGAGCAAATGGAGTCAATCACGTTCGAATTCGTGAAGCCACTACTGACACAAGAAATGCTCAGCTGGATCGGGTCATTCCAAAAGCAGTGGACGTATGGCGATCTCTTGTTTTGCCACGGCACACCTTTTGCTGATGATGTGTATTTATTGGAGAATGTCGCTCCATATGGGATAGAAGACAAAAGCGCAAATGCCTTAATGATCGAGCTGACCGGTATTCAGCAGAAAGTCATTTTTTGCGGACACTCTCATGTGCCCAAATCCGTATGGCTGCCAGATGGCAAGCTCGTGGTAAACCCGGGGAGCGTTGGGCTTCCAGCGTATTTTGAGGAAGCGCCGTACCCGCATTCGATGGAATCGAAGACGCCCCATGCCAAGTACGTCACAGTAAAACAACAAGGCGGCTCGTGGCTGTTCGAGCACGTATTGGTTCCTTATGATTTCGAGCAGGCAGCTAGAAAAGCTGAGGAAAACGGGCGCAGAGACTATGCCCATGCAATCCGGACGGGAAGAGCGGAGCTGTAGCATGTCGATCGTCGAGCAGCCAGACGTACTTGCAGAGGAGGAAGCGAGAAAGTGGCTCATACAGCAAATCCATACACCATGAAAAAAGGAAGAGGACAAGAGCCCTCTTCCTTTTCCTATTAAGCCTTTCCTGCTTCGCCCTCCGGCTTCTGTCCCATCTTCCCACTACGCAGTGGAACTTCCTTCAGGAACAGCGCGATAATGACAGCGATACCCGCTACAATCGCTCCAGTCAAAAACGTAGTCGTAATCCCATAGCTCATCGCTTCCCGGATCATATCCAGCATGTGAGTAAACAGTGGCTGCAAATCCGGTGGCAGACTAGCCAGCGTGGCTTCAATTTTCGGCTGATCCAACAAATTTTGCGGATTCGTAAAGAGCGACAGCTTCTCTGCCAGAGCAGGATCGGCTGCGGCGGGATTGTTCCCTTGACCCATGGCTCCCGACAGTTGCGTCATTTTCGCTGACATGCTGGCACTCATGACGGTTCCCATAACAGCAATTCCAATGGTCCCACCGAGGTTGCGGAAGAGCTGCGACGTTGCTGTAGCGACACCCAGTTGCTGTGGTGCGACTGCATTTTGCACGGTTAAGGAGAAGACCGGCATCGCAACTCCAATCCCTAATCCCAGAATGATCATGTAGATCACGAGCAAGTAAATTGGTGTGGTTGGCGACATGAAATACATCAGCACCATGCCCAAGGTCATGACGAGAAGTCCACCCAGCGCCATCTTTTTATATTTTCCCGTCTTGGTCATGATTTGTCCGGCGAGTGCGGAGGTTGCGAGCATGGCAATCGACATCGGCATCGCCACATAACCGGCCATCGTCGGAGAGATGCCTTTGACCCCTTGGACAAAGAACGGCACATAAATGATTGCGCCCATCATCCCCGCGTTGAGGAAGAATCCGACCAGATTGGAGACAGTAAAAATACTGTTTTTGAACAAGCCCAGCGGAAGTACAGGCGTTTTTACTTTCATTTCAATCAAAATAAACACGATCAACGCAACGATTGTGGCGGCAAACAAACCAATAATTTGCCACGAGCCCCAAGCGTATTTGCCCGGACCATTTCCTGCCCATGAGAAGGCGAGCAGCATCGGTACGATGGTAAGCGTCAGGAACAGCGAGCCGAAGTAGTCGACAGACTCTCCTTCTTGCTTCGGTACCTTCGGGAAATGAATCATGATCAACAGAAAGGCAATTACACCAATCGGCAAGAAGATCCAGAACACCCAGTGCCAGTCGAGATGATCGACGATATAGCCGCCCATCAGAGGACCAAGTACACTGGACACGCCGAAGACGGCACTCATAACTCCGCCCCATTTTGCGCGCTCGCGAGGTTCGTACAGATCACCCATGGCGGTAAAAGCAGTGGACATGATGATCCCGGCACCCGCCCCTTGAATGCCACGATACGTAATCAGTTGAAAAATATCGGTGGAAAACCCGGACAACAAGGCTCCGATACTAAACAACCCGATACCCGTTAAAATAAATGGTTTTCTTCCGTATATATCGGAGAGCTTCCCAACCAGCACAGAAGCGACAGTTGAGGTCAGCAAATAAATTGTAATCGCCCACGAATAGTAATCCATGCCACCCAGCTTCGAAATAATACGCGGCATGGCAACCCCGATAATGGTCTGGTTGATCGCGGCGAAAAACATGGCCGTAATAATCGCAATCATAATCGTCACTTTCTTTTTCTCTGTCAGCTGTTGCAATCTTGATGCTCCTCTCTTTGTTGCTCTATATTCTTCAAAACCTGGTGATAGATGCGGACTAAGTGTTGCTTGTCTTCATCTGATACGCCTGCAAAAAACTGTTCAATCGTGCTCCTCACCACGGCTTTGTATTGCCGTAGGATATCTTTTCCTTCATCGGTTATGTCCAGTTGCACGACCCGGCGATCCGTACTGTCGCGATTTCTCGTGGCATAGCCGCAAGCAATCAATTTATCAGCGAGACTCGTAACTGCTCCCGGGGTAATATTCATACGTTCTGCAATAGAAGATGCCTTCTGCGGACCGTTCATATCTAGAATTCGCAAAAGCATGGCTTGTGATCCTGACACGAGTGGGTCCAGACGCTTGTGTGACTCAGCTGAAACTTTTCGTTGGAGCTGTATATAAAGTTCTTCAAAATTGATCTGGCTTTGCATCGTACCCTCTCCTGTTTTCATTACTTAATTATATATGGAGTTAAATGTTTACCCACTAAAACATTTACGAGTATACAACGCCTCATCTATCGTAGTCAAATTAACCTTTTTCCAATTTGACCAATTTAGTTGATCATTATGTGAGCGAATTCGCCATAAATCGGGAGAAAATACTAATTTTCGACCGGATTTCATGGAATTTTCAGAGTTGCGATGCTACAATCGGTTTTGGCATTCTTTTCATCTTAGATAAATAGATAGGTGGGATTTTAACGTGTTTGGGAAAAAATTAACCTGCGCATTGCTCGCCACAGCGCTGATGAGCCCGATGTCGGCTTTTGCAGCGCAAGGGACGAAACAGCCAGCAGATGTCGTGCTAACCAACGGCGCGGTCTACACAGTGGACATGAAGAACAACTGGGCAGAGGCCGTGGCCATTCGCGGTGACGAAATCGTTTTTGTCGGCGCAGATGAATATGCAAAAGCACACATCGGCAAGGATACGAAAGTAATCGATCTGAAAGGCCAAATGGTGCTACCTGGCTTTATCGACAGCCACACGCATGCGAGCAAAACGACGGGACTCATTTTCTCCATTGATTTGTTTGACGGAGGCTCTGTCGAGGAATACGTTGCAACCATCGAGAAATTCGTAAAAGAGCATCCAAACGAACCAACATTGCAAGGACGCGGCTGGAGCAATCCGGTAGTGCCTGGTATCGGTCCGCGCAAGGAAGTATTGGATAAGATCGTTCCAACGACTCCAATTGCGCTGACCTCGGATGATGGACATTCTTTGTGGGTGAACTCGGCAGCGTTGAAGCTGGCCGGAATCAAGAAGGACACGTCAAATCCTGAGGGCGGCATTATCGAGCGCGATCCGAAAACAGGAGAACCATCTGGAACGCTGCGTGAAAGCGCAATGGATCTGGTGCTGTCAAAAATCGGCGGATACACCGTACAACAATACAAGTCCGGAATTGAAGCTTACCAAGAAAAAGCAGTTGAACGCGGCGTAACGACAGTGCGCGACCCGGATATGCTGCGCTATCCGAACGTACTGGAAGCATACGAGGAGCTCGCGAAAGAGGACAAGCTGACCATCCGCTTCCGCAATGCTTTGACAGCGAATCCGGAAAAAGGACCTGAGCAGGTCGCAGAATTCGTAAAAATCCGTGAGCGCAATCAAAACCCGCTATTCCAAGTCAACGCCGTTAAAATCTTCTTGGATGGTGTCGTAGAAGGCGCTACAGCTTACTTGGAAAAACCATATGTTCATAAAGAAACAAACGGAGAATTAATCTGGAAGCAAGAGGTTTACAATCAAACAGCTGCCGCAGTAGACAAGGCAGGCTTCCAATTGCACGTCCATTCCATCGGGGACGCTTCTACCCGCATCGCACTGGACGGTATGGAGCTCGCTGAAAAACAAAATGGCAAGCACGATGCTCGCCACTCGCTCGTTCACTTGCAACTGGTCAATGATAAAGACATCGAGCGCTTCAAAAAGCTGGGTGCAGTCGGAATCGTGCAGCCGTTCTGGTTTATGCAGGAAGAGGGCTACTACGATGAGATCGAAGTACCGTACTTGGGTCGCGAACGCGCAGAAAAAGAATACCCGATGAAGAGCTTCTTGAATAAAGGGGTGCATGTGGCTTCTTCGTCTGACTACATCGTAACGCCAGAATTCAATCCACTGCACGGCATTCAACAAGGCATTACGCGGATCGAGGACGGTGTAACCGATCCGAGCAAAATTGCCAACCCGGACGAGCGTGCGACGCTTGCGGAAATGATCGCCAGTTTCACGATTGATGGTGCTTACGCCAACCACGTGAATAATATCACAGGCTCGATCGAAGTCGGCAAAAAGGCAGATCTCATCGTGCTCGATAAAAACTTGTTTAAAATTCCGGCCACTCAAATCAAGGATGCGAAAGTCGTGCTGACCTTGGTTGAAGGGAAGGAAGTCTATCGTCAAAAGGAAGCAAAGTAAGAGGGGAAAATGGTCGTCCGTTGCGATGGCCATTTTTTTGTGCAAACGTATCTGCTGACAAACTAGGTCGGGAAAGGATTCTTGTCTGTTTTTGAGGAATAATTCATACGATTCAGATTCAAACAAGCAAAGGAAGGGAACGACTAAGATGAACATCCGCAGAGCAAAGGGACAAGAAGCAAGCGAACTGAGCGAGCTAGCCTATCGCTCCAAAGCTTATTGGGGATACAGTGATGAATTCATGGAGGCCTGTCGCGACGACCTGACGTTATCACCTGCCTATATCCAAAAACATGAAGTATATGTGCTAGAGGATGTGGGCAGCATCAAGGGCTTCATGAGTCTGGAAAAGGATGCAGAGAAAGAGCAGTGGCTATTAGGCTTTTTGTTCATGGAACCGGAGGCAGTAGGAAAAGGTTACGGAAAGGCTCTGTGGCAGCATATGGTAGAGGTGGCACAAAAGCTGGATATCCCAGTCATCACCATCCACAGTGACCCGTACGCAGAACCGTTTTACTTGTCGAGGGGTGCAAAGCGAGTAGGTGAAATCGTGTCTACCGTGTTCCCAGGAAGAGTATTGCCGTTGTTGGAAGTGGAGATCGGATAGGTACGGAGTATGGAATAGGAGCAGTCTATTCCAATCAGCATCAACGCTCAAGCATGGTTTAGGTGCTTGGGTTTTTTTGCGTTTCCTTCGCTTATTTCACGATTTTATACCGGATCGCCTTCGCAACTGCCTGTGTACGATCTACTACGCCCATTTTCTGCAAAATCCGATGGATATGTGTTTTGACGGTTCCCTCGGAGATGAGCAAGTGCTGCGCAATTTGATCGTTCCGTTTGCCGTAGGATAGCTGCTCAAGTACGTCCTGCTCTCGATCAGTCAACTGATCTAACATGACAAGAGGGGGAAGCGTAGATTCAGTATCATAGTCAGTATGAGAGGCAGACTTGTGATTCTTTTGTTGAAACTGTAGAACCTCCGCTAGAGCCTTGGCAGCTGTAGCCGTGTAGAACAGTGCCTCTCCCTGATGGGCCCTGCGAATGAGGTCCAACATATCCTGTGAATCGGAATCCTTTAGCATATAGCCGACAGCACCAGCGCGAATTCCGTCTACGATGTAATCGTACGTGTCAAAGGTTGTGAGGATTAATACTTTTATCGAAGGATGGAGTCGAGTGATTTCTCGTGTTGCATCGATTCCTGACATATTCGGCATTTGTACATCCATTAAGACTACATCAGGAATGATTTCTCCTACGAGCTTCACGGCTTCTTCTCCATTGGAAGCCTCCCCGCTTACTTCCATATCCTTCTGCATTTTTA
Source organism: Brevibacillus sp. IT-7CA2 (assembly GCF_949767855.1). Lineage (NCBI taxonomy): Bacteria > Bacillati > Bacillota > Bacilli > Caryophanales > Paenibacillaceae > Brevibacillus > Brevibacillus sp. IT-7CA2. Next base: position 47,262 of record NZ_CATKQT010000016.1, read on the forward strand.
TGACATACCCCAATCCTTGACGGATCATTGTTTGGTCATCGACCAGGACCACACGAATGGTCTCTTTCTTGTTTTGATTTACCATGCTGGCATTCCTCCGTATATATCGCTATTTGCTTGTCAAAGCGGAAAGCTGATGTCAATTTGAAAGCCGTGGGGCGCTCGAATGGAATAGGAAAGGTCTCCATTTAATTGCTTGGTTTGTTCTGCGATACCTGTTAAACCAGAGCCCAGTTTGATTTGATGATGATTCGTAATATTCCCATTGTCCCAAATGGAGAGGAAAATAAAGTTTTGCTTTTTTTCAATCGTGATGAAAATCTCTGTTGCATCCGAATGTCGAATGGAATTGGTAATCGCTTCTTGGAGAATCCGGTAAAGCGTAATGGTCATCTGCTGTGAGAGGGGAATATCTGGATTGGGACTGATCAACTGCATTTTAATGTCGGTATGCTGTTGGGCTCGTGATAATAGTATACGCAGCGGTGTGATTCCCAGAGAGGATTTGTCTGCGGCTAATGTATGTACAGACGCGCGTATATCATCGAGGCTTTGCTTGGATACCGTAAGCATGTCTCGGACAACCTCCTGTGCGTCACTCGGTCCGCCTTGCAGCATGTATTTCAAAGCATTTAATTGAACGATTAGTGATGTGAGACTGTGTCCCAAGGCGTCGTGAACATCGCGAGCGATTCTGGTCCTCTCCTCGAGGACAGCGGCACGAAGTGTATTCACAGAGGCCTCTTGAAGTTCAGAATGAGCTTCCTGGAGTTCAACATGCGCCTCTTGCAATTGTTTAAGATGCTGCTGACTCGATTCCTTTGCTTGATTTTGAAGAGAGAATCCTCGTGCGCCGATATACCATCCGATATAGGCAACGACATAGCCTATTACCTCTTCAAACATATAGTCTTTATAAAAGAACATGTAAGAAAAGGAGCATGCGCCAAAAAAAATCGCATAGTACAATGCTCGGCGTTCAAGAATGTGAAAGCCAATAAAAGCTACCAATGGCAAGGATAGACCGATCTCTTCCCCTACATATAGAACCTTTATAAATGAGACGGTGCCAATAACGATAATGGCGATGTCTTTTTGAAAAGGTCTCCAATTTTTTTTGGGCCTGAGAAACATCAACAGGAAGCAGAAGATGATGATCAGAGAGATGATAAATGGAATGGTGGGTTCATGCAAGTAAGCAGTTGGAATGAGAAAAAATGAGATCAATACAAAAAAACAAATGAGCAGGAAACGGGAGCGTAAAGATGCAGTTGAAGCGTTCAAGAAGACAACCTCCATTCTTGGAATACGTACCCATTATAATTTCATTTTAGCATGCGCTGTCGTCTATCTCCGGGTGTACGGTCTTCTATCTCTGGATAGATAAAATCAAATTCCACAATTTAACTATCCGATAGACTTCGGGGGCGAATCGTATAAGTAAAATGTGATCTGTGGAGGGGAACACCCCGAACGAGAGAGGGACCCCAAAAAATGGATAGGGAGGCTTTTATGAATGAACTGTTTCAGTTAGCGAAGATTCTACGGGAAACGAGTAGCGTGTTTTCCACGCTTTCCATGCAAGCATTGGATTCAAGTGATATTACCTGGCAACAAGTTCTCATTCTAGAACAAATCGCGATCAGCCCGAAAACAATGGGGGAAATCAGCAAGGCAATCGATCTTTCCTACAGTACGACTTCGGGCTTAATTAGTCGGCTGGAACAAATGAACTTGGTGCGCAGATTTCGTGATAAATCGGATCGGCGAATTGTGTGGGCAGCATTGACGGAGCGTGTACCAGCGAATTGGACGGGACAAGAAGGAAGTGCTAGCACACCTGAATCGCTGCATTCCTTGCGCGCGCTTATTTTGGAGAAAGAAATACTGAGCTGATACGCCAAGCTTCCTATAAATAGAGAGGTGAAAAAATTTTGAATATATCAGAGCTGTCCATTAAACGTCCGGTCACGATGATTATGATATCGGTAGCCATCTTCATTTTTGGGTTGGTTACCTTTCCTCGATTAGCTATTGAATTGATGCCGTCGTTAAATGCTCCGGTCGCCGTAGTTGTTACCTCTGTTGAGGGGGCGGCTCCAGCTGAGGTAGAAAAGCTGGTTACCAAACCGATCGAAAATGCATTAGGCACGGTTCCGAATTTAGACAAGGTCACATCAACCTCTGTGAACGGCTCCTCCTCGGTCATCCTCCATTTCAAGTGGGGAACAGACATGGATCAAGCGACGCTGAATATGCGAGATAAAGTAGATTTGGTCCGAGGGAGCTTGCCTGAATCAGCTGGTTCACCAAGGGTGTTGAAATTTGATCCGACAAGCCAGCCGATCATTGATCTGGCTGTAACTGGCGATCAAGATGTCAACAAACTGAAAAAAATCGCGGATGATGTAATTAAGGCCCGCTTGGAACGAATCAACGGTGTTGCTTCTGTCACAGTCACTGGTGGGCAAGAACGAATTGTCGATATCATCGTGGACCCAGCCAAACTAGCCGCCTATGGATTGACATTGGATCAAATAAAGGCAGCACTAGAAAACAGCAATGTATCTGGATCAGCTGGTGCGATACGGGAAGGTGACGCAAAGACCAGTATTCGCGTGCAAGGAGAATTCACCAATGTGGACACCATTGCACTCACGCCGATCTCTGTCGGTGGGAGCTTTATCCGATTGAGTGATATTGCCAACGTAACAGACACCATCAAAGAAGTGACCAATCTGAGCTACATTGATGGAAAGCCAAGCTTGGGAATTTCCGTGATGAAAGGCACAGGCGGCAATACGATCAAAATCGCAAAAGACGTAAAGGCTGAGCTGGAGAAGATTAATAGCACACTTCCAGCAAATGTAGAAACAAGTATCGTTCTCGATACCTCTACATATATCCAGAGTTCTGTTGACAACACGGTAGTGCATGCCCTTGCAGGTGGTGCCATTGGCGTACTCATGCTGTTCTTCTTCTTGGGCAGTCTGTCGTCTATGCTCATTGCGGTCATTGTCCTGCCTGTATCGATCATATCGACCTTCCTTTTGATGTATATGACAGGTCAAACAATCAACCTGATTTCCCTGGCAGGTCTCACGCTCGGATTGGGATCATTAGTGGACTTCGCGGTTGTTATGCTGGAAAACATTTTCCGTCAGCGGGAACAAGGCAAGAGTATGATGGAAGCGGCATTGGTTGGTTCCAAAGAAGTAGGAACCGCGGTCATGGCATCCGCATTGGCACAAATTTGCGTATTCTTACCGATTGCGCTGACACAGGGTATTGTTGCTGAGCTTTTCGCACCGTTGGCATTGACGGTCGTTTTCTCACACATCGCAGCACTCGTTTTCACCTTCTTGCTGGTTCCAATGATGAGTGCTCGCCTGTTAAAAACTGTCCCGGAGCATACAAATCATGAAAACTATCGAGGCTTCAATCCACTAATCTGGTTTAATATTGGATTTCATAAAGTGGAAAATGGCTATCAAAGGGTACTCAAATGGGCATTGGGTCATCGAAAAACGGTGATTGGATCTGCTTTTGCCATGTTGATTGGCTCATTGTTGCTAGTTCCATCTCTCGGAGCAGGATTTTTCCCAGATATGGACCAAGGATTAATCCAAGTAGAGATCAAGCTGCCAAAGGGTACCGTTTTGACGGAAACAGAAAAAGTAATGAAGCAGGTAGAAGAAGTGGTCAATCAGGTGCCAGAAAAGAAATTGGTCAAGTCCTCGGTCGGGGGGGGCGACGGTATTTCAGAGAGCGGTGCATCTACTTCTCATAACGCAACGATCGAATTGCATGTAGGAGAGATTTCTACGAGACAGCGATCGACAGAGGAAATTGCTGTGGGCCTGCAAGAGCAAGTCAAGCATATTGCAGGAGCAGATATCAAGGTGAAATCCCTTTCCGGTGGTATGGGGGGCGGAGCAGCCATCTCGATTGAAATTCGCGGAGATGATCTGGACGTCTTAACGGAACTGAGCGAGATTGTGAAAGGGGAAATAGCCAAGGTACCGGGAACGATGAACGTATCTACCAGTGTTCAGGAAATGAGTCAGGAGTTCGATGTGAAGGTCCATACAGAGAAGGCGAGCTTGTACGGATTGACAACAAATGAAATCCTCTCTGCTGTGCGAACTTCTTTCCAAGGTCAAACGGTTACCCAGTATCGTACGGGCGAAGATGAAATTGATATCAATCTCAAGCTACCAGAAGACTATAAGGAAGATATCAATTACTTGAAGAACCTGCGTATTTCCACGCCGACAGGCGCTCAAATCAGCCTCACTTCCGTAGCGACCATCAGCAAAGTCGATGTACCGCCATCGATTGAGCGTAAAAACATGACGCGTGAAGTGACGGTCACAAGCGATTTGATCGGGGATAACCTGCAAGCGGCCTCGACGGAAATTACGAGTATCATCAATAAGCTGAATGTTCCAGACGGATACACCATCGAAATGGGTGGGCAAAGCGAGGATATGGGAAATTCTTTTGTGAATCTGGGTATTGCGATTCTCTTGTCCGTCGTGCTTGTGTACATGGTCATGGCTGCTCAGTTTGAATCCCTTTTCAGTCCATTTATCATCATGTTCTCGGTTCCTCCGAGCCTTACTGGGGTCATATTAGGTCTTCTGTTTACAGGCACGCCTATTACCGTATCTGTTTTGATCGGGTACATTTTGCTGATCGGTCTGGTCGTGAACAATGCGATTGTGTTAATCGATTTGATCAATCAGTTGCGTGCAAAAGGTTGGGAGCTACATGAAGCGATTTTACATGCAGGACCTGCTCGTCTGCGTCCGATTTTGATGACAACCCTCACGACGATTATGGCCATTGCTCCGCTCTCCGTTGCTGCTGGGTCTGGTTTAGAGCTGCAAGCGCCAATGGCTACTACCGTCATGTATGGCTTGATTTTCTCCACCATGATCACGCTCATACTCGTACCTGTGGTTACCGTATGGTTTGATGAGATGGGACAAAAGAGACGCAACAAACGCAAGCAAAAGCAGGAAAAGAAAATCCTTACCACTTTGGAATCGACAAACGCATGAGAAAAGAGGAGGAACCATTCATGATCATAAATAAAAGAATCGCGATTGTGGCGTTACTCACCTTCACCTTGATCACAGGCTGCGCAAGCCAGGAGGATGCAGCGAAGACGGCTGCCCAGCCAGAAGAAACGGTTACCCCTGTACAGGTTGCAACGGTGGCACAAGGTGTGGTCACATCTGAGTCTGGACTGACTGCAAAATTGGCACCGAGTGAGGAAGTCCAAATGTCACCAAAAACCAGCGGGAAAATTAAGTCTCTACCCGTAAAGCTGGGTCAGGCCGTAACAAAAGGACAATTATTGTTTACACTCGATACGAATGAGCTGTCTAACAGCGTAAGAGAACAAGAAGCAGCCCTCCGTGTGGCAAAAGCGAATTTAAACCAAGCTGGCAGCACCTCTGACCAAGGATTGGTGGAAGCACAAAATGATTTGACGGAAGCAGAACGAGCGCTTGCTGACGCAAAACTGAATCAACAACGTAATCAGCAGCTGTTTGCACAGGGAGCGATTGCTGCTGAGAAAATGGATGAGGCAAATACAACGCTCACAAAAGCACAGATTTCCTATGACAATGCAAAGCAGAAGCTGCAAAGCGCGAAACAAAAAACAGGTGTGCAAGTATCGGCAGCGAGCGTAACGGAGTCCGAGGTCAGACTGCAAAATGCTCGTGAGCAATTGGCGAATGCAACGGTGGTGTCCCCAATCGACGGATTTGTCGCAAGCGTGACCGGAGCAGTAGGACAGATGGCAGGCCAGCAACCCATTGTGACCGTCGTCAAAACGAATCCACTTGTGGTCAAAGCGAATTTGTCCGAAGCAGATGTGACGAAAGTAAAGGTAGGAACAGTCGTCAAAGTAAACGTGCAATCTACAGGCAAAACGATTGATGCAAAAGTAACAGCGATTAGTCCGGTCATGGATTCGCAGCTCAAGGCCTATCCAGTAGAAATCACGATCCCGAATGCTTCTAATGAATTGAAGTCCGATATGGTCGTGAACGTTACCTTCCCGCAAGGCTCAGAAGGAGCGAAGTCACTGGTCATTCCTCGCAAGGCGGTATTTGATCGTGAAGGCAGACAATATGTGTTCAAGCTGGAAGGGGAAGCAGCCAAGCAAGTAGAAGTGTCGACGGGTAACTCGACAAGCGAGTTGATTGAAGTAGTATCCGGCCTAGCGAACGGAGATAAAGTCGTGGTAAAAGGACAGACGCTGCTTACGGATGGGGGCAAAGTGAGTATTCAGGAGTAAGCAGAAATGGAAGAAAAAGAGGCGGAGCAGATCCGTCTCTTTTTTTGTTATAAAATGGAAATATTATCTGCTCTACCAAAAATACTAAACAAAGTATAATTTTAGCTATGGCAGTTGATAAGGAGTCATAAATGATTATTTCTACCAAACTGTGCAAAGGGATTGCACTGCTTTTGACAGTCGTGCTCGTCTCCGGATGCTCGATGTTTGCGAGCAAAGATGAATCTACGGAGCGCCAGAAGACAGAGAAGAAACAGAAAATCACCCGATACACGGGTGAAAAAAGCAAGGCGCTGTCTTATGTATACACGGGGCGCAAGGAACTAGCTCTGACGTTTAACGGCATGGGCGACGATAAAATGATGAGAAGTCTTTTGGAACAGCTAGATACTCATAAGATCAAAGCAACCTTTTTTCTCCCGGGCATGCGTGTCGCCGAGGAGCCAAACATTGCGAAGGACATTTTGGAACCGTAACGAAACTATTAGACATTTTGGTAGAGCATGATGTCAAAGCGACGTTCTTCTTGCGGGCTCGATGACATCCACACGATTGAGGCACTCCCGATTGTACTGGAAAGTCTGAAAAGCAAAGGCCACACCTTTGTAAAGATGAACGATATGATCAAACAAAGCCGCTCCGGCAACTAATCCCTTTCTCAGAAAGGGATCAGAGTGTTGAGAAAGTCCCCTTTCGCAAAAAAGGGGACTTTCTGTGCCATTTTAGGGGGTACAAATATGTCTCCCCACCTTCGTAAAACGCCTTAGAAGCGAATCTAGAA
>NZ_CATKQT010000017.1:0-41955 GCF_949767855.1 Brevibacillus sp. IT-7CA2
TCGGTCGAGGACTTATCCACACACTTAGCAATCATGCGTATTCAGTTTTGAAGGAATAAGACGAAAAGCTGTATTCCCGATTACTTGTAAAAAGTAATGGAGAATGCAGCTTTTTTTGTGTAATAGGTGTAACCGTGCATTTGTTCTGCACGGTTTTTTTGTTTTCTTTTTTTGTCCCGCTATTCTCCCCTACGCTAGAAATAATGGAGAGGAGGGAAAAAATGTCTATACATCCGCTACGATTATTGGCTATATTGCTTTTCGCTACATGTATAGGTGTAGCGACCTACATCATTTTGAAGCCGCATCAAGTGACCTATATACAATTGCGATCAACAGTGGAAAAAGAAAGTGGCCAATTACTTGAAGCGAGGGATATGGAGCCATTGACACTGAGACTGGGAGGGATCTTTCAACAACCCATTGCCCCAATTCCAGGCTTGATTCCATGGGAAGAAGGACAGAGCCTTGTCGGTTTAGCATTCACCCGTCAAGTGAAGGGAGGCCGACCATTATTGCAAAGTGATTTGGAACAAAAAAGCAAGGCGCAAGGCAGCGGAGGGATATCAGAAAAAATGACAGGTATGAGCATTCCCGTAGACAATGTAGCAGGAGTTTCACCACATGTATCAAGTGGAGAAAGTGTACACGTCTATGCTTCCTTTGAAGATGAGACAGGAGCACATTCTGGACTCCTATTGCAAAACATGCCGATCATTGGCGTTCAACGCGAAATGGAAGGTGATCATCCCAATTTGGTAGCTGTTACTCTCTCCCTGACACGTGATGAGGCTGTCTTGCTAACACACGCACTTCATTATGGAAAAATCAGATTGGGCTTGGCGGCAGTGAAGGATGGGGGAAATCCGGGAGTAGGAGACGCAAAATTCGCTGCAGAGTTAATGAAGACGAAAACACGCTGGGGTATTCAAAAGGAGGAGCATGAATGAAGAGGCGTTTGCTCATAGTAGATGATGATCGAGATTCAGTTCGCTTGTTAACGGCTCAACTTATAAACAGTAGATGGATAGAAGTGTGCGGGGAAGCAATCGGGGTGGAAGAGGCGTGGGCAAAATTACAGGCAAACCAACCCCATTTGGTGTTGCTAGGTGGTATTAAGGGAACGGAAAGAGGGGTGTTGTGTCAGCAGTTTCGGCTAGCCTTTCCTCATCTTTCATTTATTGCTGCTTGCTCAAGCAATGAACTGGTGTGGGAACCGTTTTTCCGGAACTTAGGCTTATGGGTTATTGCCAAGCCCATTGAATCAGGGCAAATCGAAGCGTTGGCCATGATGATACAGCCTCCAGGCATGGTAGCAGAAGCTGCGCCACAACAACACCAGTATGTAATCCAGGAACAATCCAAGGGTTATCCGAGCCAACCGCCTTCATTCTCCGAGCCGATCACAGATAGACTAGTTCCTGAAATGACGCGTCCCAAACAGCTTATTACTGTTTACGGCCCAAAGGGTGGCGTAGGAAAAACATTTATTTCTCGTGAGCTAGCGATTTTCTTTTCCATGCAAAAAAACGAAGGTCTCCCATTGCGGGTAATCGCTGTAGACTTCAATCTTGATCTCGGTACATTTGCGACTACTTTGAATCTCCCTCGTACCCCTAATCTTTTTACGTGGGTAAAGGATCTTGATGCTCAGTTGCATTCGTTTATTCAGAGTCAAGGAAAAGACCCGTATTCCATTAGCAGTGAGGAATGGCAGGAATACGCACAAGCCTTGCCTTTATCTCCACAACAAATCGAGAAATATGTGGTTGCTCATCTTGATACGGGATTGCATGTACTTACCTCTCCCCGTGATATTCGGCAAAGCTTTGAAATTCGTGACTATCATTTATATCTGATTCTCGAAACTTTAAAACAAAGCAACTACGACGTCATTCTTATCGATACGGCTCCTGATACAACAGATGCAACGATTCAAGCTCTGTTTTTTGCAGAACATGTCGTGATGGTGGGAAATCCAGTGGTAGACTCTATTGAAAATATTCAACGATTGCTGAAACTGTTGCGAGAAGCAGAGTACCCTGAAGAACGCATTCAAATTTGCATGAATCGTTTGCAGCGGAAAGAAATGTTTACCTTAGATGAAATTCGTGCTTACTTCCAACTTCACCCTAGCAAAAAAATCTTCTCAATACCTGACGATGTGGAAGTAAAAAAATCGATTAACACCGGAACGCCAGTCATGCTCCAGACAGGGAGAATTCCGGCCAAGGAAGCCATTGAGACATTAGGAAAAGCACTGTTCCCCGTAGATGGGGAGCAAATGAAGGCTGCTGGAAAAGAGAAACAAAAAGAGAAAACATCTCTCTTTAAGTGGTTATGGGGATAAGGGAGGGTGTCATGTTCGATAAAAAACAGTTACTAGGCATTTCTAATCAGGTCCGCACAGCACAAGAATTACGATCTGCGGGGAGGGGAATGACAGGAGTTCCTTCGACGCTTCACGAAAAAATGCAAGCCCCTGATCACGAGCGGCCGAATGAAAAATGGGTCGGGACAGATAGAGAAACATCGATACGTACCCAGATTGTCGAGAAATACGGAAAACGATTATGGGAGGAAAAGCAGTCCCCACTCTTTTTAGATGAACTGACGACAGATATTCGAATGCTGCTGGAGTCGCAAACCACACTGACATCCATACAAATGGAAGCAGAAGTAAAGCGATTGCTGCATTCTTTGACCGGTTGGGGGCCATTAGATGCTTTATTAGAGGATAACGACATCACAGAGATTCTTTTTCACTGCTATAACTATCTCGTTATTGAAAGAAAAAGTACTGGTCGTCTTGAATCGCCGGACATTGCTGTTTTTCGCGATGAGGAGGAGCTGCTGCGCTTATTGGAACAAATTGCAGCGACAATGGGGCGTGAGTTTAATGAAACAAAAGCAGAGTTACATACACAGCTTCCAGACGGTTCCCGGGTTGCTGCTACGCATCGCTCTATTTCTCCCGATGGTCATATGCTCACGATCAGAAAACACCGTGAGCTATTCAGCGAGTTCGACTACTTGCGTTATGGTTCCATTTGCGAGCCGATGCTTCTCTTTTTAAACAGAGCCGTCCGTTTATCTCGTGCATCTGGCATTGTCAGTGGAGGAACAGGCTCAGGCAAGACACACATGCTCAATCTCATCTCTCAGTATGTTCCTGATCATTTAAGTATTATTACGATCGAGGACGTTTTGGAGATGAAGCTTCAGCATCCTTTTGTGCGCAGATTTTTAGCGAAACCTGCGAATTATGAGGGCAAGGGTGGGTTTTCGATCAAGGATTGTGTTCGTTTGTCCTTGAGAAAAAGGCCGGATGTCATTATGGTCGGTGAGACACGAGGTGGTGAAATCGTAGATATGCTTTGGGCGATGAATACGGATCACCCTGGTAGCTGGAGCACAGCGCATGCAAACTCACCGCGAGCTTTGGTCGATTCAACATTGCCCATTTTATTTGGAAAAGCAGATGAAGGGTATAGTGCTGAGGAGCGCAATTTAATGATCGGTTCAGCACTGGATCTGATTGTTCAAGTAAAACGTTTTGAAGAAGATGGCAGTCGCAAGGTGGTTGCGATAACGGAGGTAGTGGGGACGGGTCAATCGCATGAAGAATGGATAAAACGAGCTTGCAACATTAAACAGGTTCTCCCTGATCGGGTGTATTTGCAGGATATTTACGTGTACGAAGCAACTGGGGTGGAGAATGGGAGAGTAAAGGGTCACTTCAAATGGACAGGCTATCGCCCAGAGCGACTTATTAAACGATGGCTAGAGAAAGGGCTGTCACGAGAGGAGATTGAGCAAGTCTTTTTCACCACTCCAATACCTCTATAGGAGGAGAAGGTATGGATATTAGCTTACCTGTTGCGGTAGGGATGGGGATGGCCATCCTGTTATTGATCATGCCCAACAAATTTTATATGCGAGAACCGAAAGGGAAGCACGAAATCGTAGAAGTGCTCCAACAGGAAAGAAAACCGATTTGGAAGCAGTTTGAGGAGAGGTTGGCGAAATCGCGCTCAGGGTGGGGGGTAAACCAGTATGTGACCCTCTCTTTTTTATTGGGGATCGCGTCCTTTGGTGTGAGTAGTCAGATCTTGCAGTCTTGGTGGATGGCATTGCCTGCTTTACTGGCAGGGATTATGTTTACCGAACGGTTGGTGAGTGTATGGGGAGCTCGTCGAAAGGACGATTTCGAAGCAGGCAATGTAAAAGCGATTCGTCTCATGGCCAGTTCTTTACGCACTTCTCCATCGTATTTACATGCGTTTGAACAGGTAGCGGCAAGTCCATTTTTATCAGAAATCGTATTAGAGGAATACAGACGTATTGTAGAGCTATTGCGGGCACAAATCCCGTTAGAGCACGTAATGAATCGATTCTTTGAACGTACAGGATCAGCAGATGTCAAATATTTAGCGACCATTGTCCACATTCAACGTGAGATGGGCGGAGATATGGCCAAAACGCTCGATTTGGCTGCCTCTTCGATATTGCGGCGCCGACAGTCGCTCCGTAGACAAAAAGCAGCTATGGCTCAGATCGTTGCACAAGTGAATTTACTAAGTGTCATGCCGTTTGTTTTTGTCATTGCTTTGTATGTGAACAATCCCAATCATTTCGATCCACTAACGGCCACAATGGGGGGACGGTTTCTGATTTTAGGAAGCTTGGCTTCTATTTTGGTTGGGGGAGAAGCAATTCGTTATGTTGCGCATAAAAGCATAAGCAGGGGAGCATAGGAGAGGGTGCAATGTTCGTTCTCGTTATAAGTATAGTGATGAGTTTTGCTATATTTCTGTACGGTTTGCCGTCTTGTGTGAGTAAGGGAGAACCATTCTCCTCCACACTTTTGGGCAGGATTGATTCTGAGAAACAGGCAAAGCTTGAGCAATCGTTTCAGCAAGGACGAAAAAGGTGGACACTGATTCGAGGCTTGGAGAAAAACCAGGTACTGCTACAGCATTTCTACAAATGGACGGGTGTCGATAAGAAAAAAATAGAGGAAACATTGGCGCGTCTAGGGATCGATATAAGTCTGACAGAGATTGTCTTGTTCCGGCTCATCAGTATGTGTTTCATTGCTTCATCTCTAGCTTCATTGGCAATGAGCATGGTTAACGGTGAAAAAATCGGTACGTTGAATGGGCTTCCCTTAACGTTTAGCTTATTTTTGTACTTGTTGCCAAACATGCTGCTAGATTGGGCGGACAAGCGGGCAAAAGCTGAAATTCGTGAGCAGGTTCCTACTTTTTTCAGCATTGTGCAATCACTGGTGGAAGCAGGGATGCCATTGCAGCAGGCTGTTAAGCAGACAGCGAGACGATTTGATGCAAGACTTGGCAGAGAGCTTGCGAGCCTAGAAATGGGAGAAAAAAGGCATGGAAACTGGAGAAAGGCGCTTGAAGAGCTGGCTTTTCGGTGGGAGGTAGATTCGTTGACTACCATCGCGTTGGAGATGAACGAGGCGATGAAAAAAGGGGTTAGCATATCACAAATGTTGTCTGTCCAAGTAGAGGAGCAAGTGAGACAACAAGAAGACGAGGCTGCTACCCATATGAATCGGTTAAATATCAGGTTATTGCCTTTTGTCATTTTGTTAATGGGCCTACCGTTGTTGTTCTTGGTGATGGGTCCTGCATTCATCGGCATCGGAGAAAGCTTGTAGAAAAATAAGCGCGTGTAAATATTTTTGCGAGAGGCACTGTCTTTTGGCAGAGTGAAAATAGAACCAAAATCTCAATGAGGAGTGAATGGAATGGGAGCCATCGCAGATTACGTCAAGCGTTTTTGGTATGAGGAGGACGGTGTTACGATCGTGGAAATGGTCATTATCATTGCCGTCATCTTGATTGTGCTTATTCCGACACTGACACAGCTAGGCACTGCCGAAGACGAGAAGCTGAAGGAACTGCAAGAAAAAATAAGCAAATGACAAACGTAGTCTTGCTAGGCGTGTTAGGAATGGCAGCATGGATGGATTGGAGACAAAGAAAAATACCGAATACTCTTGTTTTTCCATCGATTGCTGTCGGCTTATGGTATCAGTGGGAAGGTGAATTATTAGCTGGAGCATTGTTAGGTGTGACAGGAGCCTTTTTGTTGACAGTTGGTCCCGTATTCTTAAAAGGGATGGGGATGGGGGATCAAAAGTTGCTAATGGCTGTTGGTGCTTGGACGAGCTGGAGTGTGGTGTATTCTTTGTTTTTGCATTCCATCATTTTGTGCCTGATTGTTATGGTGTTCTATCCGCAAAATTGGGCTCGTTTACGCAACAATCTTCAAATCATGGCAGCCGGATGGTCGGCTCATCGACAAGTATGGTTTCCAGGCAGGGAAAGAACAGCCTGTTCATTCCCCTACGCGGTATATTTGCTGGGTGCTTTTGTGTTCCAATCCGTACAAGATGTCATCGGAGCAAGCGGATGATCACACGCATGGGACGAGTGATACGTACGAGGGTGAAAGATGAGCGAGGCAGCCAAATGATTGAGTTTATTTTGGTGTTTCCTTTAGTTTGGATCTTGATCGTATTCTCCTTTGACCAATTCAGCATGATGTACAACAAGCAAAAGGCATTGGCGGCTGCGTATGAGGCAGGAAGAATTGCTGCAGTGCAGCCCAATTTCGGTTTGGCCAAATTCCATGCGAAACAGCGAGGCACATCGGAATTAGCACAAGGTATCGGAGTCCTTCACAAAGATGTGCAGTTGGAGCTTGATGGTAACGGCTGGAGAAAAGGCAGTCATGTAAAAGCTGAAGCAACAGTATCATTTAGGCTTCTCGCTACGGGGGAATTATACGAGATAACCGAAAGCTATCACATGATGGTTGAAAATGCGGAGGAGAAGCAATGAATGATCTGTTGCACCATTTTTTGTTTCGAGTGAAGGAAGAGCGTGGGGCAACAATGATTACTGTGCTCTTCTTTCTCTTCTGCTTGGGCAGCCTGCTCTCTATCCTGTTATTTTTGGAGCAGACAGATTATCTAAAAATGAGGATGCAACATACAGCCGATCTGATTACCAAGGGAGCGCGTGCGGCTGGAAAATGGGAGTACGTGGATTCAAACGGTGATAAGCAAATCAGATTGTTTGCGACAACAGAAGAAGCTGAACGGCGTGATGCGGATATCATTCGCGGGGCACGAGAAGAAGCGGGGATTCTTTGGAGATTAAACAGGTCGAATCTGGAGGGGACAAGTGAAGAGGTCTCTATCATTCACCAAAAAGGTGAACGGCCTTATTTGTACTTGCAAGGAATCTATCATTTAGAAGTAAAGGTTGAAAAGAATATACCTGTATTTTGGGATGAGCTTTTTGTAAAAATGAACAGAGTCTCCCAGTCTGGAGTCTATGAATAAAGTCACAATTTTGAACAAAGGTACTGTTATTTTTGTCCTAATCCCGCATGGTAATTTAGTAGTATATTCCAGAAATGGGGATAGGAGTGAGATGACAGTGCCCTCAAAAATAGTCGATCGGTACAAACGAATTCTTAACGGAGAGCAAAAGCGTTTTTCCCCGTATGAGTTCGAAGAGGTGCAGTACCGTAAGCAAAAAGTCCAATTGGTTGTCAGATATGCGATTGAAAATGTAAAAAGATGGACGCCAGAGCAAGCGCGACGTGAATTGAGCTTGCAAGATGTAAAAGAATTGAAGCTGCATTTAGTAAGAGAATTTATTGAGCCGCCTATCGAGGCAAAGGCTGAGGATGTGTATTATTTCGTAGAATTTGCTTATCCGTATTTACCTCGGCTTTCAGAAGAGCAACGAGTGCTATGGGTTTACCAAGAAGTGCTTTCAGGCATAAGACGTCATTTTCCCCCGGCTTATTTTCAGAGCATAAAGGGTGAGGAACGGGCAAAAATATGCGTCGACTATATGTGTAAGCATCTACTAAAGCTGGCAGATTTGCGTCAACTGCCAAGTATCTTCAGCAAAACAGAGAGAGCGTATACTCTCCTGAAAACATATAAACTAAAAATTCTCGTCGATACACTCTACTTTTCACCATTTGATATGGTCACTGAAATGTATCCCGAACTTAGTGATCCCTCTTATTGGGAAGAGTTATAAAAATATTTGCACAACCCTGCTGTCTTTTTTTACGGTAGAGATAGTTTCATAGGCTTATAAGCAGATGAAACGGCCGTACTCTACAGGTGAGAGAAGGAGGCGTTGCGTATGGCAACAGTAGAGGCTCACCAGAAATGCTCTGCATCCGTGGAGCAGCTTCTAGGGCGACAAGTACGCTACCAGAAGCACAAACCCGGCAGATATCTTTCAGTGGAAAGAGTTCCGCAGGGAGCTTTCCAGATCGAATCCGTACATCGATTTGGAGACAGAGTAGTACTCAATGACGGACTGATTGTAATGGAGAATGCTCCAACCGTCATGGAGCGCGGGGGAAGGATCGCTCTTCTTTTCGCGACCGGAGAAGAACTTTACTTTGTAACGGAGTAGGTTCTCTTAATCGCCTTGCACGGGTGCGTGTGAGGCGACCCATAAAGCGAAATGCCTGGTTTATCAGGCTAAATAAGATTCAACGAGTCGAGAATGCTGTTGGAGAATATCTATCGCTCTATTAAAAGGAAAATGGGGGTATTTTGACGTGTTGGCAAAGAGTGCAATCGAATTAGTCAACCGCTGCTATGAGGAGACAAACAAGCTGACATTGTTGTCATTGGAAGAGTTTAAGGAATCCTTTATTGCTTTTGTTTTTGGAGATTACCAGGAAGAGTTTATGGTTCAGTATGATCTGGAAGAGTTTTATGAGCATCTGAATCAGCTTCAATTATCGAATTGCCGGAGAGATTTTGATCGAGCAGTTGAGGAATGGTACATCACAGAGTATGGAAGCGGGTATAAAGGCGTCAATTATCATGACATTTTGTTTACGCTAGTAAAGGAAGCAGTCGTTCAATACCAATCGCCAAATCGGATAGCACTCATCCGAGACGTAACCAAGCACCTAACTATGCCAAATGGATTCCTTGCCCGTTGGCAAAATGGGCAGATACGTGAGCGTCCCATCCCCACATATTTTAAATACTTGATGAAGCTCGGTGTACGTACACATGAAGATATTGAAACGTTGGTGGACATGTGGCTGGTAGAGTACCCAAACGCATTTAATAAAAAGCAGCAGGAGCTATTTGCTAATCCACCGAGAAGAGGAAGACCTAACAACGTCGAACTCGCTCTGTTAATCGAGCTAGCTATGAAAGTGAGACCAGAAATGACAGCTCAGGAACGAGAGCGACTGCGCAAAATATACTATTATCATCGCAAGTCCCTCACTGTTCGAGAGATGGTTGAGAAATTTGAGAAATACATTGCCAGTAAAAATAAATCAAATGATTCCCAGGTGGGATAATCATGTTTCACCAAATGAGCCGCTTTGTCTCCAGGTTCCGTGATTTGGAGCAGCAGGAGTTTTCACAGTCTATTGAGGAAGAGCGGCAATGGAGAGTGCTTAAAGAAAAGCTTGCTTCCCCACCAATAGTTGAGCAACAGGAGTCGTATCAGCGTAAATGTATTGCTGTTATGAGTTTGTACGCACAGGCTGGAGCTAGTTTTCTTGCAAGTAACCTAGCGTATG
The DNA here is from genome assembly GCF_949767855.1 of Brevibacillus sp. IT-7CA2. Taxonomy (NCBI): domain Bacteria; kingdom Bacillati; phylum Bacillota; class Bacilli; order Caryophanales; family Paenibacillaceae; genus Brevibacillus; species Brevibacillus sp. IT-7CA2. The sequence goes on from NZ_CATKQT010000017.1 coordinate 9,619, forward strand.
CATGGTCAGGTAAAGGCATTCCTGTCACCCTTTGCGAGTTACCAAAAGTGACTTCCTATTATTATTTTGCACTTGATTTTGAACGTAGAGTTCGACAACAAGTAAGAGATTCTCCTACACCATCGCTCCTCATGCAGAATAACCATCTTCGCATCCAGATAGAATCCCCAGCACAACTTCAGCACGAATCTTCTCAAACAGATACAGCCAATTGGTTACTACGGATTTGTAAGGATAGTCCCATTGTTGTCATTGATGTTTCTTCCTACTGGAATGATATCCACTCCAAACAAATTTTTGAGCATGCCGACGAAATATGGGTAGTATTTGATGCAGATTTGGCTAGACTTACCCGTTTGTTCCTGGTAGATCCAGCCCCTGCTTGGTGGAAGACAGAAAGAAGAAAAATAAAAATGATAGCAAACAAGTGGAATAGCCAATTGTCTCGAACAAGCATCATGAAAAAAGTAGAAGGAACGCTCTCCCTATGGGATCAGCAGCCTGGAGCTACACAGGTAACTGACATGATTCCGTTGATGGATGGAGAGAAAACAGCAATGGCCAGCGCCAAAGCCAATCTACTATTGGAGATTTTCCCGGAGGAAGAGATTGAGTTTCAGTCATTGATCTATGCTTATAAAGGAAGGATGTTATGAAGAAGCAAACATTGCTTGTCATTTGCTTAATTTCGTTTCTGCTAGCAGGGTCGTCCTTTTATGCGGCGACTCAATATATTGATGCGATGGCTGCAGAAAAGCTTTTTGCCCCAGTTGTAAAGGTAGCTGCAGGGAAAGAAATATCAGCCTTCGAGCCGATTACACAAGATGATGTGATACTTGTACAGGAAGAAGTGGATGAAATTCTTCCAGGTTCAGCGCGTGATTTGGATACCGTTTTGGGGAAAAGGAGCACGCAGACTATATACGAAGGCGAGCAATTATTAGTGGAAAAGCTGACAGATTCGCAGCTTTTACCGGAAAAAGGGGAGGCGCGCTACGAGTTCCCCCTACTATCCATTCATCCTTTAACGGAATTACGCAAAGGTGATCATGTGAAAATTTGGGTCAAATACAAGAATCTCTCGGAGCTGCAAGACTATCCTGCACCACTGCATTTTCGAAAAACCAATGATACGGCAGATTTGTTATTTGAAAGTCAGCTTGCAAGCGTGAGGGACAGTAATGGTATTGAGATCTATACATTAAAGCCGAGCTTGTTGCCATCTCCTGATCAGATGGATTCCATCTTTCATGGATCACGAGAAAAGCCGTTGCAGAATGGCGAAAAACGATATCGTGACTACCGGGTCCAGCCAACAGCACTACCTGCTTTTATCGGCTTTAATTTGACAGACGAGGAGTATGTGATAGTAAGCGAGGCAATGTCATATGGGATGCTTCAGGTAGGTCATATCATGGGTTCAAAGGAGCAAGCGTCATGAAAATTTTGGTTTGTTATCCGATGAAGTCACTCGCCAAGACGTATATGCCTGTTTACAGTGATGTGCTGCTAGCTGAGTCGGCGGAGGAGTTTTCACGGCTTGTGCAGCTTTATATGCCAGAAGCTACCGTGATCTTTTCCGAAATGTTCAACTCTCCCGTTTGGGAATGGCTTCCGGCCCTGAAAGCACAACTCCCACCAAACTCACCGTTAATTATTGTTCCTCTCTATCGGGATGAGAAGATGATTGAGAAGGTAGCGGAGGAGTCCGGGCTAGAGCACGTATACCTGTTATCGGCCCATTTATCACAAGAAGAAATACGCCATCAAATCAGTCTGATTCTAGGCTTTGTGCAAGAGTGTGCAGATATCGGATCGTCAAAAGAAAAAGGGCTCGTTTACGCTTTATTGAGCTACGGAGCTTCTGGAATTACTACCTTTTGTATTAATTATCCCGTCATCCTAGCGAGACAGCATCCTGAAAAGCGCATTGTCGTACTTGATATGAATGACGCCAAGCCGGATCTAACACGTTTCTTCAAGCTCCAACAACATCAATTATCTTTATTTCGTCCTGACTTTATCGATATACAAACAACTGCCAAGCGTAACTGGAGCAATGTCTGCAAACAGAGCGAGCACTTGCCAAATTTGTATTACGCACATGCTGCTAGCAAATGGAAAAGCTCAGAATTAAGCAATCTAATTCGTGTGTTTCGCATGCAATTTGACTATGTATACGTCGATTGGGGTTACTGCTTTCCTGAGTCTGAGACTCTACAGCGGTTGCTTCATACCGTTGACCGCAATCTTTTATTCGTGAGAGCTGATCCCTTTAGTATCGATAGTGCCAGAGAGTGGTTGCACAACTGGAGAGAAAGAGGAGTGAAATGCGAGGTTCTGCTCAGTCATTTAGATCCTGGGCAACCCTTTCGAATCGGGGAGGATGTTTCGGTCTACGGTGTAGTACCACGCATTTCGGAGAGCAGGCTCAATCAATCTCATCAGAGCTGCAGTGTATTAATAGAAGAGTTTTTCGCTCCCAAATCGTACATCAGCAGTTTGAAGGAAATTGCTAAGGCACAATATATGGATAAAAGTGCGGTGATTTGCTGATGAGAGGGATAGAACGAGAACAACCAGTTGGATCCGACATCCAAACAATCGAGGACATTAAACAAGCAGCAAGAGATTATTTAAATCATTTTGGCAAAACTCGAGAAGAGAAGCTAGAGATGCAACGAATTCTCGCTTTGGCAGAACAGGGAAATCGTGATAGTCACAACCATATTATTCTTCGCTTGCAGCATTATTTTGAGGAAGTCCTCCAACGACCAGTAACCGAACAAATTTTGCCGCATGTCAATGGTTACGAAGGTCTCACCTTTTCTACATACGGGTGGGGCATACTCGATGCCGTCCTCCATTTGTCTCCGTGGGTAGAGGAAGTGCGAATTTCTGCAAACCGCAACATTGCCTACTTGGAGCAAGGGGTCAAAAAATTTCTCTCTTACACACCAAGCTGGAAAGAGGTTGAAACTCTTCAACAAAAGTTGACCAATACAGCGGGTCTATCTTTTAACGAGAAAAAACCTAGATTGAGCGGATACTTACATTCACTAAAAGCGAGACTGACTATGTTCACTTTCCCTTATTCCAGAGTACCGACCATTCTGGTTAGACGATTTACAACGCCTACTTTTTCACTCGACCAACTTCGTACACAGCAACAGCCAGCTTTCGACGAAAGAATTCAATGGCTAATGGAACAGCAAGTGTACGGACGCAGCAATGTACTGGTTATTGGACCGATGGCTGCAGGGAAAACAACGCTGATGATGTGTATGATGAAGCTGAAGGACCCTCGGACAGAATATATCACAATCTTTGAAAGTGAACACGAAATGCGATTCGGTGATATTTGGCCAGGTGAAGTGATTGAACTCCAAAACGTGGAGGAAATCGGCATTGAATTAGGGCATTGCTTCAAAGACATGTACAGGTCAACCGCAAATACAATTTTGATTGGAGAAATTCGCGAGCCGATAGAAGCGTACCATTTTATAAATGCCGGAATCAGAGGGACGGACGCAACAATCGGAGCGATGCACGAACGATTTGCTCATAGAGCGCTACATGATTTGACCGATCTTGTGTATCAATACGGAGGGCGGAGTGTCGAGCTGACCCAGGAGCGGATTAGCAGGGCAGTCAATTTTGTCAATTCGCTTACATACCGCAACAGTGGTCACCGTTTTATTGATGCCATTCATACAACGGAGTGGAATTCATCTTTTAACCGAGTCGAATCTATTCCCCTCGTAGGTCGCAACATGCAGACGGGAGCTTATGAATGGACGGGAAATCAACTGAGCCCATATTTAGTTGAATACATGTGTTACGTCGGCAAAGCAGACATTGAAGTGTTGAAAGAGCTACGTCTTACCGATGTAGGCAGACAGCTATGATTTACACATTTCTTTTCCCGGTGTTTCTATGTCTCTTCTCTGGCTTTCTGTTTCTCGGCTTACACCTGTATAAGGGATGGAGAAGTCCACGCGTGTTCTTCCCGCGCACAGTTGAGGTATGGAGAGAGAAATTTTTAAGGCATTCTACCCGGCGCATGATGTATGAACGCTTTGAGCGTTGGTGTCAAATCGTGGGAGGTACACCAGAAGGGTACTTAATACTATCCATGATTGGCGGGATAGCGGGATTCATCTCAGGTATTTTGCTAGGAAATATGATTGTATCCTTGTCGCTTTTTCTCTTATTCCTCTTGCTGCCAACACTGATTCTATACGCACGCTATACCGTCCAAATGAATAAAAAAATCAGCTCATTCTGTCGTTTCGTAGAATTGTTTGCCCGTTACTATAACAGTCGCAAAAACATCGTCCTTACCTTTCGCGAAATGATAGAGGAATGCCCCAAAGAGTTATTGCCTGACCTCCTTCTGCTGAACAATAACCTTTCGGGTGGGGGAAACTCGGTTGCGGCAGTAGAACAATTTGCGCAGAGACTGGACCATCCGTGGGCTTTTGATTTTGCAACGTATATTTCCAGCGGTTTGGAAGGAGAAACAGAAGATATTCAATCACCTCTAAATCGGTTAACGAATGAGATGTTTGTACAACAAGATGAAAAGCATGAGCGTGATAGTGAAATATACTCCATTTGGATCAGTTTGCTTATCGTTATTGCCATTTGTATTTGTTTGATCCCCTACAATCAAGGATTGCTTCAAGATTCCTATCGTCTCTATTTCTACACGCCAGATGGACAAGCCATATTAGCGATTGCGACGACTGTGTGGACCTTTTCGATCCTGTTGGCGTTTATTTGGGGAAGGAGATATCGCTAATGCCAATGCTAATCATGTATACCTACCTTGGATTAGGCGCTCTATTTGTTTTTAGTGCAACGTTTATGATCGGGAAGTATTTGTTTCACAAGCAAAAGCCGAAGCTGTTTGTTTCCGGGGTGTGGTGGGGAAAGTGGGAGCAGGCACTCAAGCCTGACGAAGACGACAAATGGGAACAGTTACTATCACGAGCAGGAAGGCCTTTTGGATGGGGAAAACCAGAGTGGGTGTTTCTGCAATTGTTGACTGGAAGTGCCGTTTGCATCCTGATTCTTATGTGGGTCGTCTTAAGCCGAATGGAATCATTTCCACTTCTGTCGATGTGCCTGGCATCTGCCGGGAGTTACATGCTTCCGTACATGGGCTTGAAGATGTGGGCAAATCACAGGGAAGATATGCTGAGCACAGATATCGCCAGATTTATCAATCGCTATGTGACCCTTCTAGAAAATCAGGTGCCCATTTACAATGCCATGGTCAAGGCAGCAAGACCTACTAGAAAGCTAAAAGAGTATATCCCTACTTTATCTGATTGGAACAGAGACCCTAATGAGGCACTTGAGAGCTTTAAACGAAAAATTGGCGTCGACGACGGAATTATCCTCGTATCGAGCATGCGTACAATTGAGACGCTGAGCGAAGGACAAGTAAGTGCAACTATGCAACGAATGGAGTGGGCTGTCGACCACCGAAGAATGTTCCGTCATCGAAAAAAGATAAAATCTTTGGGGATTGGCTACACGGTCATTGTCTACCCGGCATTTTACATGGGGTTATTGGTAGCTATGTTTCCTTGGTATAAGCTGCTTACAGAAATTCTGGATAAATATTTGACCTGAGGAGGAGCAACTCATGACCAAGCTATTATCTATCATCATGTGCATCGTTTTCTCTTTAGGAATAATCGTTTCTAGTTTGTCCGAAATAAACACATCGGTAGTAAGAGAGGACGGGCTGAGAGATCGAGCAGTTGGATGGATCGACAAAGCCATACCTTAAATCATGTATGAGAAAAGGAGAAATTCGAGATGTCGAAAATGTTTTTTATATTTTTAGCATGCGTCATGGTGTTAGGGATTGGTGTCAGCAGCTATGGCAATGAGTTAAGCCCTGCGGCAAACGATTCGGCCGAGAGCATTAACCAATCCATCACATCGCTGAACTACGATACCCGAAATGAAAACATCAACTTCAGGATGCAAAACGGCACATCCTATACGTCGTCAAACTGATGCTGCACATCCACGTTCTTCTCATCATTTCGATTATGGTAGGGAGCTTGTGCGCGGTGCTTTGGAATCTCCAGCCAGAGGAGCAGCTTAAACAGACACAACAGGAAAGGGTGTATCGGGCAGCGACGGTCATCTTCCATTAAAGAGGAGCTGGCGTTTCTAAAACGATGGTAAAAGCAAAAGTCTTTCTTATTTGTTTACTGGTCCTTCTATTGATTACTTCTGCATTGGGAGCTTACCACTTGTACGCAATGGAAAGGGCGATTGCCCGTGGAATCTATGCTGACTTATTGGATGATATGCAGGACATCGGGTATTTGGAGCCTACGTTAGCAGATTACTATCTCCTTAAAATGAAAGAACTAGGTTGGGAAGTGACAGGGGATGTGTTTGCTGGGAGCTGGCCTCGAACCGAGAGCGAGCGAGCTCGCAAAGAGCGGCAGGAGGCGATTACCTTGTCGGTTACCATCCAACCTTCAAAAGTGACCCAATGGCTGCACAAATTTGTGGAGGGGGATACATCCTTTTCCTTTACGGGAAGCCGGCCGTCCGAATACTTTGATCCAGGGTGGTAGTGCATGAATAAAATGATTAGCATTTTGGCTGTAATGGCTATTGTTTTGCCTTTGACGGTAGGTTTGCTTCTCACCGGTCCGCAAAATCTCCTTTCGGCATGTACGCAGTTTTTCGGTGATTTGCTCGCTGAAGTAACGCGTTTTGGTACAGGATAATGGGTCAATTAATCGCTGTGATTCTGAACATTATGGTTATGCTACTCGTTCCATTAGGACTTTTACAGGTACATACGGTCGTTCAGGCCAGAAACGAATTATTGGAAGTGAGCGCGGCCGCTACGAAATACGTCAGCAACCACGGGGGAACGAGTGAAGCCAACTTACAAAAAGAGGTTCGGGCATTGATTGCTCGGGAGCTGAGAGAGAAAAAGTTCTCCATTCCAGATAAGGAGCTGTCTGTCAGTGTCACTCGCACTCGTTCACTTGATCCCGTCCTATGGAGCCACGAAGATGAGTTTGTTGTGGAGCTGGCAATTCCATACCCCCGCTTTACCTCATGGATTCCAATGCCAGCTGATTCCTTGCAAGTCCAAAGAATAGGCACAGTTAACATCATGGACTACGATCTGTAAAAGCTCCCGTTAGGAGGCTATCGTTACGGGTATAAACATCTTATCCATTTCTACGATGCTGTTCTTTTTGCTGGTAGGTATGTTTATTGTAGATGCAGACATCGCCATGCAGAAAAAAACAGAAGTGAAGATACTCTTGGAGTTGTCTAATCATCACGCCACCTTTGCTGTTGATCCTGTATTGAAAACAGAGGGTGTGATTGATCTGCTTGAAGACGAGGCTCTTGAACGTTTTGATGACAGAATGTACGAGAATGGTGGCTACCGTCGTGAGCTAGCCATGTTCGTCCCTCAAGCAGACAGTGTGACCACTGATCCCATTCCTTTCTCGCGCTATTATGTGGATTTCCGCTCGTGGCGTAATGACCTCCAATTACGCTTACAGTACAATGGGACAACTCTCGTGACAGAGCGAGCAACGAAAGGGCCGGCTCGTCCGGGAGGCGGAATGCTGAAGATTACCGTCGTAACCGAGCGTGGCGAGGAACTACAGCTCGCACCGAAAACAATGGTCGGTCCATCCCATGTCGTAGTTGCCTACATCGATGAGCGACCGTTTCTGCCGATGCTGCCGTCGCATTCGTTTCCAGTCGTATCTGTTGAAGAACTGAAAGATTAGTCAGACTTATTTACAAATTGCAAATTCTTCTGGTACTATGTAGGAAAGTGCTTACCCAGCTAGCGATTGTGAGGAAGTCGCTCTCCGAACATCCCGTTTGCCGGTCCGTTAAGCATAGTAAAAGTGGGGTTATTGATTTGTTTGATAAAGATACCATTTATATCGTAGGCGATGCACAGTCCTCTTCGAACAATCCGATTACACAGCAGTTCAGCGCTTTTTTTATCGGATTGGTTGTCGATACTTCCAACGACAAGATCGTAGATGCGGCCTGTTCCTCCACGGTCCAACTGACGTCTGACTTTGCTCGGTCGATCTTTATCGGTCATTCAATTATGGCGTCGGAGGAAATTGGCGAAGAGATTCGCTTTCGGTATTTTGGATCTTCCCAAAAAACATTGATCGCAGCGTTCAAGGACGCGCAAAAGAAGTACAAACAAGCAGTTTCCACGAGAAATAAAGCCATAGTCACCAAATGAATACACCCGCTGCTTTATTTATTCGTATGCACGGCATACACGTAAGTAAAACCCAGCAAATGCCATGATCGCGTGCATTTGCTGGGTTTTTTGCTTATTACGAGAGTTCCGTCCCTGCCACCAACATGGTTCTACGGATTTTTGATGAAAAGGAGGAGAGTCCTTGCTATCTTTTGTCTTCCGCAGATTTATCTCCATGATCGTGACTTTATGGCTCATCATTACCCTCACCTTTTTCCTAATGCATGCCGTTCCAGGATCTCCTTTTGAAAAAGAAGGAAAGGCATTAAACGAAGCGGTTGCTGCGAACCTCAATGCCTACTACAACCTGGATAAGCCACTACTCGTCCAATACGGGCTGTACTTGCAAAAGCTGGTGCAGTTTGACCTTGGGCCATCGATTGCCAACAGCTCGGATACGGTCAACAAAATGATCGCCCGTGGATTCCCCGTTTCTTTTCAACTCGGTCTGATTTCTGTCGTCTTTGCGATTATCACTGGTATCGCGCTTGGTGTGATCGCCGCGCTACGACATAACCGTCTCATTGATTACCTTGCCATGATTATTGCTGTTATCGGGATATCTGTTCCCAGCTTTGTGGTCGCTTCCTTATTAATCAAATATTTGGCGGTCGAGTGGAAGCTGTTGCCGACTGCAACGTGGGGGTCTTGGCAGCATGTGATTATGCCAGCGCTTGCATTGGCATTTGGTCCGATTGCGATTATCGCTCGTTTGACGCGTACAAACATGCTGGAAGTGTTGACCCAGGAATATATTGAAACCGCTCGCGCAAAAGGGCTGTCTCCGGCGACGATCGTGTTGAAGCACGCACTGCGTAATGCGATTTTGCCAGTCGTCACGCTTTTAGGCGCACTGATTGCCAACGTATTAACGGGAAGCTTTGTGATTGAAAAAATATTTGCGATTCCTGGGATGGGGAAATACTTCGTCGCTGGCATTAATAACCGTGACTATTCCGTCATTATGGGAACGACAGTCTTCTATAGCGCACTTTTGATTTTCCTGATGTTTGTCGTCGATGTACTGTACGGCATCATTGATCCACGAATTAAGCTGCATCGAAAGGAGAGCGAAGGATGATCGTTTCTGATGATTTATTTATCCCCATGCGAAAAGACAACCTCAATGCGGAAGCGATTGTGCGACCTCAACTAACGTTTTGGCAAGAAGCTTGGCTTCGCCTCCGAGGAAACAAGCTGGCCCTGATGGGGTTGGTGGTTATTATCTTGCTTGGGGTTATGGCTACGATTGGACCGATGATCTCTGGTCATGAATACGCCAAACAGTCGATTATTATGAAAAACAAACCGCCATCGGAAGCGAACTGGTTTGGTACCGATGATTTTGGCCGCGATGTGTTCACGCGTGTTTGGTATGGTGCACGTATCTCCCTGTTTGTCGGTTTGACGGCAGCCCTTATCGATTTTTTCATTGGTGTCTTGTATGGAGGAATTGCCGGATATTTGGGCGGGCGAATCGACAATATCATGATGCGCTTCGTGGACATTTTGTACGGACTTCCTTATTTGTTGGTTGTGATTTTGCTGATGGTCGTCATGGGGCCCGGACTTTTAACCATTATTATCGCGTTAAGTGCGACCGGTTGGATCGGGATGGCCCGGACTGTGCGCGGTCAGGTCCTGCAAATGAAAAACTCGGAGTACGTTCTGGCAGCAAAAACAATGGGGGCAAAGCCTTTCTATATCATTCGCAAGCACCTGCTGCCCAACACAATTGGTATCATCATTGTCTATGTCACGTTATCTGTTCCATCTGCGATTTTTGCAGAGGCATTTCTGAGCTTCCTCGGTCTCGGTATTCAGGCGCCAATGGCTAGCTGGGGAGTGATGGCTAACGATGGACTCCCCACCATTTTGTCCGGTCATTGGTGGCGGCTCTTTTTCCCTGCTTTCCTCATCTCGCTGACGATGCTCGCGTTCAACGTGCTCGGTGATGGCTTGCGCGATGCGTTCGATCCGAAGTCAAGGAGGTAGGCAACATGGATAAAACGGAAAAGCTGCTGGAAGTCAGTGGGCTTCGGGTCACATTCAAGACGCATGGCGGTGAAGTGAACGCTGTTCGGGACGTGAACTTTACCTTGAACAAAGGGGAGACACTGGCGATTGTTGGTGAATCCGGATGCGGGAAGAGCGTGACTGCAAGGAGCATCATGCGTCTGATCCCGGAGCATATCGGAAAAATCGCGGGTGGAAGCATTCATTTTAAAGGGCAGGACCTGGCAAAGCTGCCAGAAAAGAAAATGCGCGAGCTGCGTGGGAAAGAAATCTCCATGATCTTTCAAGATGCGATGACGTCGCTCAACCCGACAATTACGATTGGTGAGCAGATTATGGAAGGAATCGTTCGCCATCAAAAGGTCACCAGAAGCGAAGCCAAGCGGCAAGCGATTGAAATTCTCACTTTGGTCGGGATCGCCAATCCAGAAAGTCGTCTCAAGCAGTACCTCCATCAGTTCAGTGGCGGGATGCGCCAACGGATCATGATTGCGATTGCGCTTGTCTGTAAGCCATCCATTTTGATTGCGGATGAGCCAACGACAGCATTGGATGTGACGATTCAGGCGCAAATCATCGAGCTGTTCAAAAGCATTCAACAAAAGACGGGAGTCTCGATCATTATTATCACACATGATTTGGGAGTCGTTGCCAAGATTGCGGATCGGGTCAATGTCATGTATGCCGGAAAGGTGGTAGAGTCCGGACCTGTTCGCGACATTTTTTACAATCCGCAGCATCCCTACACCAAAGGCTTGCTGGCATCGATGCCACGTTTGGATGCGGATCGCTCTATTCCGCTCAGCCCCATACCTGGAACACCCCCGGATTTGTTCAGCCCGCCAATTGGCTGTGCATTCGCTGCGCGCTGTGACTACGCGTTGGAAGTATGTCGGAATTACCAGCCTACGGAGACCCATGTCCATAGCAAACACGCAGTTTCCTGTTGGTTGCAGGACCCGCGGGCGAAGAAGTTGCTGGCGTCGATGCAGCCGCCAACAGGGACCTGATTCATAGCTGTCGAGGGCAGTGGTCAAGCCCGGCTTTCATTTGTGTAAAAGAGGGTGTCGTCTGACGGCGCTATCCTTTTACGTCATACAAAAACAAAAAAATAAGGGGGAAGAAACAGTGAAAAAACTATCAACATTGTTGCTGACGGCTACGCTGGGTGTGTCCATGCTCATGGCTGGATGTACATCGGGTCAACCAGCTGCACCGAGTGAGCCTGCACCAGGCAACACGGCTCAGCCAAACGCTCCGACGCCGGGCGATCAAGCGGCAAAACTCCTGTTGCTGAATAATATCAAGGAACCGACGTCATTGGACCCGCCGATTGGCTTCGATGAGCCGTCTTATAACATTTTGAACAACTTGATGGAAGGCTTGACTCGCCTGGACGAAAATCAAAAGCCTCAACCAGCGGCCGCCTCCGAATGGAAAGTCTCCGTGGATGGAAAAACCTACACCTTTACTCTGCGTGACAATAAATGGTCCAATGGTGAACCGGTAAAGGCTCAGGACTTCGAATTCGCGTGGAAACGCATGCTTGATCCTGCACTGGCATCTCCGGCGGCATCCCTCGCGTATATTATTGAGGGAGCGGAGGCCTATAACAGTGGTAAAGGACCGGCGGATGGCGTAAAAGTAAAAGCGTTGGACGACAAAACACTAGAGGTCGTGCTCGCTCAGCCAGCTTCCTGGACGCTCCTGTTGGCATCCAACCCAGCTTTCTTCCCTGTACACAAAGCAACTGTAGAAAAAGATCCGAAATGGGCGGCAGAAGCAGCAAGCTTTGTTGGAAACGGACCATTCAAGCTGACAGAGTGGGCACATGACAGTGAACTGAAAATAATGAAGAGCGATACGTACTGGGATGCAGCAAACGTAACTTTGCCTGGTGCCGTTTGGAAAATGATTGATGACGAGAATACCGAGTATCAAATGTTTACGAACGAAGAGCTGCACAGAACGACAACCGTTCCTGCAGACATGGCAGACCAATTGTTCAAAGAAGGCAAAGTATTCGTGCGTGATGGAGCAGGTACAGAGTTCTATCGTTTCAACGTAACGAAGGAGCCATTTGATAACGCCAATATTCGTAAAGCCTTTAGCTTGGCGATTGATCGTCAAACGCTGGTGGATCTGGTGCTGATGCGTCAACAAAAACCGGGAACAGGCTTCGTATCTTTTGGTTTGCCTGATGCCAACGGTGAAGGACAATTCCGTGAGGTAGGCGGAGAATTGGTGAACTTCAACCCAGATGAAGCGAAGAAGCTCCTGGAACAAGGAATGAAAGAAAAAGGCTACACAAAGCTGCCAGAGGTTACACTCACGTACCGCAGCGGAACGGCTAACGAAAAAACGGCACAAGCCGCGCAAGAAATGTGGAAGCAGACGCTGGGCGTAGATGTGAAGCTGCAAAAAGTAGAAGGAAAAGTTTTGACGGATATGCAAAAGCAATTGCAGTATCAAATTGCTCGTTCTTCCTGGTTGCCTGACTTCGGTGATGCGATCAACTTCCTCGACATTTTCCAATCGAAGGCAGCAAGCAATCGTACGGGCTGGAGCAATGCGCAATTCGACAAGCTGATCCAAGACTCATACAAGGAGCCAGACGATGCAAAACGTCTGAAGCTGCTCCATGACGCAGAAAAACTTTTGTTGGATGAAGCGCCAATCGCACCACTTTATTTCTACAACACTTCCTTGCTCTCAAGCGACAAGGTGAGTGGTATTCAAAGCTCTTCACTGAGCTATACAGACCTGAGAAAAGCTGTCGTGAAGTAAGAAAGAGTGAGTTGGGAGAAGTCATTTTAGGCGGATGGAATGACTCTCCCCCCTTTTTTGCCAGAATTTTTAATAGTGCTATAATTTAGTATGTCTATTAGAAAAAACACAGCTAAAGAAAGCACGAGTACTGGAGAAGATGGAGGAAAACATGATTATTCAAGCCATCGAAGTAAAACGAATATTTGTTCCATTGAAAAAGCCTTTTAAAACCGCTTTGCGTACGGTGCACAGTCTGGAGTCCATTTTAGTGAAAATCACCTGCGACAACGGTATGGTCGGGTGGGGCGAAGCTTCGGCTACTGTCGTCATTACTGGAGACAGCATCGAGAGCATCGAGTCGGCAATTATGAATACGATGAGACCTCAGCTCATCGGCTTGAATTTGCTTGCCTATGAACGAGTTTTCCAAACCTTGCATCAATCCATGGTAGGAAATACGAGTGCGAAGGCAGCGGTTGACATTGCGTTGTACGACCTCATTTCTCAGCGCGCAGGAATGCCGTTGTATCAATTCCTGGGTGGGTACCGTGACCAATTGGAAACTGACTATACCGTCAGCGTGAACTCCCCGAAAGAAATGGGTGAGGATGCGGCTGCCTATCTCAAGCAAGGCTTTAACGTACTGAAAATCAAGGTCGGCAAGGACAATATCGAGGATGATATTTTGCGCATCCAGGAAATTCGCAAATCCGTGGGAAATCAGGTGAAGATTCGTCTTGATGCCAACCAGGGATGGAATGTAAAAGAAGCGGTGCAATCCATTCGCAAAATGGAGGACATGGGTCTTGGCATCGAACTCATTGAGCAGCCTGTAAAAGCGCATGATCTGGAAGGTTTGAAGCGGGTAACAGATTCGGTCGATACGCCAATCATGGCTGACGAGAGTGTGTTTTCACCAGCACAGGCCCTGCAGGTTTTGCAAAACCGTGCGGCTGACATGATTAATATCAAGCTGATGAAGGCTGGCGGCATTTACAAAGCACAATTGATCAACCAATTGGCTGAAGAGTACGGTATTCCATGCATGGTTGGCAGCATGATCGAATCGCGTCTGGCTGTATCAGCAGCAGCTCATTTTGCAGCTAGTAAGAAGAACATCACCCGCTTTGATTTCGATGCTCCGTTGATGCTTTTGCACGATGGCATAGAAGGTGGCGTAACGTACGAGGGACGCTTGATGCGCATGCCAGAAGAGTCTGGGCTCGGTATTCGTTCCGTCAGCCTGTGGGAGGGGGAGAACTAAGATGAAAACTGCCATTGTTTCTGTTTCTGTCGCCACTGTGTGGACCAAGCCGGAGTCGCCGCGTGATATTGACCAAGTGGCACTCCAATCGCCGGTAGATGCACGAAGCTGGCTCGCTTCCCTTACTGTTGAGGAGAAGCTTGGTTTTTACGACAATAACGCGATTCAAACACAAGCGTTGTACGGTACGCGCGTAGAGGTAGTCGAGGAGCAAGGGGAATGGTCACAAATTCTGATTCCTGATCAGACTACGAACAAGAACGCAACAGGCTATCCGGGCTGGATTCCGTCTCGTCAGCTAGCACCGTGGTCAGATGCCTTTGAGGTACAGCAAGGCCAAAAGCTGGCGATGGTCACGGCGGCGTTTACCCGTCTACATACACCTGACCAAAAACCAGACATGGAGCTTGCGTTTTTGACCAAACTGCCGCTGATCGAGGAAACCGCGGACTGGGTAACGGTAGCGACACCGAACGGCACAGGACTTTTGCTAAAAGCAGATGTCCAAATCGTGAAAGCAAACGAGCCCATCGAGCTTTCCGGTAATCGCGGAGAGGCAATCGTAGAAGCAGGTAAGCGATTCCTCAACCTGCATTATTTATGGGGCGGCATGTCCTCTTACGGGTATGACTGCTCGGGATTTGCGTACAACATGCACCGATCTGTCGGTCTCCAGATTCCGCGTGATGCATCTGATCAGGCAAAAGCCGGACAACTCGTGGAAAAAGAAGCTTTGCTTCCGGGCGATCTGCTGTTTTTTGCCCATGAAGAGGGGAAAGGCAGAGTCCATCACGTGGGCATTTACATGGGGAATGGCGAAATGATTCATTCTCCGGATTCACGAAGCGTCATCGAGATCGTCAAGCTGGATGGCTACAAGCTCGAAAAGGAACATTGCGTCTCCAGACGATACTGGTAAACGGATAACGGGGAGGAGTGGCCAGATGCAACGAAAGAAGCTGGTCCAGGTAAAGAACCTGACAAAAACCTTTACGTTGGGTAAAGGGCTCTCACTTACGGCAGCGGACAATGTTTCCTTTGATATATACGAGGGGGAAACGTTTGGACTGGTAGGGGAATCTGGCTGCGGCAAATCGACCACAGGCCGTACAATCATCGGATTGTATCAACCGACGACAGGTGAGGTTATTTTTGATGGGCAAAACGTCCATCAGGCATCATCTGCTGAGCGGAGTAAGCTGACACGCCATATGCAAATGATTTTTCAGGACCCATATGCTTCTCTGAATCCCCGAATGAACATTGCGGAAATCATTTCGGAGGGCCTGCATCTTAATGGGCTATATAAAGGGAAGGAACGAATGAAGCGTGTGATTGAGCTGTTAGAGATGGTTGGTTTGCAAAAAGAGCATGCCAACCGTTTCCCGCACGAGTTCAGCGGTGGTCAGCGACAACGGATAGGGATTGCTCGGGCGCTTGCCGTCAATCCTAGCTTCATCATTGCCGATGAGCCGATTTCCGCACTCGATGTTTCGGTTCAGGCACAGGTCGTTAATTTAATGAAGAAATTGCAGCAGGAACAAAAGCTGACGTATTTGTTTATCGCGCATGATTTGGCGATGGTCAAGCACATCAGTGACCGTATTGGCGTCATGTATTTGGGCAATATGGTCGAGATGACTGCCAGTGAAATTCTTTACGAATCACCGAAGCATCCTTACACGCAAGCGTTGTTGTCGGCTATTCCTGTCCCCGATCCCGACTTGGAGAAAAGCCGTGAGCGCACCATTATCGAAGGTGACGTTCCCAGCCCGATCAATCCACCTAGCGGCTGTGTATTCCGTACACGCTGTCCGGTAGCCAAAGCCGTATGCACCGAAAAGAAGCCTATTTGGCAGGAAGTAGACACCAACCACTTCGTCGCCTGTCACTTGTATCAGTAGCCTTCAATTTTATCAGAAGATTCGACATTGTCTTTTTGCCATCCTTCGTTAATGGGATGGCTTTTTCTTCATAAACTTTTAACCCTAACCTATGAAAGGGCTTACATCAACTATTCAGAGAGGAGAACTGTTAATATTCTGTTAACTGGCAGGAATCAAACAGGTTTTGTCGAAATACGGATACAGTAAAACATTCCGTGACTCACCTACTTCATCGTGAACTTCCATTCCAGAGAAGTGAGGGTTGCATATGACTCTGAGTACCTCCTCGTTCCATTCAACTCCCCGTCGCTGGCGGGAAGTGGAGACACAGTTGGGAATTGTTGTCCCTAGATCACTTCGATCGGACACTTCTGCTCTACTGTTTTTGGAAAGCGTCGCTGCAACACCCATGTTGGACAAAGAAGAAGAGCTTGCTTGCCTGATTCGCTATCAAAGGGATGACGATCTTGAAGCACGTGAAACGATTGTGCGCGCCTATTTACGATACGTAGTTAGTACCGCTTTGCGCCATTTGAAAAGAGGGATGCCGTTCCTGGATTTGATTCAGGAGGGCACGATAGGTTTGTTTACCGCGATTGACAAGTTTGATGTGGGACGTGGCGTGCGTCTCTATCATTACTCACACTGGTGGATCTCTCAAGCGATCACCCGTGCCATCAACGACAAAGCAACTTTGATTCGCATTCCTGTCCACATGCATGAGCAGATTCGCCAGTATCAGAAGCAAGTACTACATCTCGTCCACGCTTTGAACCGTACGCCTGATCGGCAGGAGATTGCCGTACTCTTGGATATTCCACTAGAAAAGGTGGAAGCCATCGAACTGGCTTTAATGATGAAGATGGAGTCCATCGACGCTGAGCTGGATAGTGAGAAATGGCAGGCTTGGCATGAAGACGAGAGCTTGAGCTACGCAGAAATCATGGATGATGGGTTGTCCTCTCTGGATGACTGGATTGAAAAGGTAGATCTTCGCTCGCAAATGCGCGCAGCGTTGGAGCGACTTAGTCCCCGCGCCCAAGAAATTATCTCCATGCGTTATGGTCTCTATGATGATCAAGTGTATACGCTGGAGGAAGTGGGGAAAATGTTCGGTCTTACCCGCGAGCGTATTCGCCAAATTGAAGCGACGACGATTGACCGATTGCGTACGCAAAAAGCTTCACACGTATTAAAAGATTATTTAACCTAACATAGGATTTAGTTAATTCGGCCCCTCTTCTTAGAGGGGTCTTTTCTGTCAGAAATGGTCGAATTCACAAAGTGTCAGACTCACAGTGGGAGAAGCGTAGTCTTTTTCTCCTTGTGGTAAACTGGTAAGATAGCTTCATGATTTTTTCGCTATGTAAAGAGGTAGTTTGAAAAGGAGGATCGCTACATGGGCGATTATATGATAAGAGCAACTGGTTTTAATGGGCATGTTCGTGCTTTTGCCGCACGCACGACAGAATCTGTCGAAGATATGCGTCGTCGTCACGACATGTGGAATACAGCGACAGCAGCAGCGGGACGTACGCTGACTATTACCTTGATGATGGGGGCTATGTTAAAAGGAAACGAGAGCCTCCATGTCAAAGTAAAAGGAGGCGGACCAATCGGGCAGATCATGGCGGAAGCAAACGCACATGGAGAAGGAATCGCGTATGTATCCAACCCGCACGTCCACTTTGAGCTAAACGATAAAGGCAAGCTCGATGTAGCGCGTGCAGTGGGAACAGACGGGTTTGTGTACGTAACGAAAGATCTCGGTCTCAAGGAGCCGTATCAAGGCAGTTCGCCGATCGTCTCTGGTGAGATTGGGGAAGACTTCACTTATTATTTTGTGATGTCCGAGCAAACGCCTTCAGCAGTAGGTGTGGGTGTACTGGTTAACCCTGAGGACCGTTCTGTTTTGGCCGCGGGTGGATTTATTCTTCAGCTGTTACCGAATACGCCAGAAGAGGTTGTAGCAGCAATTGAAGAACGCCTAGGACAGCTTCCACAGGTTTCTCGCATGATTGGCGAGGGCTTGACTCCTGAAGAGATTTTGGCCCGCGTATTGGATGAGCCAAAAATCCTGAGCCGCACGGAGATTCAATTTAGCTGCAAATGTACAGCGGATAAGGTTGTTCAGGCACTGATCAGCATGGGACGCGAAGAAATGGAAGGTATGATTGAGGAACAGGGCGAAGCTGAAGTACACTGTCATTTCTGTAATGAACGTTACCATTATGACAGATCCGCGTTGGAAGACATCCTGAAAGACATGTAAGCGCGGCGTCAAGTAGGGGAGTGTTGGCATGACCAACGTAAAAGGGTTGTGGGCATTCATTGGCGCGCTCGTATTGTTGCTGCTTGCCGTTACCTGGGCATGGTACCAGGCATCAGGCAAGCTGCAGCCTGCCGCCATCGTAGGGGATAAGACGATTAGCAAAGATGAGTATGTAACGACGCTGAAACAAAAGTTTGGTAAGCAAGTGCTAAACGACATGATTAATCGGGAAGTCGTTTTTCAAGAGGCGAAGCGTTCCGGCATCACGGTTGATCCGAAGCAGCTGGACCAAGAGCTTTCCCAGATTCGCGACAGTTACGGCAGTCGGACAGACAGCGAGTTTGAAGCTGCGCTGTTAAAACAAGCGGGGACGACCGTGGAAGCCCTGAAGCAGGAGATTTCTTACCAAATCCTGCTGCAAACCCTGGCAACGAAGGACATGACCATCAAAGATGAAGAAGTACTAAACGTCTACAATAGCCGATCTGACCGTTATACCCGACCGATGCAGATGCGTTTAGGACAGATCGTCGTGGCTTCCCAAAAAGAAGCGGAGCAAGTTTTGGCTGATTTAAAAAACGGGGCAGACTTTCAGACGATTGCCAAAGAGCGCTCGATTGATCCGGATACAGCGGTGAACGGCGGCGATGTAGGCTGGGTTTCCATCAAGGATAATCGATTGCCTGACGAAGCGAAGCCCATCGTAGAAAAGCTGGAGAAAGATAAATATAGCGAAGCAATCAAAATAGAAGATCATTACGTCATTTACCAACTGACGGAGCGCAGGGAAGCCAGTCAACGGACGTTTGAAGAGGTAAAAGATGAGCTGCGCCGAGAAATCGCATTTGCCCAGGTCGAGTCGCTGGATGTCGTGCTGGAGCGATTGCGAAAATCGGTAGGGGTCCAGATTTCTGGGCAAATGCCTCATTGACCAAATAGGCTACCGTTGATATAATTATGTCAATAAATCCTAGCGTTTTACTCGGTTATTAAAAATAGGAGGGGCAGAACATATGCGCGTGGCTAATTCCATTACCGATTTGATTGGATTTACTCCGCTTGTAAAGCTGAATCGTATTGTCACCGAAGATATTGCAGACATTTACTTGAAGCTGGAGTTCTTCAACCCGGGCAGCAGTGTAAAAGACCGAATTGCGTTGTCGATGATTGAGGCAGCAGAGGCAGATGGAAGTCTGAAACCGGGTGATACCATCATTGAACCTACGAGCGGAAATACCGGTATTGGACTCGCGATGGTTGCTGCTGCAAAAGGATATCGTGCTATTCTGGTCATGCCAGAGACGATGAGTATTGAGCGACGCAACCTGTTGCGTGCGTATGGTGCGGAGCTGGTTCTCACACCAGGCAGCGAAGGGATGGGAGGAGCGATTCGCAAAGCGGAAGAGCTGGCGAAAGAAGATAGCTCGTATTTTATTCCGCAACAATTTAAAAACCTGGCAAACCCGGCCGTGCACCGTGAGACAACTGCTCGTGAGCTGTTGGACCAAGCGAAGGAAATTGGCGGCGTAGATGCGTTTATTTCCGGTATCGGTACAGGCGGAACGATTACGGGTGTAGGGCAGGTTCTTCGTGAACACTATCCGAATGTACAAATCGTGGCTGTTGAGCCTGCTGCTTCGCCAGTTTTGTCTGGCGGCAAACCAGGTCCACATAAGATCCAAGGTATCGGGGCTGGCTTTGTTCCAGATATTCTCGATACACAAATTTATGACGAAATCATAAAAGTAGAAAACGAGGACGCTTTTGAAACCGCGCGTCGTGTTGCTCGTCAGGAAGGTATTCTCGGCGGGATTTCCTCTGGAGCAGCGATTCATGCGGCTCTGCAAGTAGCAGCGAAGCTCGGCAAAGGTAAAAAAGTGATCGTTGTCATTCCTTCGAATGGGGAGCGTTATTTGTCCACGCCTCTGTATCAGTTCGAAGATTAATTGTAAAAAGATACCGCAAGACCACGGAGCGCTACGTTGGCGACGTGGTCTTTTCTTTTTGTGTCAGGCAACTATATAATGAACGGATAAATAGTGAAAACCGGAGCGTGAAGAGGAAGAATGTTCCCTACCTTTGCTGATTGCCAGACGTATGCCTTATCTTTTCCGTTGGTCCCCCTTGCCCTGCGTAAACCGTGGTCTTCGACGATTGATCCGTGGCAGGTGCTCACAAAACTACAGCCTTCTCTGCAACATGCTGTCCTGTTGGAAAGTGGACGAGCTGGGCGGTATACCTTTTTGGCATATGAGCCTATCGCTACGCTGCGCAGTCAGCGAGGAGAAACTATTGTTTCGTACCCAGAAGGGAAAATCGAGAGCATAGAGACTCACAACCCATTGAATGCTTTACGAGAGCTGCTCTCTCGTTACCGTACGCCTGCGCTTCCAAGTATGCCAGATTTTGCTGGGGGCGCCGTAGGCTATATCAGCTATGAGATGAACAGCTTTTTTGAGCCGAGCTTGCCACAGATAGCGACTGACGACTTACAGTTGCCAGACCTGTATGTTATGATAATGCAAGACCTTCTTGTCTTTGATCATGAGACCCGAGAGATCATTTGCCTGACGCATTTGAGCGCGGACAATTTGACCGAAGAGAGCTATCGACAAGCAGCATTCCGCCTGGAAAAACGCATGGACTCGATTGCTTCATTGGCAATGGATCGCGATGAGACAGATTGGGAAGCTTTGCGCAAAAAACCGCTTGCCAAGCTAGTGCCAGCGTCAGTATCCTTTGCCAAAGACCAATTCGAGGATGCCGTTCGTCGGGTGCAGGAGTACATCGCCCAAGGGGATGTTTTTCAGGTCAATCTGTCGGTACGGCAAAGTAAGCCGGTGCAGGTGACTGCCCCAGAAGTGTACGATGTGCTTCGCAAGCTGAATCCTTCTCCTTATATGGGCTATCTGAGCTTCCCTGAATTTCAATTAGTTAGTGCTTCGCCAGAGCTACTTGTAAAGGTAAAAGGCAAGGAAGTGCATACGCGTCCGATCGCCGGTACACGTCCGCGTGGATTAACGGATGAGCAAGACGATGCATTGGCACGTGAGCTAATTGATAATGAAAAGGAACGCGCAGAGCATGTCATGCTGGTTGATCTGGAGCGCAATGACATGGGCCGTGTCTGTCGCTTTGGCAGTGTGGAGGTCAGTGAATTCATGGTCGTGGAGAAATATTCCCACGTCATGCATATCGTCTCTCATGTCAAAGGAGAGCTGGCAGCAGGTAAGGATGCGCTTGATGCGATCGAAGCGACTTTTCCGGGAGGGACGATCACCGGAGCGCCAAAAGTTCGCACGATGGAAATCATCGAAGAGCTGGAGCCAGTCAAGCGAGGCGTCTATACGGGATCAATCGGCTGGTTTGGCTTCAATGGTGATATCGAGGTCAACATTGCCATCCGCACTATGGTGATCAAGGATGGCGTAGCTCATGTCCAGGCTGGAGCGGGTATCGTGATTGACTCGGTTCCAGAGGCCGAGTATGCCGAGTCATTAAAAAAGGCAGAAGCGTTGTGGAAAGCGCTTGAGTTGAGCGAGCAGAGAACGATGAGTTGAGAGGAGATGAGTGTACGATGATTTTGATGATTGATAACTACGATTCCTTTACCTACAATTTGGTGCAGTATGTGGGAGAGCTTGGGGAAGAGCTACAAGTGTATCGCAATGACAAAATTACACTGGAAGAAATTGAACGATTGGCACCGGATTACTTGATGGTGTCTCCAGGACCGTGCACGCCAAATGAAGCGGGGATCAGCATGGATGTTATCCGCCATTTTGCCGGAAAAATTCCGATTTTGGGTGTTTGTTTGGGCCATCAGTCCATTGGGCAAGTGTTTGGTGGAAAAGTCATTCGGGCCGAGCGCTTGATGCACGGAAAAACGTCGGAAGTTTTCCATGATGGCAAAACTATCTTTCAGGACATTCCTTCTCCCTTTACGGCGGCACGTTACCATTCCTTGATTATTGAGGAAGCGTCCATTCCGAGTGAGCTGGAAGTAACCGCCCGGACAGCCGAAGGTGAAATTATGGCTGTGCGCCATCGGGAGTACCCAATCGAAGGCGTCCAGTTCCACCCTGAATCGATTATTACCGAGCACGGTAAGCAATTGCTGAAGAACTTCCTTACTGCATACGCGCGCCATACGACAGGTTAACACATAGATACGACAGGAAAACCGCCTTTTTACGAGGGCGGTTTTTTTATTTACATACTCTTTATATAACATTCATGGTTCCTCGATATACGGCTTGTACAATGAAACCGAAGAAGGCAAAAAAGGAGAGATAGTAAATGGATGTAAATCGTCGACAGTTTTTGACTTATCTTGGAGTAGGGACAGCGGCGTTGGCTTCGGTGGCAACGGGAATTCCTGCCCTGGCAGCTGGCGGTACCCTATCAGGAAAAACGGCCGATCATCTGTTTGGTCTCGATACAAAGAAGCATAACTTCAATCCGAAATTCAAAGAAATTCACCCGACTACAAAAGACGATGTTGTACTGCCGGACGGTTTTAAATACGATGTAGTGGCTTCCTATGGCGATAAAATCAATGCAGCAGGAGATACCTTCGGGTTCAACAACGACTTCACCTGTTTCCTGCCAATCGAAGGCAAGTCCGATCATGGCCTCTTGTGGGTAAATCACGAATATTTAGGTGAGTTGGAATATTACGTAAACGGTTATGACTATCTGAATACTGATTCTGAGGACAACAAACGTACCCCTGCACAAATCGAAAAATACTTGTATGCACTGGGCGGTTCGATTATTGAAATCAAAAAAGAAAATGGCACATGGAAGCTTGTTTCCGATTCCAAATATGGTCGTCGGGTAAGCGGGCTCACCAAGCATGTGCTGACGGGTCCAGCAGCTTCCATTGCTAAAGAAGTAACCGGAACATTTGCGAACTGCTCCGGCGGCGTGACGATGTGGAATACAATTCTTTCCTGCGAGGAAAACTACATGGACGTCGTCGGCGATTGCAAGCTGCCTGAAGCCGAGCATTATGGCTGGGTTGTTGAGGTAGATCCATTTGATCCAAAATCGACTCCGAAAAAGCATACAGCGCTGGGCAGATTCTCCCACGAAAACACGGCAATGGTTCTAGCTCCGACTGGACAACTGGTCGTTTACATGGGGGATGATGCGAAAGACCAATACGTGTACAAGTATGTTTCCAAAGGCAAGTACGATCCGAAGGCAGGGAAAAACAATTCCAAGCTGCTGGAAGAGGGTACACTGTACGTTGCCAACTTCGGTAAGGGCAAGTGGATTGCGTTGGATTTCGCAACAAACGAAGCACTAAAAAAAGCAGTCAATGCAGATGGCAAACCGATGTTCGCTTCTCAGGCTGACGTGCTTCTCAACTGCCGAGATGCATCCAAAGCAGTAGGGGCCACCCCGATGGATCGCCCAGAAGACTTGGAAGTACATCCGATTGATGGCTCCGTCTTCATTGCCCTGACCAACAACGACAAGCATGGCAACTTCTATGGACAAATCGTTCGTCTGTTCGAAAATGACAACAACCATGCAGGCTTGGAGTTCACGTTTGAGATTTTTGCAGCAGGCGGACCACAAAGCGGTTTTGCGGCACCAGACAACATGGCTTTCGACAGTGCGGGTAACCTGTGGGTCGTGACAGATATCTCGTCCTCGTCGATGAACAGCGGCATTTATAAATCCTTTGGAAACAATGGTGTGTTTTTCATTCCAACAACGGGTAACAGTAAGGGTGAAGCCGCACAATTCGCGTCTGCACCAGTAGGCGCTGAAATGACAGGTCCTTGGTTCACCCCTGATGAAAAAACACTGTTCCTGGCCGTACAGCATCCAGGTGAAAACCTGAAGTCGTATGACAAGCCAACCAGCCACTGGCCTAAAGGCGGAAATGCAGTAGCCATGCCGAGCGTGATTGCTATTACAGGTTTCTAGGACAAGGAGTGTAACAGATTATGCTGTCGAGCATCGGTATTCCTGGATTAATTCTGATCCTGATCATTGCTTTGGTGATTTTCGGGCCGAGTAAACTGCCAGAAATCGGTCGTGCTTTTGGACGAACCTTGACCGAATTTAAAAGCGCAGCAAAAGATTTGACCAAAGACGATGATGAAAAAGAGAAGGCTCCAGAAGAAGCGTTGAAACGAATCAACTAATCCAGCCTGAGTGAAGGCGGTGCGTACACGAGACGCACTGCCTTTTTCCGCGCATGAGGAGGAGTTCGAGTGAGCAAAGAGATGCCTATACTTGAGCATGTTACAGACCTGCGCCGCAGAATTCTGATTGTGTTGTCCGTTCTTGTTGTCAGTATGGTTATCTGCTTTTTGTTTGTGGATCATATTTATTTGGCATTAGCGAATCATTCAGGGGAAAAGCTGGCGATTCTTGGGCCGGGAGATATCCTGTCGATCTATGTGAAGCTGGCCGCAGTCGGTGCACTTGCGATCACAATTCCGGTTGCCGCTTATCAAGTTTGGCGCTTTGTGGTGCCCGCATTGGAAGAAAGAGAGCGAAAAGTGGCGCTCATGTATATCCCGGCTCTATTCCTGCTATTTATTTTCGGGCTTTCCTTCGCCTACTTTGTGCTCTTTCCGATGATGTACAAATTTGTGTTGGGGCTATCTAACGGGAATTTTGAGCTGGTCATTACAGCGAATGATTACTTCACCTTTATGCTCAATCTGTGCCTGCCGTTTGGGTTGCTTTTCGAACTACCGGTGATTGTTTTGTTTTTGAGCCATTTAGGGATTCTCAACCCGCATCGTTTGGCAAAAATGCGCAAGCCGGCCTATCTGGTGCTCGCAATCATCTCGATTACGATTACGCCGCCTGATTTCCTTTCCGATATTATGGTAATTGTGCCACTCATCGTTTTATATGAAATCTCTATTACTATCTCGCGTTTCGTACACGGCAAACGCTCGGGGGAAACGGGACTTTCTTCGGAAATGTGATATGATGCTCTCGACTATATTATCGGGAGAGAGCGCAGATGCACGTTTATGTTAACGGGACGATTTGTCCGGCTCACGAGGCTACAGTATCGGTATTGGACCACGGGTTTTTGTACGGTATTGGTTTGTTTGAAACGTTACGTGTATACGACCGCAAGCTATTTTTATGGGATGCTCATTACGCCCGGCTTTGTTCCGGGCTTTTTGCGTTGCAGATTCAACCTGCTTGGACAAAGGAAGAGCTCGCTTGCGCCATCTTGATGACCATAGATGCCAACGAGTTGCGTGATGCTTACGTCCGCTTGAGTATTACGGCTGGCGCAGAAGGAGTGGGCTTGGTAGCAGGGGGGTACGAGAGTCCGTCCTTATTCGTATTTGCCAAACCTGTAGCACCTCTGGCAGTACCTCCTCCGCCTAAGCGATTGCAGACATTGGCGTTGGCTAGACAGACAGCGGAAGGCCAGCAACGCTTTAAATCGCACAATTACTTAAACAATGCTCTTGCTCGACAAGAACTCGGTGCCCGGCCAGATGTGGAAGGTCTTTTTTTGACGCATGATGGCTTCGTGGCGGAAGGAATTGTGAGCAATGTGTTCTGGGTCAAGAACGGCAAGTTGTTTACCCCTTCTATTGATACGGGCATTCTTGATGGTGTAACGCGGCGACATGTTTTGACTTTGGCACAGCAATTATCGATGCCTGCCGAAGAAGGTCGATATCGCTTGGAAGATCTGCTCAACGCCGATGAAGTCTTTACGACAAATTCCGTGCAAGAGATCGTTCCGATTACCGAAATTGACGGGCATTGCGTCCCTTCGACATATGGTACATATTCGTGCGAACTGCACCGCGCCTACCGTCAGTCTGTAGCGGCTAGCGAGTAAATTATGGTATGCTACTATTCAATGTGCGAAGACGGATAAAGGGAGTTTGATCATGAAATACAATTCATTTCGAATCCATGCTGCGACCTTCGCTGAGATGGTATCGGAGCTTGTTAAAAGGGGTGTTCCTGTTGCGGAAGCCGAACGCATGGCGGAAGCGGGGACGAGCCTGAAGATTCACACGGAAAACATGAGTGTGGCAACAGCACAGAGTGTGAGAGAGATTATGCACTCTTTCGATGCGGAAGCCATTCTTTCAGACCAACCAGGTACTGCCGACAAAAAATACGTGCTGTTGTTGGCTTCACACACGAAGATGGATTTGGCGTTGGATCATATGAAAACCCAAACAGAAGAACTACGAGCGTTGGCGGCAGAGGTACGGGAAGTTTTAGCTATGCCTGCCAAGCTTCGTGCGCGGCGCGAGCTGAACTGTGGCCAGTATGTCCTGCCACTCGGGGAGCGAACGTTAGTCATGGGTATTTTGAATGTGACACCTGATTCATTCTCAGATGGCGGTCGCTATGTCGATGTGGAGGCAGCACTGGCACAAGCGCGTGCGATGGTTGAGGCCGGAGCTGACCTGATTGATATCGGGGGAGAATCGACACGTCCGGGGTCGGAAGCAGTCGATGAGGCGACGGAGCTGGACAGAGTGCTGCCAGTCATTCGGATACTTTCGCAGGAATTGTCTGTTCCGCTATCCATTGACACATACAAAGCGGCGGTTGCAGAACGGGCTATTTTAGAAGGGGCACATATCATTAATGATGTATGGGGAGCGAAACGTGACCCGCGGATGGCAGAGGTAGCTGCTCGTCTCGATGTTCCCATTATCCTGATGCACAATCGCCAAGACACGGACTATCACGACTTTTTCCCAAACTATATCAATGACTTGCGTGAGTCAGTACAGATCGCCTTGCAGGCAGGGGTAAAACAGGAGCGTATCATTCTCGATCCGGGGATCGGGTTTGTAAGGACTGTTGAGCAAAATCTCGAAACGATGCGCAGGCTGGATGATCTGGTAGGGCTGGGCTATCCCGTTCTGCTTGCCACTTCACGCAAGCGGATGATCGGTCATGTTCTCGACGTGCCTGTAGATGAACGAGTCGAAGGTACCGCAGCGACAGTTGCCCTGGGGGCGGCAAAAGGCTGCCATATGGTACGGGTGCATGATGTCAAAGAAATGAAGCGCGTGACGAAGATGATGGATGCGATGCTAAAAGGGGGCATTTAACCTTGGATAAAATCTACTTCAATGGCATGTCTTTTTACGGATACCACGGTGTGTTTGGAGCAGAGGCTGAGCTGGGCCAACGGTTCTATGTCGATCTGGAGCTATCGCTCGATTTATCCAAGGCCGGAGCAAGTGACGATCTTCACGATACAGTCAATTACGCCGATATCTTTACTTGTGTGCAAAAAATTGTCGAGGGTGAACGATTTCATCTGATAGAAAAACTGACTGCTGTGATAGCAGAACGCTTATTGGAGCAATTCCCTTTGCATGAAGTCAAAGCAAAAGTGACCAAGCCGAATCCGCCGATCAATGGGCATTATGAGTCGGTTGCGATTGAGATGATCCGTAGAAGAGAGGATTTTGCTTCATGACAGTTTGTGCGTATTTGGCGTTAGGCTCCAATCTTGGGGATCGGGCACAGAACTTGCGCCGGGCGATACAGAGATTGAACGAGCAACCTGGAATTCGCGTGCTTCGTGTCTCCTCTGTTTATGAGACCGATCCATTTGGTTACGTTGAACAAGATGCATTTTTGAATATGGCGATCGCTGTGGAAACAGAACAGAGCCCGGATCAGCTGCTAGAGACGGCTTTGTCAGTAGAGCGAGAGCTGGGTCGTGTACGAACGGTTCGGTGGGGACCGCGCACGATTGATATTGACTTACTGTTGTACGGGACATCTCGTGTTTCGCAAGACAATCTCATGATTCCTCATCCCGGGCTAAGCGAGCGTGCTTTTGTACTCGTGCCGCTCCGAGACGTTTGGGAAGGCGGCGTTTTACCTGAGCATAACCAGACCATTGATCATTATCTTTCCTTATTGGTAGAAGATCACAAGGGGGTACGTGAGTGGGGATCAATCAACTGGGAAATCGAATCCGGTCCTTCCGAAAGCTAAAAGGGTATACGCAACAGTCCCTTTCGGACAAGATGGGAGTGTCACTGTCGTTTGTTGGATCACTAGAGAGAGGAACTCGTACGCCAACAGAGCCTGTATTACGGAAGATCGCCAGCACTTTACAGGTAGACTACGATGAATTATGTGCTATAAATAAGTGATGTAATGAAGTTTGGATAGGATTGTCCTCTCCAAGACCCCGACTAAGCGGGAATAAGGAGGCGAAAATAGATGAAAATCGGCAATATCGAATTAAAAAACAACGTAGTTCTCGCTCCAATGGCAGGTGTCTGTAATCCTGCTTTTCGTCTGATTGCCAAGGAGTTCGGTACTGGATTGGTTTGCGCCGAGATGGTAAGCGACAAGGGCATCGTGCACGGAAACAAAAAAACGATGGATATGCTGTTTGTCGACGAACGCGAAAAACCACTAAGTTTGCAGATTTTTGGTGGAGACAAGGAAACTTTGGTGAGTGCGGCGAAATATGTAGACCAGCATACGAATGCGGATATCATTGATATCAACATGGGCTGTCCTGTGCCGAAAATTACGAGCTGTGATGCAGGTGCGCGTCTGTTGCTCGATCCAGATAAAATCTACGAAGTGGTATCTGCTGTGGTCGACGCGGTCGACAAGCCGGTTACCGTGAAGATGAGATTGGGTTGGGACGAAGATCATCTGTACGTACTGGATAATGCCAAGGCAGTAGAACGTGCAGGCGGCAAAGCGATTGCTGTTCATGGACGCACCCGCGTACAAATGTACAAAGGGAAAGCTGATTGGGACTGGATCCGTCAGGTGAAGGAAACCGTTTCGATTCCGGTGATTGGTAACGGGGATGTCGCTACCCCTGAGGATGCGAGACGCATGCTGGATACAACGGGTTGCGATGGTGTCATGATTGGACGCGCTGCGCTCGGAAATCCATGGATGCTGTATCGCACCATTCAATACTTGACGACGGGAGAGCTCGGACCGGAGCCATCCGCACGTGAAAAGATGAATATTTGTTTATTGCACGCAGAGCGTTTAATCGCGCTGAAGGGTCCGCGAGTGGGCGTCCTTGAAATGCGTAAGCACGCGGCGTATTACTTGAAAGGCTTGAAGGGCTCGACGCACACGAAAAATCTCGTGAATGCGGTTGAGACAGAAGAGGAGCTTCGCAGCGTCCTCATGAACTTTGTCGACTGGATCGAAAACTACGCAGATGACAGTGAAGAACCGCTGGAAACAGCAGGTGATGAGGCTGTCAGCTACTAAAATTGGCGGTTCATTCCAGACATTGACAAGGGTTCCTTCATATCCTATAATACTCCGTAATATTGGGAGCCGAGCTGCCAGTCCACACTGGCAGCTTTACCTATGAACCTCACAGACGATTGCATTCTGCTGTATATTGTATGGAACATCTACATATAATCCTTTGTACTTTACCCAGTATAAATGGAATCATTTTTTAAAACGGGGGAATTGAACCATGTCTGAAAAAGAAGTCATCCTTACACCAGAAGGTTTAACAAAGCTGGAACAAGAACTTGAAGATTTGAAAACGGTTAAACGCAAGGAAGTAGCTGCTCGTATTAAAGAAGCGATTAGCTTTGGAGATATCAGTGAGAACTCTGAATACGAAGAAGCAAAGAATGAGCAAGCGTTCATTGAAGGTCGCATTCTGACCCTGGAAAAAATGCTGCGCAATGCCCGCATCATCACAAATGAAGATGTAGATACAGGTGTTGTAAGTGTTGGTTCCCGCGTGAAGCTGAAAGATCTCGAGTTCGGTGATGTTATGGATTACACGATTGTAGGTTCTGCTGAATCCGATCCGATGAACAACAAGATTTCCAACGAGTCCCCGGTAGGTCAAGCGCTCCTCGGCAAAGCAAAAGGCGCGATTGTTGATGTAAACGTACCGGCAGGAGTCATTCAGTACGAGATTCTTGATATTAACCTGTAAGCAGTCGATCTATGGCGTACCTTTTGCGAGGTACGCCGTATCGCTATTATAAAAGTCTGTACAAAATTGTTAATGCAGGCATTTTCTAGAGGAGTGAGTGAAATGGCAAACGAGCAAGACCTCCAGCAAGAGGACCTTCAACAAGAAGAACAGCAACAGGAAGGGCTCCACGAGCTTCTTCAAGTGCGTCACGACAAAATGAATCAATTGCGTGAGTGGGGCTTTGATCCGTTCGGTAAAAAATTCGAGCAAACGCATCACGCTGCAGATATAACAAAAGCTTTTAGCGAAAAGAGCAAGGAAGAGCTGGAAGCGGAAGAGAACGTGGTTACGATTGCAGGCCGCTTGATGGCGAAACGTGGAATGGGTAAGGCGAGCTTTGCTCAACTGCTGGATCGTTCCGGTCAGATTCAAATCTACGTCCGTCAGGATACCGTTGGCGAAGAGCTGAGCAAAGTATTTGATTTGGCTGATATCGGTGACATGATTGGTGTAACTGGTGTTGTTTTCAAAACAAAAACCGGCGAGCTCAGTGTAAAAGCAAAGGAACTATCCTACCTGACCAAATCACTGCGTCCACTGCCTGAGAAATACCATGGTCTCAAAGATATCGAGACTCGCTACCGTAAGCGTTACGTGGATTTGATTGTGAATCCAGAAGTTCGCGATACGTTCATTACTCGTAGCCGCATTCTGACTTCAATGCGTCGTTATTTGGACAACCTTGGCTATCTGGAAGTAGAAACACCTACACTCCATGCGATTGCCGGTGGTGCATCTGCTCGTCCATTTATCACGCACCACAATGCATTGGATATGCAGCTGTATATGCGTATTGCAATTGAGCTGCACTTGAAACGCCTGATTGTCGGTGGCCTGGAAAAGGTGTATGAGATCGGTCGCGTATACCGCAACGAAGGGATCTCTACTCGCCACAACCCTGAGTTCACGATGATTGAGCTGTACGAAGCATATGCCGACTACCAGGATATCATGAGCCTGACTGAAGAAATGGTTGCTCATATCGCACAGGAAGTATTGGGCACCATGAAAATTCAGTACCAAGGCAACGAGATTGACCTGACACCAAAATGGCGTCGTGTACACATGGTAGATTTGATTAAGGAAAATCTCGGCGTCGATTTCTGGAAGGAAATGAGCGACGATGAAGCGCGTGCTTTGGCAAAAGAGCATGGCATATCTGTTGAGCCTCACCATACGTTCGGACATGTAGTAAATGAATTCTTTGAGCAAAAGCTGGAGCATACGTTGATTCAGCCAACCTTTGTTTACGGTCATCCTGTGGCGATTTCGCCATTGGCGAAGAAAAATGATCAGGATCCGCGATTCACGGATCGTTTTGAGTTGTTTATCGTAGCTCGTGAGCATGCTAATGCATTTACAGAGCTCAATGATCCAATTGACCAGCGTGAACGTTTTGAAGCACAGCTATTGGAAAAAGAAGCTGGTAACGACGAAGCGCATGATATGGACGACGATTTCATTGAAGCGCTTGAGTATGGTATGCCGCCAACTGGAGGATTAGGAATCGGAATTGACCGTCTGGTAATGCTGTTGACCAACTCACCTTCTATTCGCGACGTACTGCTGTTCCCTCATATGCGTAACCGCGATTAGTCTTGCAGAATAGAACCATCTGAGAAAACCTCAGGTGGTTTTTATTTTTTTACTTGCACTTAAAAAGGTTAAGTGTTATATTAATACCTGTTCTTCTTTTTTACTTAATCGATCACGAAAAATGATGTGAAATTAGTTCTTGCTTTTCCTTCAAGGTTTGTGGTAGATTAATGAGGTCGCTGAAAAACACGTTAAAAAAACTTGTTGACACGGCCTGGACAACCTGATAAGATGAAATGGTTGTTGTGA
>NZ_CATKQT010000018.1:0-36895 GCF_949767855.1 Brevibacillus sp. IT-7CA2
TATGTGCCCTTAGCTCAGCTGGATAGAGCGTTTGACTACGAATCAAAAGGTCGGGAGTTCGAATCTCTCAGGGCACGCATCTTCATATTAAAAAGTGAAGAACTATAATCGGGAAGTAGCTCAGCTTGGTAGAGTACTTGGCTTGGGACCAAGGGGTCGCAGGTTCGAATCCTGTCTTCCCGACCATGATTTGCCCACGTTTTACAGGTTTGCCGGGGTGGCGGAATGGGCAGACGCAACAGACTTAAAATCTGTCGGGAGTTTCTCCCGTACCGGTTCAAGTCCGGTCCTCGGCACCAGCATCTATTTTGATGCGGGTGTAGTTCAATGGTAGAACTCCAGCCTTCCAAGCTGGTCGCGTGGGTTCGATTCCCATCACCCGCTCCATACATAAAGCAGAGAGCCATTAGGTTCTCTGTTTTTTTATGTCTAGGAAAGCAGGACTATTTTTACTTGAGGCAAAAGTATGAAGGCTTATCCAATAGCTGAATAGATAAGCCTTTGTTCAATACAGGTATAATTTTTTGTCGAAAGCTGTCTGACGTTTTCTATGGTAGCAACATATGTTTTCGTGTACAGTAAAACTAAGGTCGCTTACCGATGAAATTGGTAACGGATCTCTTGCCTTGCCTCCTGCCTTGTCAGGGGGCTTTTTTGCGTGATACAAAAGAGAAGCGACCTAGAGAGCTTCCAATCGCGGACCAACTTCCTGGGCATTCGCAATCGGCAGAGAAACGATAAAGCGTGTGCGTTTTTCATTGGAATCACAATGGATCGTGCCTTGATGCTTTTCGATAATATTTTTGCAGATGGACAAGCCGATACCTGTCCCATTTTGTTTAGTCGTAAAGAATGGTTGGAAAAGATTTTCCACGATCTCGGGTGGAATCCTTTCGCCGTTGTTCTCCACACTCAAATAGAGCCATCCATCTGAAGAGGTGGAAATGACATGAATATACTTGTCTGTACGATTTTGCACGGCGTCAATGGCATTGTTTAATAGATTGACGACAACTTGCTTCAAGCCTTCTTCATAACATGCGAGTGAGCAGGGGTGGATTTGTTTTTCAAAACGTATGTTTTCTCCCACGAGGCGAGGCGTAATCAGCATCTCTACTTCTTCAAGCAGTTCTTCTACTTGAACAGTTTTAAAAATTTCATCGAGAATTGGTTTTTTTGAAAAGCTGAGGAATCCGGTCAGTTGCCGATGTAAATTCTCAAATTCATGCATGACGACTTGGATATACGTCTGAAGCTGGGCCTGTTCCTGTGTAGACTCGCCGATCAGCTTCAGGAACCCTTCAATGGCGCACAACGGATTGCGCAGCTCATGAGCCATATTGGCGGCTATTTTACCGAGCATGGTCAGTTTGTCGTTATGCAAATAGGAGATCGTTTCTTCCTTCTGGACCAGCTCTTTATTAATCATTTGTTCAAAATGATAAACAGCCCAGAAGACACTTTCATCCATGGCCTTGCCCAGTTGGCTTTCCAAATAGTGCATTTCTTGTGAGGAGAGGGACCATCTCTGTAATTCCGGTTGGAGAACCCGCCAGAATACATTCCGGTACAATTGATACGTGCGCAAAATGGAGGAGAAGGGGAATTCCTGAGAACGAAGCCACTCTCCCATATCTAATGCCCAAGTCTGCATGTCATGATCTACATCCTCAACCAGATAGCGAGCCAAGAGCACTGTTCGTTTTTCTGCAAAATCGCGAGGAATGGTTACAGGAATTTCCATGCTGCGAACAATTTCTTGCAGCCATATTGTGGTGATACTTGGTGTTAAGTCTAAAATCTTCTTTGAAACGTCGTAAAGGTTTAGCGTCACAGTCTCCACCATCTCTTATCCACCCCACTAAAATCGTAAGGGAAAATGCCTAATTTAGACAAGGTATAATTAGCCTGATTTCGCAATAAAATGTATTTTTTTCGGAAGTTTTTATCTACAAAATCCGCTGAAAACCGCCTTTTTTCGGAAAAATATTCAATCATGAGTCCGATTCCAGTCGCATAAAGTAGAATGGACGAACTTTATTGGACCAGGGAGGCAGGGATGGGCGAGTATTTTTGGCTGGGTCTTGTACACATCTTTATGATCGATCTGGTATTAAGCAGTGACAATGCTGTGGTCATAGGTATGGCCTGCCGCGGACTCCCAAGAAATGAGAGAAAACGGGCGATTTTATATGGGACATTGGGTGCAATCCTCTTGCGAATTGTGCTAACGGGAATGACTACCTGGATGTTGGATATTCCTCTCGTGAAGGCAATCGGGGGATTATTATTGCTATGGATAGCATGTAAGCTGATGCTGGGTGAGAATGAAGAGCTCGCAAACGTATCGCATAATCAGACAATTGGTCAGGCAGTCAGGACTATCATAGTAGCAGATTTTGTCATGAGTTTGGACAATGTTTTGGCAGTTGGTGGAGCAGCACATGGCGATTTATGGTTAGTTTTGCTGGGGTTAGCGATGAGCATTCCACTATTAATGTGGGGAAGTGTGTGGATTGCCCGCATGATGAATCGTTTTCCCAGTATGGTCATCATTGGCGGCGGAATTCTTACCTTTACAGCCGTTGATATGTGTCTTCAGGATCCGTATGTCTGGAAGTGGGTGAATCCTCTTCTTCTCAATCATATGTGGTTGCCCGTATTTGCTGCCGTAGTAGTTATGTTTTGGGGGCGGATAAAAAGGACGTGAAAAGGTGATGAGGATGGTACATTGTTGGACATACTACAACAAAGGTCATGGTCGTTTTGCGGAATGTAAGTGGTCACATCCAGCTGAATGAAAACATAGCGGGAAAGGAACTATTTAGAAATGAATACAAGCCTCTTGATGCTATGGGGATACTGGGATGAAATCTACCAGCGTTGCACCAGACTTACCTATATTGAGAAAGGGAACAATATATTTCGGGTTGTTGTTTTACGCTATCGGGGAGAGCCACTTGTTACTACCGATAACCGCATCATTCACGACGGGGATTTGATCTTAAAGCTACATATACACAATTATTACTTAGCTACACTGTGCAAAGGAGTGAAGGATGAACTACGCGTGGCACTTCTTTTGCGAAGACATATCCTCCAATCACTGCCGAAGCTAGCCACGTTCCTGGACTCGATGGAAAATAAAGATCAAATAAAAGGGATAGTGGGAACAACTATGCTACATAAAGGGGTAACACCTTTGGGCTTCTCGATTTCGGATGTGCCCATGACTTGGTTTTTTCGATACAAGCGATGGTACTTGCGTCTCATGCTCAGAATCGTGCATCCCAATGGAAAGCGACGCTTGCAATCATGGAATCATGAAAGGCCCCTAAAGCGTGTTTATATGTCCAAGGAATTTTTACTCAATCGATATGCTGAGGGCAAGCAGCCTCTAGGAGAGTCCTACTAATGGCAAAGCGGTTTCTGCTAGTGACAGAGGAATGGGCAGGGAGTGGTCATCGGATGGCTGCTGAAGCTCTGCAGGAAGTTTTACTGGAAAGTGAGGGGGCACGATCAGCGCGAGTGGTGGGAGGACTGAAAACCGCCAGTCCAGGCTTACGTGTGCTCTCTCATTTTTTTTATCGCAATATGCTGCGCTACGGTCAACCCGTGTGGCAACGCATCTATGAACAGGATGAAATGCTGAGTAGTGCATTGAGCAAAGCACTGGGATGGTGGCTATCCGCAAGATTAACCAATCAACTGTTGCAAGAAGAGAAGCCAGATGTCGTCATCGCTACGCATGCATACTGCTTGTCCGCATTGGCAGAAGCGAAGAGAAGGGTGTCCAAGCCTTTCCAGCTCGTGTGTGTGCCCACGGACTTCCATATTAATCGGTTTTGGGTTCATCCAGAAATTGATGCGTACATGGTGGCACATGAGCAAATTGCGCAAAATCTAATCGAGCGCTATGGGATAGCACCGGAAAAAATCCATGTTTATGGCATTCCAGTTCGGCCTGCTTTTACGACAGCGTTGAATACCGGCAAAGCGGCTTGGAAAAAGCAGCTTGGACTTGTGCCAGATCAATTCACCGTGTTGATTGGTGGGGGAGAAGGCGGTTATGGTGGAGTGGAGCAGGTCGTACGAGAGTTGCTGTTGGAAGAGCAACCATTGCAGATCGTAGTCGTGACTGGGAAGAATACAAGCCTGTACAGACGACTGACGGGCCTGTTAGGTACGGAGATCACTGACCATCATTTTATACTGAAAGGGTTTGAGCCGCAAATGTGGCAGTGGATTGGAGCAGCTGACGCCTATATAACGAAGCCAGGTGGCATTTCGTGTGCGGAGTCACTTGCTCTTAAGACACCGCTCATTTTATTTCACCCATTACCCGGACAAGAAAAGCATAATTGCTCCTTTTTACTCGAGCAACAAGCGGCGATCTTGGCTGAAACGCCAGTAGAAATCAAAGAAATCATCAGGTTATGGCGTCAGCCAGAAAAAAGGGATGCTTTTGTAGGAGGTTTGGACAAGCTGGGGCGACCAGAAGCAGCTCATCGAATAGCTCATGTCCTTCTCCAATTAACAGACTAAAATTGGAAGAAAAAAAGAACGAATGAACAAGCAAAACTTCACACATATTAAACTTACAAACGACGAGGAGGTGATATAAATGGCGAACAACAACAGATCCAGTAACAATCTGGTGGTTCCTCAAGCAAACCAAGCTCTGGACCAACTGAAATACGAAATCGCATCCGAATTCGGTGTTCAGCTTGGACCAGACACCACTTCCCGTCAAAACGGTTCAGTTGGAGGAGAGATTACAAAACGTCTTGTCTCCTTTGCTGAGCAACAACTGGCTGGACGTGGCTAATCTCATAAGCTGGATGAAGGGAGGCACCTATGGTGTCTCTCTTTTTATTTTTCTAACAAAAGGTAATTATTTACAGATGAAAAAGGGGCAGACCACCGCATAAATAATGGGTGGAGGCGGATTCTATATGTGTTAGGAGGTGAGTGGATATGACAGTAGGAGCACAAGTGAAACAAACCCTTGCCAGCTTGAAAGGCGCACAAGCAGATTTTGAAACGTTTGCTCTGAGCACGCAAAACAAGAAAGCGAAGCAATTGTATTCGCAAGCAGCAGAGCAAACGCAATCCATTGTAGATAACCTCCAGCAGCGTGTAACGGAGCTGGAAAAGGAAGAACCACAGTTTAAGGGATTCTAGTGGAAGTGTTGGGAAAGGGAGAGGGACTTCCTCTCTCTTGGTTTTACTATCTATAACAATCACCTCAGGTGATGGAGGTGGCTTATGCCTGATTGGTTATCAATCCTTTTGCGCTCAATAGGCGCTGTTGCTTACTTATTTCTATTGACAAAGATCATTGGGAAAAGGCAAATCAAGCAACTTACATACATCGAATATATCGTCGGCATCAGCATCGGTTCGATAGCGGCTTTTATGGCAACCGAAATGGATGGGCCGGTCTACCATAGTTTGATCGCCATGGGGGTTTTTGCGCTTTTCCCTTATTTAATGGAGTGGCTTTCACTCAAGAGCAAGCTTCTCCGCGACTTATTTGAAGGGAAATCAACGGTTCTCATCAAGGAAGGCAAAATTTTGGAAGACAATCTGAAAAAGGAACGATTGACCGCGGAAGACTTGATGGAACAATTACGAGTCAAAAACGTGTTCCGAGTAGCCGATGTAGAGTTTGCGTTAATGGAAACAAGCGGGGAAGTCAGTGTCCTCTTAAAATCAGAGAGTCAGCCGGTAACCCCCAAACACCTTGAATTGACAGTGGCTCCTACGGAAGAGAATCAGGTGGTCATTATGGATGGGGTCATCATGGACGAGTCCCTGGCAACAGCAGGTCTGAATCGTAGATGGGTTCGCACGGAGCTCCAAAAAGCGGGAGTGGCTTTGGAAAATGTTTTCCTCGGCCAAGTAGACAAAGGTGGAGAGCTCTATCTCGACCTGTATGACGATAAACTGATGGTTCCCGGTGCCCAAGCGACGAAGCTGGCTTTTGCTACATTGAAAAAATGTCAGGCGGATTTGGAGCTATATGCACTTAATACAAAAAATGAGCAAATGAAGCGTACCTACCAAACCGATTCGGAACAGCTACAAGAGATTATCGATCAAGTAAAACCGTTCCTGATACGGTAAAAAGGAGTAAGTGACATGGCAGATCAAAAAAAGAAAAAGCTGACCCCCGTCCAGCAAGAATATCAGCAATTGGCAAAGACGCACGAGCCTCCGCGACCGCTTTTACGCAATTTTACACGGGCATTTTTAGTGGGTGGCGGCATTTGTATGATCGGACAAGGGATACAAGAAATGTTCATTCACTACTTCGATTTTACGGAGAAAACTGCTGGGAATCCTACAGTAGCTGTCTTGATCATTCTTTCGGCTCTTTTGACCGGTCTAGGACTATATGACCGGATTGCCCAATGGGCTGGGGCAGGTACGAGTGTGCCGGTTACGGGTTTTGCCAACTCGATTGCATCTGCGGCGATCGAGCATCGCAGCGAAGGACTTGTTCTGGGGGTAGGCGGGAACATGTTCAAGCTCGCGGGGTCAGTGATCGTGTTTGGTGTAGCGGCGGCATTCGTCGTTGGCTTGATCAAAACATTGTTTACGATGGGAGGCTGACAGATGCGCCAGGGTCATCAGTCTTGGGTCTTTCCTTTAAAACCTGTCATTCTCGGTCACGCTGCGATTGGTGGGCCTTTTGAGGCTAAAGGACCGTTAGCCGACGACTTTGATATCCTGCACGGTGACTTGATGATTGGACAAGACAGCTGGGAAAAGGCGGAAAAAGTCCTGCTAGAAGAAGCGTGCTCGAAAGCGGTGGAGAAAGCGGGGCTCACGAAAGAGCAAATAAACTTTATGCTTGCCGGGGATTTAATGAACCAGATCATATCTGCCAGCTTTTCGGCCCGGACGCTTTCGATTCCGTTTCTGGGGATTTTCGGAGCGTGCTCCACAGCGATGGAAGGCTTGGCCTTGGCTGCTCTCATGGTGAATAGTCAAGCTGCTGAATACGTCCTGGCTGCTACCTCCAGTCACAATGGGGCTGCGGAAAAGCAATATCGTTATCCAACCGAGTACGGTTCACAGAAACCCCCAACGGCACAATGGACCGTGACGGGAGCAGGGGCTGCTGTTGTAGCCAGTCAGGGTAAGGGTTTGCGGATTACGGGAGCCACCATCGGTCATGTAGTCGATATGGGATTGACAGACCCATTCAATATGGGAGCAGCGATGGCGCCAGCCGCGTTATCCACGATTGAGTCGCATTTCCGTGACTTTCAACTCCCTCACGACCATTATGATTTGATCGTAACAGGCGATTTAGGACGAACGGGCCATGCCATTTTATCTGATCTGTTGCCCAAGCATCACATGCACATTCCCTTAGAGCGCTATGTCGATTGCGGGAAGCTCATTTATGGAGAAAATCCAAATGTGTGGTCGGGTGGTAGCGGATGTGGCTGTATCGCTACAGTGACGTACGGGCACCTACTTCGGCGGATGAAGCAAGGAGAATGGAAGCGAATCTTGCTGGTTGCCACGGGAGCCCTCTTATCCCCGTTGACCTTCCAGCAGGGAGAAAGCATTCCTTGCATCGCCCATGCCGTGGCTGTTGAGTCGGAGCAACTTGGAGAGTGATACCATGATGTTTTTGTGGGCGTTTCTCGTAGGAGGAACGATTTGCTTAATCGGTCAATTTCTCATGGATGTCGTCAAGCTCACACCTGCCCATACGATGTCCTCCCTTGTTGTCACTGGGGCAGTGCTAGACGGACTCGGTCTATACGAGCCACTGGTTAATTTTGCCGGAGCAGGAGCGACAGTACCCATCACGAGCTTTGGAAATGCACTGGTGCACGGGGCAATGGCAGAAGCCGAAAAGCATGGAGTCATTGGCATTATTACAGGCATTTTTGAAGTGACGAGTGCAGGGATTTCGGCTGCCATCGTCTTCGGATTTATCACGGCAGTCTTGTTCCG
The DNA here is from genome assembly GCF_949767855.1 of Brevibacillus sp. IT-7CA2. Taxonomy (NCBI): domain Bacteria; kingdom Bacillati; phylum Bacillota; class Bacilli; order Caryophanales; family Paenibacillaceae; genus Brevibacillus; species Brevibacillus sp. IT-7CA2. The sequence continues at coordinate 7,981 of NZ_CATKQT010000018.1, forward strand.
ACCAAAAGGATAATGGCAGGTACATATTGCCACTTGTGCCAAAATACTTGAATTGAACCTACTTTCGCCAACTTGTAGAATGAGTTGGGTAAAGGAGGGAACAATTTATGTGGTGGAGCAAGAAAGCAGTAACAACCTTGCTTGCTGCCTTTATGGTTGTAGCGTTTATTTTCCCGGCCGACTCCCTGGCAGCCACACAGATTCAGCGCGGTAGTGTGAACGGGGATGTATGGGATTTGCAGTATCGTTTGCAGATGCTGGGCTACTACAATGGCAAAATGGATGGCATTTACGGAGCGAATACAACAAAGGCCGTCAGACAGTTTCAAAAAGCATACGGATTACAGATTGACGGTATTACTGGTCCAAATACATGGCGCGTTCTAAAGAAAGTGTCGGTAAATAAAGCGGAAATGCAGATGCTGGCCCAGCTGGTCTATTCCGAAGCACGCGGAGAACCTTATGAGGGCCAAGTAGCTGTGGCTGCGGTTGCGTTGAACCGTGTCCAGTCCAAAAACTTTCCCAATACACTTGCGGGTGTCATCTTTGAGCCATTAGCGTTTACCGCTGTAGATGATGGACAATTCTGGATGACTCCTAACAAGACTGCTTACAAGGCAGCTTGGGATGCTGTACGAGGATGGGACCCAACCAAAAACTCGCTTTACTACTTTAATCCTGTTACGGCGACCTCCAAGTGGATTTGGTCTCGTACACAAGTGAAAAAGATCGGCAAACACATTTTTGCCATTTAACCATTGATCATGCAGCCCTTGAAACAGTATTCGTCATGATGCTGTTCGAGGGCTTTCCTTTTGACTGGAAACTATTGTTCATTGTTTTTGCAAAATAGTTCGATAAAATGATACGAAAGGATTCGCAAATTTCCCCATGGAGGTTGATGATGAAGAAACGGATGATCCTTGCCTCGCTGGCAGCCTTTTTGCTCATAGGTACACCAGTTGTCGAGGCAGAAACAACGAAAATGAATGAAACACCTTATGTAGACATTAGCGGCCATTGGGCAGAACAAGAAATCAATCAACTTTACATAGCCGACGTAATTGGTCAAAACCAATATTTTCGACCTGATGACAACGTGACATTGGGTGAACTGCTTACGATGTTTGTGAATGCGAAAGGAATTGAACCTCTTGGCAACAAGCAATCATCCTTTGCGGACGTCCCGGCAAACAGCTGGCTGTCGTCCTATGCAGAGACTGCCTATCGACTGGGAATTGTCCATGGGCAAAAGCAGGGGAATCACCTATACTTACATCCGGATGCCCCAGTAAAAAGAGCAGAGCTCGCCTCTATTCTGGTAAGAACGATGGGGGACAGCGGAATAGTCAATAACTTCAAGTGGTCTACAACGATCCAGACATTGAACCAATACATGGATGGGAACAACGTGAAAGAGAAAGAGCAACGCCCACTCGTTTACGCCATGCAAAACGGGTTAATGAGTGCCTATGAGGACGGTACTTTGAAGCCGAACAAGTACATGACGAGAGCCGAAGCAGCCACATACGCGGCCCTTCACTTGCTTCCGGATAAGCCGAGAACGACAAAAGCCCTCGCAAACGGTACACCTTTTCGCCAGGAATTAACGGTACAGACGACTGCTTACAGCTATACGAACGACAAGATCCTGTCGTATCTGGAGTATCCACTGCGCGAAGGTGTTGTAGCGGTTGATCCAAATGTCATCCCACTTGGTACGCACTTGTACATCGATGGCTACGGCTATGCAGTGGCAGCTGATATCGGTGGTGCGGTAAAGCAACGCCATGTGGATCTGTATCTTCCGACGTTGAACGAAGCTGAAAATCATGGCTTGCAAAAAGGCGTCAAAGTATACGTGCTTGATTAATAAAAATGCTGAACATATTTCCTGCTCTTTCCACTCATACTAACGAGGAAGGGGTGGGATTTTTTCATGGTATGGGTGTTGCTAGGATTGCTTGGTTTATTTGTCCTACTAGTAATCACGCCAATACAGTTGACGTGTTTATACAGTCGCGAGGGCGATAATGATCAATTAGAGATTACAATTGCAGCTTGGGGTATCATTCGCAGGAAATACGAAATTCCCATTCTCCTCTTGAAAATGACAGAAGCTGGGCCAGAGCTTGTTGCAAAGGTGGAAACGATTCAGCATGGAAGCAAGCTTCGGGAAAAGGTCAAAGATTTTACGCGGAGACAAGTGAAGAAATGGTATCGCAATTATCGTGACGTGCTGGAAAGAGTACGTGACTTGCTGCCTTTGCTAAAAGACCTGTTCAAACAAATTCGTTGTACGAAGCTAGAATGGCATACGTTGTTGGGCACAGGTCAGGCAGCGGAAACAGGGGCGCTGACAGGACTAATCTGGGGAGTGAAAAGCCTGATAGTCGGGATTCTCTCCCACTCCATCTCTTTACAGACGATGCCTGCCATGAGTGTACAGCCTGTCTGGAACCAAGCACTTCTACATACGAAAGTTCAAGCGGTGTTACATTTTTATTTGGGCCAGTTCGTTTTCTATGCGCTAAAAGTTTTTCTGCGGATTCGAAAAAGTAAACAGCGAAAATGGCAAGCTGCGCCTACGCGTGCCTAATCACAAATGTGAGAGCATACATATTTATTCCCTTGTGCAGGGTACATGTTCCGGATTTGTTGGGGGAATGATAAAACATGACACCGATAGGAAGGAGGAGCGACAAATATGGCAGACCACCCGATTCAAGGCCTCATGAGAACAGCGATGGAAAATCTCAAGCAAATGGTGGACGTGAATACAATCATTGGTGATCCTGTTGAGACACCTGACGGTAGTGTCATTCTTCCGATCTCCAAGGTAGGATTTGGTTTCGCGGCCGGGGGTAGTGAGTTCCAATACGATCACCATCATAATGGGCATCAACACACTCAACAGCATGAACATACTAGTAACCCGTTTGGTGGGGGTAGTGGGGGCGGTGTCTCTATCACACCTGTAGCATTTTTGGTCGTGGGCAAACAAGGAATTCGTTCGATTCCACTGGAAAATACGACCCATCTCTATGACCGGATTTTGGATTCTGTTCCGCAAATCGTGGATAAGGTTCAGGGGATGTTTACCAAATCGGATGAACCTACTGTTTATTCCAATACGATAATTGCCAGAGCAGAAGAACAAGATTTGGAAGACCTTATGGATCGAAAGTAAGAAAAACACAAAACAGGTATGCTCCACAAAAGGGGCATACCTGTTTTTAGATAGTAGGCGTATGGCATTACCAGAGTTCGTTTACATACAAGCCTGTTTTTGCAGCATGCTGATAATGAAGGCTCGAGCTGGAGGAGGCGATATAAGGATGGAGGGCCATCGCTTCCTCGTAATAACGTGAAAAGGAGCCGAGGGGCTTGCTTTGCAATCCCAATGTACCTGCTCTGAATGCTTGGGCTACACGCTCCATTGTATTTGTATAGTCCACATAGCGGGTTTGTACGGCCTCCGACCATTCTTCATCATCCATTTCCAGTTGTCCATCTGGTAACAGCTTGATTCCAAACGTTTGGAGTTTTTCCTCTTCATCTTTTGCCACTTGAGCGAATGCATCTAACTTTTGCGTCGTCAAGGTATCTGCTTTTTCCGCAAGAAATAGCTGTAGGCGATTGTATTTACTTACTAACGACTGTGTTCGCTCATGTAATCGCTCAATGTCAGGTCCAGCCTCGCTGTCTTTCCCGGCGGCAATAAATTCCCGAGCACTCTTCTCCAAATCTGAGGAAAACCGGTACAGACGCGATAAGGAATCGGAAAGCTCCGTTGTCCATTGCTGCTGACGAGTGTAGTACGGCTGCAAATTAAAACTGAGAATCGGATTGACTGGCGTGCTTAATTTTGCCTGAAGCATATGGGAATGATAGCGGCCTACCCGCTGGTTTAATGGAACATGGCTGACTCGATTCGTTTTCATGTCGGTCACCTCCTCATAAGCAAATGGAATGAATCCCTAGGATCAATTTACTATCTCCTATTATAGACGATGCCTACTCCATTTCAATGAGCAGATCGCCAGTTTGAATCGCTTCGCCTGCTTTCACGTAGACGGCTTTAATTTTTCCGTCGAGCGGGGCTTGAATCGTCGTCTCCATTTTCATCGCTTCACTCACCAAAAGATGCTCACCTTTTCGCACCTTGTCACCTTCAGCTACAAGCACCTTGAGCACTTTTCCTGGCATAGAGGCACCAAGGTGGGCAGGGTTTTGTGCTTCTGCTTTTCGGCGGATCAGTTCAGAGACTTTTGCGGACTGGTCACGGATGAAAATTTCACGTGGCTGTCCGTTCAGTTCAAAATAGATGATGCGTCGGCCATCAGGATGAAGCTCGCCAACTGCGACCAGCTTGATAATCAGTGTTTTACCGCGTTCGATCGTAATGGCAGTTTCCTCACCCGGACGCAATCCGTAGAAAAACGTTCCCGTATTCAATACCGAGAGGTCACCGTATTCCTTCAGGCGTTGTTCAAATTGTAAATAGACTTGCGGATACATGATATAGGATAGGACGTCTAGATGACTGGGCTCACGTCCGATTTTGGCTTCCAGCTCAGCCGCAACTTGCGTAAAGTCAACGGGCGCGAGCAATTCACCTGGACGTGCAGTAAAGGCATCGCGACCTTTTAACACGAGCTCCTGCAACTTCTTCGGGAACCCTCCCGGCGGTTGGCCAAGATACCCTTGGAAAAATTGAATGACGGAATCCGGAAAGTCGAGGCGTGTGCCTTTCTCCCAAATATTTTCCTCATTCAAGTTGTTTTGGACCATGAACAGTGCCATGTCACCGACGACCTTGGATGACGGGGTCACTTTTACGATGTCGCCACACATTTGATTGACGACAGCATACATGTGCTTCACTTCGTCCCAACGGCCTTCCAGACCAACGGCTTTGGCTTGCTGCTCCAGATTGGTGTATTGTCCGCCAGGCATTTCGTGAACGTACACCTCCGTGTTGCTCGCTTTCATGCCGCTTTCAAAGCCTTGGTAGTACGGACGTACATCCTCCCAGTAATCAGACAGCTTGTTGAACGATTCAAGAGATAAGCCAGTCTCACGCTCCGTATGGGCTAGGCTCGCGATCAACCCGTTCAAGCTTGGCTGGGAAGTGAGTCCAGACATGGAGCTGACGCAAGCATCGACGATATCCACGCCTGCTTCGATCGCCTTCAGAAGCATGGCGCCAGCGTTTCCTGACGTATCGTGAGTATGCAGATGGATCGGAATGCTGATTTCTTGTTTTAAAGCAGAGACGAGCGAATGAGCAGCATACGGCTTCAAAAGACCTGCCATATCCTTGATCGCGAGAATATGGGCACCTGCTTTTTCCAATTCTTTAGCCAGATTGACATAGTAGGCCAAGCTGTATTTGGTCTTGGTCGGGTCCAGAATATCTCCGGTGTAGCAAATCGCTGCTTCGGCTACCTTGCCAGATTCACGTACGGCTTCAATAGCTGTTTGCATTCCGGGAAGCCAGTTCAGGCTGTCAAAGATCCGAAAGACATCGATGCCATTTTCCGCAGAGGCTTTGACGAAGGCGTGGATCACATTATCCGGGTAATTGGTATAGCCTACGCCATTTGCTCCGCGCAAGAGCATTTGGAACAGAACATTCGGTATACGTTGGCGGAGAATTTGCAGTCGTTCCCAGGGAGATTCCTGCAAAAAGCGCATCGTCGTGTCAAAAGTGGCGCCACCCCACATCTCCAGCGAGAAGAGCCCGGAACCGAGCTTACCTGTGGCTTCTGCAATGGTAGCGAGATCGTAGGTGCGCACACGCGTAGCAAACAAAGATTGGTGGGCATCGCGGAATGTCGTGTCTGTGACAAGCACCTGCTTCTGTGCCTGAATCCAGCGTACCAGACCGTCGGCACCTTCTTTGTCCAGAATTTGCTTCGTACCGTCCGGATATGGCTGGGTAAATGGTGTCCGCGGGATGCGAGGCGAGTCGAAGTGCGGCTTTTTCTCCGATTTCTGGAGACCAGGATATCCGTTGACAATCGCGTCTCCGATATAAGATAGTAATTTGGTACCACGGTCTTGACGGCCAGGGAAGATGAACAGTTCTGGTTTGGTGTCAATAAACGATGTATCGTAGTTGCCACTCAAAAAATCAGGATGTGTCACGACATTTTCCAAAAACGGCAGGTTCGTTTTCACGCCACGAATACGGAACTCACGCAGTGTGCGCAGCATTTTGCGAGCGGCTTGATCAAAGCTCGCGCCATACGTGGAGATTTTGACCAGAAGCGAGTCGTAAAACGGTGTAATGATCGCGCCTGGATAACCATTGCCGCCGTCCAGCCTTACGCCGAAGCCTCCACCGGAACGCCAGGCGGACAAGCGACCGGCATCTGGCAGGAAGTTGTTTTCAGCGTCTTCTGTTGTGACACGGCACTGGATGGCAAAACCACTCATCTGGATATCACTTTGCGCACGGATGCCAATTTCTTCATCGGAGAGCGCATGACCCTCAGCTACGCGAATCTGCGACTGAACAATGTCGATTCCAGTGATGAGCTCCGTGATGGTATGCTCTACTTGAATGCGTGGATTGACTTCTATAAAATAAAAACGCTTGTCCGGCGTTAACAAAAACTCGACAGTACCAGCGTTCGAATAACCGGCTTTTTGCATGAGAGTGAGAGCAGCCTGGCAAATATCTTCACGCAGTTTGTCATCCAACGATAGGCTCGGTGCTACTTCGACCACTTTTTGATGGCGTCGTTGAACAGAGCAATCGCGCTCATACAGATGGACGATGTTTCCATGGTTGTCACCGAGAATTTGGACCTCGATGTGTTTGGGCTGTTCCAAGTATCGCTCCAAATACACCTTGGAATTGCCGAAGGAAGAGCGGGCCTCGGAACGTGCACGATCTAACGAATCTTGCAATTCCTCCTGACTGCGGACGATACGCATGCCACGGCCTCCGCCGCCAGATACACCTTTAATAATGATGGGGTAGCCGTATTCTTTGGCAAAGAGAAGCGCCTCTTGGAGTGTTTCGATTGGCTCCGGAGTGCCTGGAATCACTGGGATTTCTGCTTCAATCGCAAGACGACGGGCTTCTACCTTGTCCCCGAATTTGTCGATCAGCTCAGGGGATGGTCCAATGAAAATGATGCCTTCCTCTTGGCAACGCTTTGCAAAATCAGCATTCTCAGCAAGAAATCCATAGCCTGGGTGAATGGCATCGATATCGTTGCGCTTGGCAATTTCAATGATACTTTCGATATCGAGGTAAGCCTCAATAGGCCCTTTTCCCGCTCCGACCAAGTAAGACTCGTCAGCCTTGAAGCGATGGATAGAAACGTTGTCCTGCTCGGAGTACACGGCTACCGTACGTATGCCGAGTTCCGTTGCTGCGCGAAAGATCCGAATGGCGATCTCACCGCGGTTTGCTACCAGTAGGCGATTGATTTTTCTCTTTTTCATTATTCTCTCCCCCTTACGTCTCGGAAAAAAAAGACGTATTAAAATTATATATAGAACAAATATACAAAATTTTCTCGACACAAGACACACCTTTTTTCGATCACAGGAGGATGGATGAACGTGAACAATCAGAACGACAAGCTGCCTGTATTTGTGTACGGTACACTTTTGACGGGATTTGGAAATCATAGGAATTACGTGAAACCGTATCAGCATGAGGCAACACCAGCCACGATCCTAGGTGAGATCTATCATTTGCCGGCAGGCTATCCGGGATTGCTGAAAGGAGAGCAGGAGGTCGTGGGGGAGATTGTCACGTTTGCCCCTGACGTGTACGAGCAAGCGTTAGCTGGACTGGACGAGCTGGAGACGTACTATGGCGAGGGTGATCCGCGCAATGAATACGAGCGGATCATCGTATCAGCGACGATAGAAGGAACAGCTCAGGTCGTGAACGTCTACGTATATCGTTATTTGGATCGAGACCTGGTCAAGCAAACAGGCGTGCACATTCCGCATGGGAATTGGCGACGCTACATGCAAGAGCAGTCTGAATAGCCAGTGCTAGTTTTGCCAAAACTGGTAGGGAAAAGGAGGGAGCCCTGCCATGGAATTACTCCATTGTGAACCTGCACAAATCTGGCGTTACCTGATTCCACAAAATCACTGGATGTTTCCCGACGATGTTCCAGAAGATGAACTGATCTTTCATTATCGCGACCATATTTATTTTGTAAACAATGAGGGCTCAGTTTTGTCCATGCCACAGCCTGCTTGCTTCGAAACGCTGGATATGGGGACCTTGCTGGAGTATTTGGCAACATCGGACGACACCATTGATTTTGACGATGAAGGAGAATTCGATTACGGTCATGTCTTAAAGCGTATGGGGTATATCGTGCCAGTCAGGGACAAGCGGGAAAAAGCTACGTATCAAATTGAGATTATCAACACGGCATTGCCGAAGGCACATGGAACGCGGTACGAAATGAAGCAGGTTACCTTTGCTTTTGCCCTCTATCACGCGCTGATGCGCTGTCATGAGCTGAATGCGAAAACGGATTGGGAGTATGAGCATGAAGTGAAGCGAATCGCCGAGGTACAAGCCAAGCGAAGCGGGAAAGTGCAAGTGAATCTGTAATTTCTACTATTGGCATAGTGAAAAAAAGTGAATGATAGGGTATGATTATTGAGGTACATACTGAAAGATTTGGTGAGGAGGAAGAAATCATGACAACTGCTGTTGAGCGTCAAGGCGCATTTGTATTCAAAGGTGGTCCTGTAACACTGCTCGGTCCTGAAATCAAAGTAGGAGATACTGCTCCTAACTTTACTGTAGTAGGTGGCGATCTGTCCCCTGTAACTTTGGAAGATTCCAAAGGCACTGTTCGCATCATCTCCGTAATCCCTTCTATTGACACTGGCGTGTGCGATGCACAAACTCGCCGTTTCAACGAAGAGGCTGCGAAATTGGAAGGCGTTACTGTGCTGACTGTTTCCGTTGACCTGCCATTCGCGCAAAACCGCTGGTGCGGTGCTGCTGGCATCGACAAAGTGAAAACAGTATCTGACCACAAAGACCTGTCCTTCGGTACAGCTTACGGCGTAGCGATCAAAGAATTCCGTCTCTTGGCTCGCGCTGTATTCGTAATTGATGCAAACGACAAGGTTGTACACGCTGAGTATGTGGCTGCTGCTGGTGAGCATCCAAACTACGAAGCTGCGATTGCTGCTGCACAAGCTGCGAAGTAAGCAAAAAACAATCCTTTTTATGAGTAAGCTCCCTTTTTGTCCAAGTGACGAAAAGGGAGTTTTTTATTTGCAGCAAGTGGAAAAAATAGTCTTGACGGATTTGATAACCAGTGGTTATATTATAACCACTGGTTACTAACCGCTGGTTATAAAGTTTTCGAGAAGTAAGGAGCTGAATATCACGCATGGCAAGCAAACAAGAAATACGCTCAGAAGAAACGAAACGGGCGATTTTGACGGCGGCAGCAGACCTTTTCGCTACCCGAGGCTTTGATGCGGTATCCATCAGGGAAATCGCCAAGGCAGCCGGCTGTTCCCATACAACCCTCTATATTTATTTCAAGGACAAAGAAGCACTGCTTCATCATCTGTCCAAGGAACCTTTGCAAAGCTTGACTCTACAAATGGAAGAAACACTGTCCAAACAAGGACGAACACCAGAAGAGAATCTGCGTGAAATCAGCAGTCAGTTCATCCACTTTTGCTTGCGCAATCGAACGATGTATACCTTATTCTTCATGATCAAAGCCTCTCGGATCGATGTAGAGGAACCGGAAAAAGAATTGCAAACGATGCGCAATCAATTGTTTGGTTTATTGAGTGAGGCTGTAAGAAGATGCTTGCCAAGTGACATAGAGGAAGAAAAAGCGCTGGCCCATGCTCGGATTTACTTCTACACGTTGCATGGCATCGTCGGTACGTATACACATTCCGAAGAACCATTGGACAGCTTGATGGAAAGGTTAGCACCTACATTCGCTTTATCCGTAGATGTTTTTCTCGCAGGAAGTCAAAAAATAATGAACAGGGAGTGACAAGAGAATGATTAGAGTGGAGCAAATCTCGGCGAACATTTGGTGTATCAAAGCGTGGTTGTTGATTCCTTTGCGGGTCTGGATTGTCAGGGAGGAAGATGGCGTTACGCTTGTTGATGCGGGGATGCCATTTATGACGAAACGGATTATGGCTTTTATCAAGCAGCTGAATGCAGGACCACTCAAGCGAATTTTGCTGACGCATGGTCATTCGGATCACGTGGGGGCCGTTAAAAAAATCGCGGCGGAAGGAACCGTACCAGTCTTTGGCCATCGAATCGAGATTCCGTATATGGAAGGGAAAGAGCTGTATCCTCGTCGTAAAAAGCTGGAAGTAAACGTTCAGCCTGGCTTGGCTCAGCCTTTGCCAGAGGATGCTGAAGGGAAAATAACTCCCATTGGCGAACTGCAACCTTATCTGACACCTGGTCATTCTCCGGGGCATGTGGTGTATTATCACGAAAAGGACGGAGTTCTTTTGGCGGGAGACTTGTTTACTTCCAAACGCGGCAGATTGCATCGTCCCATGCCGATGTTTACGGCGGATATGGCTCAAGCACTCAAAAGCAGTTTGATCGTCCGCCAATTGCGACCACGCTATTTGGAAGTATGCCATGGCAAACCGATCGAAAATCCAGCAGAACAGCTTGATGACTATGTAAAAGAGGTCTCTACTACTTTTTCGATTCCAACTCGTGTTTGGCAATCATAGGGCAATGATCGACTACCAAGTCGTATGAAACGAATCCCCTTTTTCTTGCGTCATAGGTTTGAGGTGATTGGATGAAAAAGGTAGGATGGCTTGGTCAACTTTTTCTGATAGCGACACTGTTACTGACGGGGTGTGGGAACGGATCGTCCGCGCAAGGGACTTCACAGCTTGCGGAACCACCACAGCCAGTCATTGAATGGAGCGGAAAAACAGCTACGACGGTACCTGCATCTTCCTGCTGGAGCTATAATAGCGAGTCGATCTGCAAGGATACGGCGGCACCACCGGAACTCGTCGCAGAGCATAAGCCTGCACCCCTGCAAGTAAAGCCGGGGGCGACGCTGACCGTCAATTTTGCCCAGCAGCCAACTGCAAATACGCTCAAGGTAACACAGTGGAACGGTATAAGTGAAGTTGAGCTATCAGTGGAAAACGGCAATCAGTGGAAGGCACCCGAACAGCCGGGCTGGTATTTGTTCGATGTTCGCGGTCAGTGGACGCAAGGCGATGCAGGTCATGCATTTGTCATCGAAGTGAAAGACAACATCTGATAGACACTCCAGACGGTTATGGCCAAACAGCCATGATCGTTTTTTGCTATACTGAGGAGGAGGGAAGACTTAAAGGAGAGACAACATGCTAGAAGAATTAATTAGCTTCACGGTTGATGAGGCAGATGCAGGGCAAACTGTGCGAGAAGTACTGCAAAAGCGGTATGGTGTATCGCGTCGCTTGCTCATTCGTGCCAAGTTTAAAGGCTCCATTACACGGAATGGCGTCCTCGTATATGTGAACGAAAAATTGCAAGCTGGCGATAAAATAGCAGTCATGGTTGAAGAAGAGGTGGAAGAGACCGTTTCCCCAGAGGACATGCTGCTCTCCATCCGTTACGAGGACGAGGATTTGATGGTCATCGCAAAGCCAGCAGGATTGGTCGTTCATCCGACAGGAAATCATCCTAGTGGAACATTGGCAAACGGGATGATCGCTTATTGGAAAAAGCGTGGTGAGCACAGAAAGTTCCGAGCGGTGAACCGTTTGGATAAAGATACATCAGGCTTGATGATCGTAGCCAAGAATCAATGGGCGCATGAACAATTCAGCCGCATGCAGCAGATCAGGACGTTGCAGCGGACCTATCGAGCTATCGTTCAAGGGATCGTGGAGTCAGACGAAGGTACGATTGATTCGCCGATTGGTCTAGCGGAAAATTCGTTTATCACCAGACAGGTGAGACCGGATGGGCAGACAGCTGTTACCCACTATCATGTACTTGCCCGAGGGGAAGGAATGAGTTTTGTTGAGGTGAAGCTGGAGACGGGACGCACGCATCAGATTCGTGTACATATGAGCAGTGAAGGGCACCCACTTGCAGGAGATGATCTGTATGGGGGAGAACGGGAGCATATCGGCAGACAAGCTTTGCATGCATGGGGGCTATCTTTTGTCCATCCGCGTAGCGGTCTTGCAATGAGCTGGGAGGAGCCGCTGCCACGTGATATGGAGCAGCTAGTCCAACAATTTTTTCCCGATTATCCATGCAAGGAAATGACCTAGGCGAAAAATTTCGTCATTTCCCTCTGGAAAGCTGTAAGCGTTTTCGATATGATAGAAGAAATTCGTTACAAACATTGGAAACACAACAGAGAATAGCTGGCTGTCTGCGGGGGAAAATCCCGCAAAGATTTTTTTCAGTAGCAGACTAGACCCAGCTTGCGCCTGAAGCCTGTTTCGGATCGTTTTGACAAAGAGGGTTTCCCTTTCTATTTGTCATGCACCGGAATTGCTTTGGGGGTGAGCTGGGTTTTCTTATTTGCCTAAGAGAAGGAGAGGGTTTCATGAAGCTGGTTTCCTATCGAGAAAGGGAAAGGGATGCTTGGCGAGCGGGGCTCTTGCAAGAAGGAAAAGTCAAAGATATTGCACATGCTTGCCTGGGCGCGCCGAGCACAGTGAGTGGTTTGCTCGAGGAGTGGGAGAACTGGTTACCCGTTCTCCAAACAGCATACGAGGCACAGGATGGCTGGGATTTGGAACAAGTCGAGCTAGGTTCGCCACTCCCACGTCCCGCCAGCTTTCGTGACTTTTACGCCTTCGAGGCCCATGTGAAGACAGCGCGAGCCAACCGTGGACTTCCGATGGTGCCCGAATGGTATCACTTCCCCGTCTTTTATTTTTCGAATGCAGCAGCTTTTACAGGGACACAAGCGAATATTCGTAGACCCAAAGCAACCGAGTGGCTGGACTATGAGCTGGAAATTGCCTGCGTGATTGGAAAAGCAGGAGTAAACATTCCAGTAGAACGAGCGGAAGAGCACATCGCAGGATATTGTATCTTAAACGACTGGAGCGCCCGGGATATACAACGGGAAGAGGTCAAGGTCGGATTAGGGCCAGCAAAAGGCAAAGACTTCGCAACGTCCATGGGACCGTGGCTGGTTACACCGGAGGAGCTGGCGGATGTACGTATTGCAGGCGAAAAGGGCAGCCGCTACGATCTGGAGATGGTGGCACGCATCAATGGTAGGGAGTATTCAAAAGGAAACTTCAAAGACATTCACTATACATTCGCTGAAATGATTGCCCGCGCCTCGGAGGATTGCTCCTTGTATCCCGGAGATGTTATCGGATCAGGAACAGTAGGGACTGGCTGCATTTTGGAGCTGGGGACAGAGCAGTATGCTTGGCTTGCGCCAGGTGATGTAGTAGAGCTAGAGGTGGAACGCCTCGGTGTGCTTCGCAATACGATTTGTGAATAAGGATGAAAAAGGAGGAAGGAACGTATGGCTTTTTATCAACGAATGGGGGAAGTTCCACAAAAGCGGCATACGACGTTTTACAAGCCGGATGGGGGACTGTACCGCGAGCAAGTGATGGGAACCAAAGGGTTTTCCGGAATTCAATCAATCCTGTATCACCACAATCCACCTACCCAAGTGAGGGAGACACGCAAATACGCAGATGTCCGCTTGGAATATGTGGAGCAGGTTGATTTGAAGCATCAGCATTTTAAAACGTTTGATGTTCAGCCGGGTGGGGACCCGATTTTCGGACGTCGCTACATGCTGGGAAATAACGATGTCGTCATGGCAGTATGCGCACCGACAGAGCCGATGGATTACTTTTATCGCAATGCGGATGGGGATGAAGTCGTCTTTGTCCATGAAGGTGAGGGAGAGCTGCAAACGATTTTCGGTACACTCACTTACAAGCCAGGCGACTACCTCGTCATTCCAATCGGCACGACCTATCGGATTGTACCTTCTTTGCAGAGTCGTTTCCTCGTCATCGAGTCCCAGAATGAGATCGTGCCACCAAAGCGTTATCGCAACGAGCACGGTCAATTGTTGGAACATTCGCCGTTTTGTGAACGTGATATTCGTTTGCCGGAAAAATTGGTGACGCATGTGGAAAGCGGAGACTTCGAGGTGCGCGTCAAACGTCAATCCGTGGTCTACAGCTACTTCTTTGACTTCCATCCGTTCGATGTCGTGGGCTGGGACGGTTATTTGTATCCGTATGCACTGAGTGTTCATGATTTTGAACCGATTACTGGACGCATTCATCAACCGCCACCTGTCCATCAAACCTTTGCTGGTCAAAACTTTGTCATCTGCTCGTTCGTTCCGCGGATGTACGACTATCATCCGCAAGCAATCCCAGCGCCTTACTACCACAGTAATGTAGAAAGTGACGAGGTGTTATACTACGTAGATGGCAATTTTATGAGCAGAAAAGGTATTTATGAGGGTTCGATCACTCTGCATCCAATGGGGATTCCTCACGGGCCGCATCCAGGCAAGGTAGAGGCGAGCATTGGGAAAAAAGAAACGCAGGAGCTGGCTGTTATGCTGGACACATTCAACCCGCTTCACGTTACAAAGCAAGCGTTGGAAATTGAGGATGAGGCATACATGTCAAGCTGGATGCCACCGCAGGAATAGGAAGAGGTGCAAAAACGCAATGGAAATCGCTATTCACGAGATTGAACGGCAGGAAAAATACAAGCTCTTGATCGGTTGCATCGTCCCGAGGCCGATCGCTTGGGTCACCTCGTTAGGGGAGGGGACGATCGTCAATGCCGCTCCTTTCAGCTATTTTAATGTCGCCAGCATTGAACCGATGATGGTTTCGGTTGCCGTCATGCGCAAGCCGGGTAGTGTCCCAAAAGATACGGCACGAAACATCATGCAAACGGGAGAATTCGTGGTCAATATGGTGGACGTACACAATGTGGATGCGGTCAATCAGACTTCTGCTGATTATCCGCCAGAGATCAGTGAAGTAGAGGCAATAGGGCTGGAAGTCGTACCATCTGTTCTCGTCAAGGTACCGAGACTGCGTGCATCCCGCATCCATTTTGAGTGCAAGCTGCATCAGATTGTGGAATTAGGTAGTCCGACGACTTCGGATTTGATTATCGGGGAAGTGGTGCATGTACATGTAGCAGATGAGCTGTATCATGCAGGACGGATTGATGCAGCAGCGTTTGCACCGGTTAGCAGATTAGCGGGTCATACGTATGCGACTCTGGGCGAACAGTTTGATCGTCCCCGCCCTGTTTATGAGCCGCCTGCTAAATGATTGATCTCCGTCCAGCGACGGAGGACAAATCCCTCTACGGACCATTTTACCGGAATCGCCTATCGGGTATCCTGTAGATACAAGGCAAGCGGATACTGTAGAGAGGGTGGAATGCAATGATGGAAAGACGACTATACCGTTCTCATGATAAACGGTTATTTGGAGTTTGTGGTGGGATTGCGCAATTTCTGCGCATTGACTCTACGCTGGTACGTGTAGGAGTTGTCGTTCTCACTGTTTTTACAGGAGTACCGATTTTGCTTTACTTGCTGATGGCGATGATCATGCCAAAGGAACCGCAGTGGTCATACGCTTCTGACGGTTTCCCGATGCATGATGTACCATACAGTGGACATGCACGTATGAACGATTTGGATCAGGAGATTGACCGTTTGGAGAAGCGAGCTTTGGTACAAGAAGTGTATCGCCTGCGCGAAGAATTGGGCAAATACAAAGGACTCTAAAGTAAATAAGAGACTTCCAGGGCTTTACGCTCATGGGAAGTCTCTTTTCACTTTTACCTATTTTGACCCTACAAAAAAATTGGTCAGCAACTTCTGGAGATCGCTGCATAACATGTAAGGTGGAAAACCTACATAGGGAGGGAAAAGCAGTGTATCTCGGCGTGTTCGATTTGAATCAGCGTTTGGAGCAAACTCGCAAAATCTTGCGGGAAAAGCAACATCTGAAAAAACTGATTGAAGAAGACATCCTTGACTTGGAACAAGACGTCAAAGAATTAGAAGCGATGACGACGAAACAAGACAAGTATGCAACCAGTGCCCAGCGCTAAAACAGCTCGATGAGCGACAAAAAGAGGAAGTGGCAACTGCCCGAAGAAGGCAGGGGGCCACTTTTTTAATTGTGAAGCGCTTGGTCCAAAACTTTTTCTACGATGGCAGGAACCATACGGATCGCTGCACTATCGGTTCCGTATGTCTGGCTATCCGCGTAAGTACCTTCCATCAACAAGATAAGCGTATAGGCCAGCTCGCATGGATGCGCAGCGCCCAGGGCAGTCGTGCGGTCCAAAAAAGCATCGCGGATTCGTTTCTGATGCGAGCAAACCAACTCGCGAACAGGATGAACCGGATCAGGAAACTCGACAGCTACATTGATAAAACAACAGCCGCGAAATTGCTCGTTGGACGCTCGCTCAGCCAAATCAGCAAAAAACTGAATGAGCTGCTCTCGTGGTCGATTGGGATGTTTGGCGATGCTCTCCTCCCACTCTTGCCAAAATACGTCTTGCTTTCGGGTCATATAGGCGAGAATCAGGTCCGTTTTCGAGGAAAACTGCCGATAGACGCTCATTTTATTCATTCCGGCACGCTCGACGATGGCGTCTACACTAACGGTATGGATCCCTTCTTGATAAAACAATTCTTCAGCAGCGTTCAATATGATCTCTTGTGCTTTTTCTCGAGGCACGCGAGGCCGTTTTGCTTCCGTCATATACCATCCCCCATTTAGGACTTCCAGACGTCGGCGACAATTTCAAAAGAGCGCACACGATCGGCATGGTGGTACATTTGCGTCGTAATCATGAGCTCATCTGCTCCTGTAGCATCGACCAACTCTTGCAGTTTGCTTTTCACGGTAACAGGGCTGCCGATGATGGAAGAACGCAGCTGTGCTTGGACAGACAGTTTTTCAAATTCGCTCCATAGCTCATCCATATTGTCCACAGGTGGTTGGATTGGCTTGAGATCGCCGCGGACGAGATTTAAGAATGCCTGGTAATGGGAGGTGGCCAGTCGATTCGCGAGCTCATCGGTATCGGCAGCCATCACATTGACGCCAACCATGGCATATGGCTGATCCAGCACTTCCGATGGTCGGAAACAATGGCGATACGTCTGCAATGCAGGCAAGGTGAAGTTCGGCGAAAAATGCCCAGCAAAAGCAAACGGCAAGCCGAGCATACCCGCCAGTCGCGCTGAGAAATCGCTGGAACCGAGCAGCCAGATCGGGATGTTCAGACCTTCGCCAGGGATAGCATGGATGGCTGATGCCGACTCGCTTGTTCGCGGACGAAGATATTCACGCAGCTCCTCCAATAGCTCCGGGAAATCGTCTCCACCAATCCGCAAATCGCGGCGTAGCGCACGTGCTGTTCGTTGATCCGCCCCGGGGGCGCGTCCAAGACCTAAGTCGATCCGGCCTGGATAGAGAGACTCCAGTGTCCCGAATTGCTCGGCGATCACGAGTGGAGCATGGTTGGGCAGCATAATGCCGCCTGAGCCTACACGGATTTTGCTGGTGCCTCCGGCAATGTAACCGATGAGAACGGAGGTGGCAGAGCTGGCTACGCTGGGCATTGCGTGGTGTTCGGCGAGCCAATAACGTGTAAATCCCCATTTTTCAACTTGTTGTGCCAGATTGAGACTGTTTTTGTACGATTCAGCAGCGTTGCTACCCTCCGTAATAGGTGCTAAATCAAGAACGGACAATGGGATATCTCGAAGCTGCTTAGATGAGATTGTATCGGACATGGGATGGAACCCTCCTTGTGCTTAACGGTTGCTGGTCGGATAAGTTTGTTACTGAGTAGTAACAAAACGTACTTGCATCATACGGAGCAGAAGAAGGGATGTCAACGCTTGGATGTGTGATCGAGCACATTGGGAGAAAAAGAAAAAGCCCTGACAATGCAAGGGCTCTTCGTACATCCTTATTGTTTTGTTAAGATAACTGGTCCATTCGCGGTAATAGCGAGGGTATGCTCATATTGAGCCGACAGCTTCCCATCGCGAGTACGTGCTGTCCAACCATCTTCATCGACCATCGCGTGGTACGTCCCGATGTTCAGCATGGGCTCAATGGTAATGACCATGCCTTCTTTGAGGCGTTGTCCTCTGCCAGGAGGGCCAAAGTGAGGAACGAACGGCTCCTCATGCATTTCCTGACCGATACCATGTCCGGTAAAATCGCGCACGACAGAATAGCCTTGTGCTTGCGCATACGTTTGAATGGCGTGGGAAATGTCACCGATCCGATTGCCTACGACAGCTTGCTCAATACCGAGATACAGCGATTTTTCAGTGACTTCCAGCAGTCTTTTCGCTTCTGGGGACACTGTTCCCACTTCATAAGACCAAGCGGAGTCAGCCAGCCAACCGTTTTTGCGAACAACCATGTCGATTGTAACGATATCGCCATCACGCAGAGGCTCTTTTTTCGGGAAGCCATGGCAGATGACATCATTTACTGAACCGCATGTGGCATAGGGATACCCATGAAACCCTTTTTGCTCAGGGGTCGCGCCATTTTTAGCTAAAAATTCTTCTGCGAATTGATCAATCTCCCAGGTAGAAATGCCTGGACGAATCATCTTGGCAATCTCACGATGACAAGCAGCCAAAATCTTGCCTGCTGCATGCATGAGTTCAATTTCTTCAGGTGTCTTGAGGATAATCATCGACTCTCTCCTTCTCCTCGTTAGTCAAAAACTCTCTATAGTATATAGTGTAGTCCCGTTCTGCGCCAATTGCCACACCGAAAACGGCATGGTAGGATGAGGGAGAAATAATCAACCCTGGGGGTAGGTAGCGTGGACAAGTTTCAAGAACATCTGGCGAACTACCAGATTCATGTAAAAGAAGACGTGGAAAAACGTATTGCCTTTATTCGTGAGCAAATTGACGGAAATGGCCTCGGCGGTGCAGTCGTCGGTATTTCTGGTGGGATTGACAGTGCCGTTACGGCAGCGCTGTGTGTTCGTGCTTTAGGCTCTGAACGCGTCATTGGCGTTTGGTTGCCTGCTTACTCGCAAACCCTTCATGAAACAGATTCCAAGCGACTTGCTGAAGCGATTGGATTGAATTTGCACACGGTTGATGTAGGGCCAGCCTACGACGCTTTGGTTCCTGCTATCGAGGGTGTACTTGGGCTTGATGACAAAACAAAGGGAAATACAAAGGCTCGTTTGCGGATGACAGTGTTGTACGCCGTCGCTAACCAAAAAGGATACTTGGTAGCGGATACGTGCAACCGCAGCGAGATTCATGTTGGCTATATGACAAAAGGCGGAGACGGTCTTGCCGACTTTAATCCAGTAGCAAGCCTGACCAAGCATGAGATGCGAATTCTCGCTGCTGAGCTCGGGGTGCCTGCTGAGATCATTACGAAGCCGCCTTCAGCTGATTTGTGGGAAGGGCAGACAGATGAACAGGAGATGGGCTTCACCTATGAGGATCTGGATCGATTGCTGATTACTGGGGAAACTCGACCAGAAGCCAAAGAACGCATCGATTACCTGCATCGAATCTCTGAGCATAAGCGCAACATCATGCCAGGCATATAGATATGGCACAACCCTACAAGCTGTTTACAAGTTGTCTGTGGCAAACGACCAGTGCAGTCGTATCAACCGAGCAACGTCTCTACTTGTTTGATCCGGCCTATTTTCCCCATGAGATAGAGGCGATTGCTGACTATGTGCAAAGGGAGAGGAATGGAAGAGAGCTCGTTCTTGTCCTGACTCACGGAGATTGGGATCATGTTGTCGGAGTTGGCAAATTTCCGGATGCCACAGTCATTGCACAAAAGGGAATCCTCACCGATGGGCGGATCGAGAAGAAGCTGAACAAGGCAAAGAGGTTTGACGGGTCGTATTATGTGGTCAGATCGTATGAAGTAGGAATGCCGAAATTCACGAAATTAGTGGAGGATGCACAAGAGTGGCAGGAAGTCTTTTTCCTACCTGTACCAGGACATACACCCGATCAGATGGCGACCTTGTTCCGGGAGCAGAAGCTGCTTGTTGTCGGTGATATGCTATCCAATTTGGAATTCCCGTTTATCGATGATAGCAGTGCCTATTTGGAGAGTCTGGAAAAAATCGAGCGGTTGGTCCTTCAAGGAGATGTGGAAGAAGTCATTCCTGGACACGGAGTACCTGCAAAAGGACGCGAGGAAATCCTGCATCGGATTGAACGGGATCGCCAGTACTTGTTGGATACACGTGCAGTTGTTTTCGAGGGTATCGCCAATAACGTAGAGGAAGACGTACTTAAAGAGCAGTTTTCCCAACTGACGTATGATGGGGTATCGATCGATGAACATCTCCGTTCATCCCATGACGAAAACCGGGATCAACTATGCAAGGAAGCTATTTCGCAGAAAGGTTGATTATTCCACGGTTTTATAAGATAATAGGGGTTACGCAAATCTTTCTAGGAAAGAGGTGGAACAGATGTCTACGACTGAATTGATGCTGAGAACAAGTCTGGAAGGACGTGTGAAGCGTACGTTGCAAACGTACTTCCGTCGCCCTAACGACGTGTTGATCGAGGAAAGCCTCGGAGCGAACGGTTTGTCCCCAGAGCAAGTGAAAGTAACCGTGGAGCTCTTGAACGAAGAGAAAACTGTTGCCGAAATCATGGAGCACCTGCAGGATAAAGGCTACTTTGCATAACATTGCGAGCAAAAAAGACCGGACTGACATTCAATTGTCGGACCGGTCTTTTTCGTTCGAACGATTAAGGGGTAGGGCTTTCTTTAGGGAATGAGCGCCGTAATTTCTTGCGACGATACAATTGAAGGCCAGTTAAAACGAGAAAGTAGCTCACGAAAGCGACTATCAGCCCCATGATGGCACTCCCGGTAAAATAGACAAGTCCTTTTTCTTTCACCCAGACAAGCCATTGCATCCCAGACTCGTGGTGGATCAAATGCCCTTGTAACGGTTTGCCGATCAACACGTATCCAATATTGTAATTGAAAAGGATGAAAAGCGGTAAGATGAGCTTTCCGATGACAAACGCAACCAAACCAGCGGGCAAACTGGCGCGAAACAGCTTGCTTAGCGGGAAAAGCAAGAGAAACGCGAGGCCAAAAGTAGGCAGGGTAATGAACTCGATGAAGATTCCGAGCGAAAATCCGCGGGCGACAAAAGCTGGAGCCCCTTTCATTCTCAGCACCTTGTAGTATTCGAATTTTAGCTTTCGATATGTTTTTTTCAACATCCGTGCTATCCCTCGTTTGTCCCAAGTCATTTGTCTGTAATATTCCCTAAGGGTAAGGCGAATGGTGAGGCTGGATTCGTTTTTCGGTTGATGTTGTAGAGTATCTCCAAGTTGGCAAAAATTAATAGTTGCCATATGAGCTCTGATTTGAGAATGCGCCTTTCTTTTGGCATAATGGAAGAGGGCAGCTTGCTGGAAAAGTGGTGACATTCGTGGAAGATGTAATGGGAACCTTCGGTGACTATATTGCGCAATATGGGTATGGCGCCTTGTTTGGATTGTTCTTTCTAGGAATTTTGGGGATGCCCTTGCCTGAAGAAACGCTGCTCGTTTTTTCTGGATTTCTTGTTTCAACGGGAAAATTGGAATTTTGGCCTACTTTTTTCGTCTGCTTTCTCGGTTCCGTTACAGCGATGACGGTGGCATACTGGATCGGCAGAACGTTAGGCTACGCTTTTCTCGAACGATATGGGAAACGATTAGGGATGGGCTATACGGTTTACAAAAAAACGGAAGAGTGGTTTAATCGCGTCGGTAAATGGGCGCTTCCGCTAGGCTATTTCATCCCTGGTGTTCGTCAGTTTACAGCTTATTTTGCGGGGATCACGCGATTGCCTTTTCCGACTTTCATGCTCTATACCTATTTGGGTGGGCTGTTTTGGAGCTTGCTTTTCGTGACGCTTGGCTGGCAATTAGGAGAACGCTGGGATGAGCTGTTTGATTTGATTGCTCGTAACCTCGCGATTTTCTTTATCGCTTTGCTCGCATTGATCGCAACCTGGTCGTATTTCAGACACAAGAAGAATGTAAAAAAGCAATTACGGAGGGATCAGAATGAGTGAAGAAAACCGCAACGAAAATCTACTGCCTGTGGTTCAGAAGCCAACCGAACTGGTTCCTGTAGTATTACCAGAAAAACATCAGCGATTTTATGATAAATTGCGTGAAAAAATCGAAACGTTCATTAGAGACAAGGGAGTCAATGATTCTGTAGCCAATTTTATATTGCTTGCACCAGATTTGTTTGTACTCTTGGCCCGCCTTATGCTGGACAAGCGCGTAGGTGTTCAATCAAAAGCGTTAGCGGGTGTAGCGGTTGCCTACTTCATTACCCCGATTGATTTTATTCCGGAGGTATTAGTCGGCGGATTCGGTCTTGTGGACGACGTTATTTTGGCTGTTTATGCTTTGCGCAAGATTTTGGTGGATATCGATGAATCGATTGTACGTGAGCATTGGAATGGCGAAGAAGACCTTTTGGCTGTCATTACGAAGGTGGTTCGATCAGCGGATGATTTAGTCGGCAAGAAAATAGTGAAAAAGCTCGAAGAAACCCTGTTCCGAAAAAAATAAGCTAGGATGGGACATTTAGATGAAATATTTATTGGATTATCAAGAGGGAGAGCGTGTAGTCGCTTTTTGCCTGATTAAAAGCAAGGAAGCTGGCGTAGCGAGTAACCAGAGTGAATACTTGAATCTGGAGCTGGGAGATCGCTCCGGAACGATCACGGCAAAGCTATGGGATGTCAATGCAGAAATGAAGGAATGGATCAACGTCAAGGCTGTCGTGAAGGTCGATGCTGCCGTCCAGGTGTATCGTGGGAAAAAGCAACTGGTGATTCAACGGATCAGACCGGCTGCCGCATCCGACGAAGTTCAGATGGAGTCGCTCATTCCGATCTCACCAGTTCCGGTAGATGAACTGTGGACAAAGCTTACCCATGCAGTCGACAGCCTGCAGAGTGCCACGCTCAAGGCCATTATTCAAGAAGCACTGTCAACAGAGGAGATTCAGGATCGCCTTCGCCATTATCCGGCTGGCGTTCGCATGCACCACAACTATTATCATGGTTTGCTCGAGCATATTGTCTCTCTGTTGACGGCGGCACAGAGCCTCTTGCCACTGTATCCACAAGTAGACAGGGATGTACTGATTGCAACTTGTATCTTGCACGATATTGGAAAACTGTACGAGCTATCTGATCCCATCGCCCCGGATTACACCACGCCAGGTCAGTTGATTGGTCATCTGGTCATGGGAGTCGAGATGGTAAGCGGCATTTGCCGCAAGCTAGACATTTCTTTAGGGGACGCGGAGGTTCTGCACTTGAAGCATTGCATTTTGAGTCATCATGGAGAGGTAGAGAACGGCTGGGGCAGTGCTGTATCTGGAAAAACGCCTACAGCTGTCATGTTCCATTACCTGGACCAGATCGACAGCAAAATGAACGCTTTGAGCCAAACACTAGCGGATATGACGGAAGAAGAGGAATGGGCGTACGCTGGCGTGCTTAGACGAAAAGTCTGGCGCGGGTATTAATTCATGCAATAAAAAGCCAACTGCTAAGCAAAACGAAGCAGTTGGCTTTTTTAGATAAATCAGAAACGTTTTTGCAGGAAGCTCGTCTTAACAGTAATGCTTGTAAATAGGAGGTATTCATGTGAAAAAGCGAAACAGAGCTGCCATGTTTGTGTTGGCAGTCAGCATGGTCACGACACCAGTGGCACTTCTGCATCCGTTGTCTTCCTATGCGTATGATGGCAAATCGAGTCTGGAACCCATTGAGTTGCCAGAAGACATCGTCCATTTGTTAACAGAATTGAAAGAGGACTATTTGCCTCTTATGAAGGACCTTCATGTGGACTCATATGGAGGGACTAGCAACTCGGGGTATGTCATTAATCTCTCAGATCGAAAGAGTGTGATTACCACGAATACGACGCTCAATATCTCTACAAATGCAGAGGGAGATATGACCAGCTTTGTCCTGCATGATGTGAACCGGGACAAAACAACCAAAATCAATAATAAGGAAGCCTATCAAAAGGCTGTCGATTTTATTCGAAATTACATAACGGTTGATCATGTTATTTCCACGCAAGCGATGTTTTCTATCGATCGTGCATCAGAGCTGGATCATCTGGCAGTTGTTAGCATCTACCCACAGTTGAACAATACATGGGTGGACAAAGAGATGGCACGGGTCATGGTTGACGCAAAGGGTCAGGTTGTCCGTTTTCATCAAGAAAAGGTAAAGCTACCTACTACAGCAGAGGTAGTGGACCCAAGCAAGGCAGTACCGCTTGAAAAGGCAATGAAGGAGTGGCAAGACAAGGTATCCTTGGAATTGGTCTACGATGAGTCAGCGGGTAAGCTCGTTTACGTGCCTGACCAATTGCCAACGATAGATGCTCTGTCTGGTGAAGAAGTTCCGTCTGTGTATAAAACAACGAGTGAGACGATGAAAATCAAAGGAACAGCCGACATGAGTGTCTGGCGAGATACGAAAAAAATGGAGCAGATGCTCGAGAAGGATTTTGGTCTGAAGCTGAATCAACGCACATACAAAAATGTAAAAGAAGACAAAAAGTATAAAAACAGTGACATCGATCGCCATGAATGGAATGCGAGTTCGTATCAAAGCGCGTGGATTACCCTCGACCGTAAAACAAAATCACCCATTGAATTCAAGCTGGACGGTCCCGTAGAAAAGGAGCGTGAGAAGCCGCTCACGCATGACGAGGCAAAAGACATCGCAGTACAATTTGTGGAGAAATACTTACTGTCCAAAGAAGAATCTTTCTCCGTAAAGGAGACGAGTCTTGTGGAAAATCTGCCGGGTTGGGCGGATCAAAATCTGGTGCGGCCGATCAGTAGCTTTGCTTTTCATCCTGAGATTGACGGTATCCCAACCAAGAGACCACTGTTTTATGTGGAAGTGGACGCAAAGAAGGGCAATGTAGTCCTTGCTCAAGTAAATGATCTGCCGTCCATGCCTGCTACCATCAGTAAAGACGGTATTGTCAAGGATGAGAAAGCAAAGGATGCGTA
This sequence comes from Brevibacillus sp. IT-7CA2, assembly GCF_949767855.1. NCBI lineage: Bacteria > Bacillati > Bacillota > Bacilli > Caryophanales > Paenibacillaceae > Brevibacillus > Brevibacillus sp. IT-7CA2. The sequence goes on from NZ_CATKQT010000018.1 coordinate 33,106, forward strand.
TGTCAAAGAAGCAAATCTGCGCTTGGCATACTGGTATCCGAAGGTAGGTACACATGCAGCGAAACTGCCGCAGTTGGCCTATTTACCGACAGCTGATGCCAAGTCTTTGCAGATCGATGCTGCAACGAGTGCAGTAGAAGAAACCTGGCTGGAATGGAAAGCTACCCAATAACCAATACCCGATATGGTGTAGAAGCCATGTCGGGTTTTCCTTTTCATCATTATCGGAATTCATAAACACTTCAATGCAGGTAGGATTTTTTTTCTTTTTGTAGAATATCTTCTTGATTCCCATTTGATTTGGCAAACAATGCCGATCACGAGAAGGAGAAAGTGCAATGAAACGGCCAACTTATACCCTACCAAGTATTGTAAAAAAGGTATTCCGGCCCGGTGAGCGCTCCCTTCCACGTACGGAGATCTGCTCCCGGATGGAAGCGAATGAGCTGAATGCTTTTTTGGATCTGGACTGCGAGACAATACTGGATAAAGTGTTGAACATGGAGCAGTCTCCAGTGCGAGTTGGAAGCTCAGAGGCGATCGTAGAGGTCACTCACCAGCCGCATCAAGTGTACGACTTGGCTCATCGCTATTTGCGAGATAGCCAAACACCAAAAAAGCTTGAGCAAATTGTCGCAGAGCTGCGTCGTCAAACGCAGTTTGGCTGGAATCAGATTCTTCGTATGCTGCAATTGGAACGCGATCCTCGCTTTGTGCAATATCAAGGCGACAGCAGATGGTTTTTGGCAGAGTGGACTTTGGGCAATGACCAAGTGTATGCGTTTTGCCGCGACAATGGCATTACGCAGGTAGCTGCTCGCACATTAGTCCATTTTCTGGAGCAGGAAGTAGGGATTGCTGCAGATGCTGCTTTTCTCCCTGCGCAAGATGACCGCTTCCGCATTGACGGTGATACCATGTACATCATTGCTCGTAGCGAAGATTCCAAGGAAGAGCAGGCGGCCCTTGAGGTTGCTGTTGCTGCCCCTTCTGTATCGATAGGAAACAGCGAGTCCGTCTCAGAAGAAATTGCATTGGAAGAACCAGCGAATCCCTTACACCAGGTGGAAAAACAACAAGAACAATTATTTACCAAGGAGGAAGCTACTATGTCTACCATTACCAACCAGCAAGTTCTCGAGGAAGTACAAAAACTGATGCAAGAAGCTATCGACCGCTTGGAGACAAGAAACCAAGAAATGTCCCAAGAAGTTGTTGCTCATTTTCAACAAAGCAATATGCAAGCTATAGAAGTGCTGATGAAAGAGAAACATAAGCATGAGCAGATCGTACTTGGCATTCAACAGGTGCTAGCTACCAGTGAACAACAATGAGTAAACTTGAGGCTACGATCCGGTTAGAGCAGAGGTTTGCCATCCTGCGCGAGGTTATCGCGGGCTATCGGATTCGCCTTCAAGAAATGGAGAAGGAAGTGGTGGAGCTTTTTGCCACGAACCAACTCTCTGCTATTTCAGCATGCATGGGCGAGAAGCAGCGCATCGTCAGGTTGATGAATCGACTGGAACAATTTATTGTCCAATGGGAAAGCAACAACACGGATGTGGGTATCGCACATGAACCAAAGCGAGAACACTTGAACACATGACGAATAATGCGGTAAAATAGGGGGATTGTGCATGATTCCCCGCGCATGCCGCGTGGGATGGAAAGGAGATCCAAACCCTCTATGTCGGTAGGAAGAAACGAACTGTGCCCTTGTGGGAGCGGAAAAAAATACAAAAAATGCTGTGGGGTTGTCACTCCCATTACGGAGCTGCGTAGCCGCCACGAGCAAAAGCTGCAAAAAGAATACGCTGGCTGGGTCGAAAGACTGAACCATTTTGTCGGCGCAAATGTAACCAGCGAGACGATTCAAGAAGCGCGGAGTCGTTTTGCAGAAGAAGTAGGTTTGACCCAAGAGAGCGTCGCACGTCCTGAATGGGCAGCCCATTTCTTCAACTGGTGTGTATTGGACGTCAAAACAGGTGGAAGCACGCTGCTTGAGAACTATATCAAACAGCATGGACGTCGGATGGAGCCTGATCTTCGCCGTGCGTTTGCTGGATTGCACCTGAATGTTTATGAAATCGTGGAAGTGGATCGTGATGTCATCACGGTTCAACAACCGATTTCGGAAGAAAAACACTATCTGCTTCGTGCCAATACGTTGAATGTTGTCCCTGGACAATTGATCGTAGGGCGTCTGCTGAATCTAGGTCTGCGTGATATGCTCTTCTCTGGCAGCATTATCTTGCAGCCACATGTCAAGGAAAGCCTGCTCGAGTGGTTACACCAGCATCCAGAAGTAGAAGCTGCGAAGGCAGATACGAGCAAGAGAAGCTATACGACAGAGCTGTATCACTTCATTGTTCAATTTGGTGAAGCGGCAAGCGAGTCGGAAGCACCGAAGCAAGAATCCCTTCTGCGTCGTACCTATGCTATGCCAGATCGTAAACAACTGCTGAAAGTAATCGAGTCGAACCCTGCATTTGAGCTGAAAAAACGGGATGGTGCTCGTGAGACATGGGTATTTGCGACACGCAAGGAAGAGCATTTGTTCCCGAATTTAAAGGATGCCTTGCTGGAGCTATACGAAGTACAGGCAGAAGTGATTTTGCAGGATGACAGCCTGATTCTGGAAGGGTATGCACCGCAGTTGGACGAAGTCGCAGAGCTTTTGCTGCTGCTTGCATTTGAGAACGAAGAGGAGATTCGCGTTCTTACTTCAACGGGCTCTCGTTTGTCCAAAGGAACTCTGTTTATCACGAGTCAGCCTACTTTGCCACCCAAAGTGTTGCAGTGGGCAGTCCAAACTTATTTTGCTGAAAAATGGCTGGTTACCTCCCATGAACAGCTCGATGATTTGGCTCCACTCTTGGTTGCGGCTACAGAAAACAAGGAGCTGCATGAAAAACTCCACAAGCTGATGAAGCAAATGGAACAGGATCGTAAAATCGGACAAGGTTTGGCTCGCTTTATCCGAATGGACATGCTTCGTCCTCGCCTCTCGTTGTCAAATGACAGCCTGCATGTGCATAACCTGCTGCGCCGTCCGCTGATCGAGGGGTTGCCGGAGAGTGTGTACACTGTACATCCTGACAGACTTGCGGACATCAATCGCTTCGTGCATGAGATGACCGAGGGCAAGTCAGAAGCAACCGTCAAAAAGTACGATGAGGTTATGAACAACTTACGTTCATTCGTTAGAGGAGCGTTTGGCCCATCTTTCACATGGGAGCAGTTGCGCAGAGAGGACCTGGTATACTTCCTCGTCCACGACATTTTCACGCGCACGGACGCAACGACCAAAACGTTGGCAACAAATCTGATGTCTGTTTTGACGGCGTTCTTCAAGTGGCTGGATAAGCAAGGACCATACGCGCTTTATCCTGTCATGCAGCCATTGTTCGCCGAGTTGAAGGAAACATTGCCGGAATCCTATCGCTTGCGTGGCGTGCTGGAAAAAGAAGCGACTCAAAATCTTTACAGCAACCCGATGGCGATCAAAGATATCACGGAAGAATCCATAATCGTGCAAGAGATCACTTCATCTGGTTGTACGGCAAAACGTGCGAATGGCGAGACAATCAAGCTGTCTGTTGGCGCTGAATTGGGTGCTACGCTGGCAGCAGATTGGATGATCCATGGCTTGTTCGGTCAAGGTGAGGACGGTACTTGGAGACTGTACGGTACGCCTGAAGTGTATCCGCCAGTCATTGCTCAAGTGCTGGGCGCACCAACAGGTGTATTGGTCTAGATTCCCTAGCATAAATAAAAACCCGAGGATTCG
>NZ_CATKQT010000019.1:0-22957 GCF_949767855.1 Brevibacillus sp. IT-7CA2
AGTGGAAATAAAGAAGGGGCTGTTTCAAAAGTCGATTTTTTCGACTGAGAGACACCCCTTTTAATATCGAAACTCTTGATACATCAACGTTACAGAGGGACTCCTCTACAAAACAGAATCTAAATTAAACATTAACAATTGAATCGTCTCTCTAAAGCCCCAAAATTGGATTTTAGTCCTAACCCCTTATCTTGTTAAGCTGGTAACAGAAGACCAGAGGGGAATTTTTTATGCAACGAAAACGCTATTCACTCGAATTCAAACAATACATGGATAAAATAAACAAGAAGAAACAGGGAGTTTTGATGAGCGTCGGGGGAGCTCTTGCAATTGTAGGAGCAGGGTACGGGCTACTGTCAGATGAACAAGTCCAATCGCTCAAAAAGGCTTTTGAGTTAATCTTAACTGTATTCTAAAAGGCGAAGCCCTCCTTCGAAATAACCCGAGGAGGGCTTTTTTACGTTATGCGTTCAATTTTAGAGTCGCCTTTTCATGTAGTGCAACGTTCATACTGAATCAAATTCGAGATTATTTTTCCAACTCGTATTCCCACGATCCATTATCATACTTGATTTTGAAAGACAAGGTTTCCCCATCTTTTCTACTAAATGCGAAATAGCCTTCTTTTAATGCTTCATCCAAAACAATAGTCGGAATGGAATCGCCGGGTTTAGCGTGCGCTTGCATAATTTCGTCCTGTACGCTAATAAACGCACCAGCTACATCCTCTTCATATTTTTCTTCCATTGCTTCTATAAGCTTTGTACTTTTTGTAAACTCATTGAAGACCCATTTCTTACCATTGTCATCGGTTATGGTTTTCATTACTCCCAGATCTTTAGCTTTCGCTTCAATTCCTACTGCTTCCAGTGCCTTTAGGTGATTACCTTTTACATACGACTTAGTATCTTCACTCGCATATAGACTGCCACCAGCTAATACAGCGCCAGCTAATACAAGACCAGAAAGAATTGCATTTCGTTTTTTCATACTACTCTACCTCCTTCGGGTTATTATTCAGGCCAATAAGCTTCGGAAACTCGTTCAATTTTGTCTCCAAAACTATTGTAAGCGTAGTGGGATGATCTAATTTCAGTGTCAATCAAATTTGTAACCTTCTTTTCGTACTCGACAGAAGCATAAGAAGGATCGTTATCGTAGTCTTTATGCTTTAAATCGCCATTGATATAGAAGTACGAGTAAACTCTTACTTTTGTAAGATCCCTTCCTTCTCCCTCCGTATAGGCTGACAAATTAACAGTATTACGAGTACCGTCAGCCCATGATCTTTTGCCTGTGATGCTAAAATCGGTACCATCGCCCATGGGTTTAACACTATCTTCTTCCGCTGCAAGACCGATTGAAGCAGATAAAGCGAGAGTACCTAATACTGTTGAAAGAGCGGTAATTCGGACAAGTCGTTTTTTCATACTAACCTCCAGAATAATAGATTTCCAGATTGCCCTAATTTTATTGAAATAAGCTAGATTACCATATAGGTATAATTTACCATTTTTATTAACATTAGGCATACTCAGGTTTGTAGATTCCCTCCTGTAACAAAGAACACCTTATTTTCTACTTTTTTGAATCATTTTTGATTGAATTACGAGAATGTATTGATCCAATTGCTGACTTAATTCCACGACTTCATCATCCAACAAATCATTCTTTTCTAAAAACAATTGCACAAGTTGTTCCCGCAATTGTTCCACAATGTTCTTTAAATGATCTATTTCCTGATAAGTTCCTCCTTCCCGATCTAAGAGTAGCGTGGTACATTTACTTATAGGAGCTTTAACTGCTCCTCCTGCGGGCGTTCCTTTAACCTGGCAATGGGGAGGAACGCCCTTTTCATATGCAATAGCTCCTATGGGTTTCACCTCCTTTTTTTACATTTTTGTACATTAATTTATGTACATTTATAACTATATACCAACATTCAGTAAACGGACCTTTGAAAAATTTTGAATGATAAAAAACACCCTTTCGGGTGTTTTTCTACAGCTTAGCCTCCTGCACCATGGGTATACTTGATAACTACGTGATGACCGTTTCGTACCTCTTGATGATCTGGTACAACCATTCCGTGAGACAGTCCGAATAGGACAGTAAGTAGCAGTAACATATTTCGCATTACTTTTTTCTCCCTTCCAAAATGTTTTGAAAATCATTTATCTGCTGATCAGAAGTACTATGTCGATATTTCCAGAACATAGCGACACATCTTTGGAACTTTTCTTGCTCCTTCATCCTGCTCGCTAAAGCAAGGCAGCGTAGTGTTTCTGCAATACCTTCAGCAATTCGCCCCTTATGAAGCTGATATATCGCTATATGATACCGAAAATGAAGATGACGGGTAAGACTAAAAGGATCTTCATAGTCTTGAAAGCAAGCGATATCCTTAGAAAAACGCTCCACAACGTCATCTACAGATAGTCCGAATCGATTGGCCGTCTCCATAATGGTAAACATACCCGCCAAAATTTCTGGTGGGTTATTGGCTAGATGATTTACATACTCAGAAAGTAGTTCTGTACGCCCCATTAATAGATTCAACGTGTAGTGATTCGCTTTTGCCCACCCTCGAAACTTTTCAATTTCCATTTCAGCAAGTTCATCACGGAATTTAAACCATCCCAGCTCCGTATATTCTTGAACACAACTGATCGCTTCTTCATATCGCTCTTGTAATTGTAATGCGAGTCCTTTTAGTAAGAATCCTTGTCCATAATAAACAACGAGATGGCGTTCTGTTTCAAGTATTCCTCCCACACCATCAATTTCCCATCTTTGTACTTCCTCATTGTAGATTATAGTTGCTAACTCTCTTAACTCATCTGCATATCGTTCTACCTCCTTCCAATTGTGGAGTGTAAAGCAGACGTTTGCTAACTGTAGCAGCGCGTCTAATTGATGATTTTCTGGCAGCCTCTTTCGATAAGGATTAAAACGGATGACTGCTTCCCATTTTTTCTCTGAATCAGTTCCTCCCTGTGCCGCACGAAAAAGCCGATACTGAGACATTACAAAACGATCACCATGGCTGTCTTTTTCAGCTTCAATTACAAGCTGGTAAAACGGGATTGACTCCTCTCGTTTCCCAGTTGCAAAAAGCTTCTCTGCCACCGAAAACAGAATGGACAGGTTTTTCTGATTTTCCAAGAGGTTAGGAACAATTAACTCGATGCAATCTTGTCTGCCAATTTCTGCGCATCGAACCAGATAGGGAATAACTCGTGAACGAGACACTCTTCCCTCGACGAAACATTCCGTTACATACAGCTCATACAACCACCCAAGAGCCTGTTTAAAAGCTACCGCAAGCGCGTCTAGATGACCAATCGTCATAGCCCGAGAAGGAGTTCGATTCAAGATGTCGCTCAGTACTCCCTGATTAATACCCGTTATCTCGCCAAGTTTAGTCAGTGTGTAACCACGTTCTTTTAGGTGATGTTCAATTTCCGAACGTAATGATCGTTGAACTATTTTGCCTTCCTGCATATTAAACCTACTCCTCCTTAGCAATAACAAAAGAAACATCAAGCTTCCTATATTTTACAGAAGGAGTGTTTGTATGTAAATATTTGGAAGAAAAAGCTATTGTCCTGCATGATTTGTCGATATAGAGTACACCCTGTATCATGATGATGTCACTTACTGGTGGAGAAGTTACCGAGGAAATTAATGTAAAATTGAGCTGTCATTCAATTGACATTGCCTATTCTCATTGAAGGATGTGATCCTGTGAGTAATCCTTTTGAAGCCCTCATTAGTAAGATCAGGGGAAGTAAGACAAGTGTAGACGGGAACGTTCATATCAAAAACGAAAAATATCAATTTACATTCTACTTCTCGAACGAGTCTATCACAAACACAAAAGAGAAATTAAAATCGTTTGAGTTACCAGAGGATTACGTCAGTTTTTTAAGCCACTACGAAAGTGCAACACTATTCAAGAGCGCCGAGCATAACTCTGGGGGTTATGATGTGCTAAGTACCGAGCTCGTCATTGGGTACTGGAAAGCCTACAGCATCGACCATCCTTACTATCCTATCGTTTGGAGCGATATCTCAAATAGCTGTATATGTGTGGATCAAGATAGAATACATAGTGGCAAAGGTTACCTTACGTGGGTTGGATCGATACTACCAGACGATACTATCGACATAGACCTGACGTTCACAGAGTTGCTGGAACAACTTATTGAGCATGACGGAATTGAGTTTTGGGATCGACCCATTGAGGAGGAAGAGTAAGAAAAAAGGACGCCTTTTATAGTGTGTCTTCAGGATGAATCGGACGACTAATGCATGACTGCCAAAAAGCTGGGACTAAGCTCTCAGCTTTTTTTCTGTAAGTTGGAGGTAATCCCAGCGCCGCTTTTGCCTCTTTTACGGAAATATTTAAAATTTCTTAATAGCAATATTAGAAGAAGCAAGAAAACCATTAAGATTAATTTTACCAGTGAAAGGATACCAGGTTTTCTTAAAACTGAAAACAAAATGCAAAGACTCATTCACTTTCTCCTAGTGAATTCTTTAATACTAATTGGAACCTACCAGTGGAAAATATGGTGAACTGATTACGAAGGTTCTATGGGATGAGGGATACTATCGTGATCAAGAAAAAGTACTGACATTCACAATGCTAGGTACCACCCTACAGCATATAAAATCACGTTAGAGGATTGAGATAGGAAAACAAGAATTAACATAGTAAACCTTCACTCCAACATAAGAAACCATTGGTTATCTTCACCTGTCATAAGGTTTAAATCATCTTTCAACCATATGATAGGCTATCCCTCTGAAGAACTTGGAGTCAATTTCAAATGGACTCTTGCCAATATCCTGGGAGGCGGGTCAACCCAATTTTCTATTATAAAAAAGAATGCCCTTAGGCATTCCCAAACTTCTTAATTCAACTGTTGTGCTAATGACTCTTTAAATATTTCAATTGCACTTTCTTCCTCAGGATTGTTGGTTCCAAGTTCCCCACGAAAAGCTTTAGATAGGATGGATTGTGTGATTAATTCCAGTTTTTTCTTAGTAGATAAATATTGTTGTTCTATTTCATCAAGGTATCTAGTTAAATTACTATAAATATTTACTATCTCTTGTTGCTCTTCACTTGGTGGAATTGGTATTGGAATTTGACCTAACGTTGTTAAATTAATTGAAGCAAGATTAACAGTCTGTCTCGCATTCTTAAAAAAATACGTCTTTGAAAACTCGGTTTTTGTTGCAATTGAAATATATTCTGGCGAAATACCCTCGAAGCATCTAGCTCTAAAAATATGGTTCTGGTGAATACAATTAACTATTTCATTCTTCCAGACTGTACCTCTACCAAGCTTGTCCCTATCTCCACCTTCCGTAAATAGTATATCACCTTCTTTTAGTAAATATTTTTCTCTTTCTTCTGGCAGCACCTCAATTTCCCTAATCTCAGTCAAATCAAGAAATCCATCTTGAACATTGGCAACTCGTAAATAGGGTGCACTTACCTTAGTTTTTTCACCATATTTTTTACCCTTTGTTACGCCACCTTGAATATCTGAAATATTAATAAGCCTTTCCCAAGTCCAAGTTTCAGGTATTTCTGGTAATGAAGTAACATCAATTTCATCATTAATACTTCTTATTCTTTTTTTTGATTTAGTTTGTACGTCAACATTCATATTTATTTCATCGAGAAGCTCTCTGGCTGTTCTTCTGTCCAAATTCATATTTCGCCAATTAACTGTTAGATCTCCTGAACACAACCTCATTACAATTGATTTTCGTAATTGGTCTACCTTTCTTGGAATATCATTTATCAACTGCTTCGCCTCGTTGATCTTCTCCAACAGGGACTCTACCCGTTCTACAATTCGCTTTTGTTCGTGGAGAGGGGGAAGCGGGATACTTCCGGATAAGAAGTCCTCACTTCTAACCGAGGGAGAATTATCTCCTTTTGTTTTAGAAATTAAATAACTAGTCATTACATCTGTTCTCAAAAAATAATATAAAAATGTACTATCCAATAAATCTAATGTTCTACATACATAAAACCCTGTAGAAGCAACAGCTTCATTATGGCAGGTTTCAACCATTGCTATGTTCTTCAGGTAAGGTCTTACAAGAGAAATTAACACATCCCCTTCGTTTACTGCTCGCTTTGCTCGGCTAGGAGCTTCCCAAATGAATAATTCTTTGGGAGATTCAATCTTTTGATTCCTGTTATCTATTGATTCGATATCAATGTAAGTAAAAGTATCTGAGTTCAACTTAGTAGGATCTCTGGTCTCCATAGCTTTTAGAACTTTCCCTAGCTTCACCCAAACCCAATTATCCGGTGCTTCATAAGACTGTTTATCTTCAGGAACCATTACTGCTTCCAATGACTCATCAAGGGTCTTCTTTAACTTGCTGCCTTTCTTGCTCACTAATGACCCTCCTCAGCTGCTTTCAGTTCCTTGGCTACTTCATTAAATAAAGAAATTGCTCGCTCCAATTTCCCTACAGCTTCTTCAACGGATTCTAATGGATCAGGCAGATCCTCATAGGAGGAAAGAGCGTCATCTGCAATTAGACCTAAATCAAGGGTGTCTCCCTCAGCAGCAATTTCTTCACGTGTGAAGCGGGCCCAACGGTCATCCATTATTTTATTGCGGTCCTCTGCGGTATATGCTGCAATAAAGCCGGTAAAATGGTCATCAGTTAACGGGGTCCTCTTTCCGAAACTTGGCATGTTCGTTCTCATGTCATAGAACCATACCTCTTTTGTGTTGCCTTCCTCAATTTTACCACGCGTGAAGAAAAGCACATTCGTCTTAACTCCCTGAGCATAGAAGATACCTGTAGGTAAACGAAGGATGGTATGGAGGTTACACTTATCCATTAAGTCAGCTCGGATTTTCTGGCCATCACCGTCTTGGGAGAGCACGTTATCAGGTAATACAACTGCTGCTCTTGCAGTTCCCCTGGTGTGTAGGGCACGATAAATGTGCTGTAAGAAGTTTAGCTGTTTGTTGGAAGAAACGTATGTTAAGTCATCACGAGTCGGTCTCTCTCCGCCCTTCTTTGTACCAAATGGTGGGTTTGTTAAGATAACATCCATTTCTCTAAAGTTCTTACCTATGCTAGAAAGAGTATCCCCATACTCGATTTCCCCTTCGATTCCATGTAGCATAGCATTCATTAAGGCTAAACGGTGGGTTTCTTGAACCAGCTCAATACCGCTAAACGCCTGTTTCTTCTGGAAATCTATCTTCTTATCTTCTAAATCCCAATAGTCATCCGTCTTACTTCTTACATGGGCATCCGCAGCAATCATAAAGCCAAACGTTCCCGCTGCTGGGTCGTTACAAAGCTCCCCCGGTTGCGGATCAATAAGTTTGACCATGACGTTAATAAGTGGACGTGGGGTAAAGTATTGTCCTGCACCAGATTTCTTCTCGCTGGCATTTTTCTCAAGTAATCCCTCGTAGAGATCACCTAGTCCTTCTTCCTTTGCACTATACCAATCAAGATCATCAATTGACTTGATGATTTTCTCTAAGTTTTTTGGCTGTGTAATATTGGTAGAAGCGCTTGTATAGATACTTTTAACCAATTTATTCCCCTTCGTCCCAAGATCAAGCAGAAGCTGACGATAATGATTCCATAACTCTGTTCCGTCTTTGGAAACAAGGGAATCCCAGCGATATTCCACCGGGATCAATTCCTCATTCTCTTTCTCTTTCAACATCTTCAAAAATAGAATATAGGTTAGCTCCGTAACATATTGATGATAAGTAATCCCATCATCTCGTAACACGTTACAAAGGTTCCAAAGCTTTTGTACAATCTCGTTGTTATTCATTACTATTCAATCTCCCTCTCGTTACGCATATAGAGACTCGTTAATAATGGTAAGCACTTCTTGAGCTTTTCCTTCAAAAATCACTTCCGCACGTTTGAAGCCGCCCTCGCTTTTAAATGGCTCCATATTGAATGCTTTTTCTGCTACTGGATCCAGAACCTTATCTCTTTTTAACCGCTTCCCAATGTTCTCTATAAATCGCTTCTGGGCAGAATTCCATTGTTTTATCTTGAGAATCTTCTTAATGGCATTCTCTACTCTCTCTTCGTGACTAATAAGAGCATCCCCGAGAGCACCTCTTCTTACAAAACCGATGATACTTGCGGCAATTTCCTCGTTAGTCAATTGGGTGTATGCAGTGTTTAAATCTGTCTCCTTAAACCCATTTTGCTCAAGCTCTAACAAAAGATATTTCAGGTCTTCTTTTGTGAGATCACTCGGTTTTTCACAGATGAGCTTAATAGCCGGGATACGGTTAATATTGTCTTTCACGAATTGACTAAACTCATCCAGATAATCCTCAGGTGTCTTTACAACTCGCTTCACTTCTATTAATTTGTCTTGGTCTTCTGAAATGAGCACCTTTGCTGGTACTCCCCAATTCTCATCTAAGAAATCAATCATGCGCTGGCTTTCCACTAGTTTTTGTTTTGTTTCTTCAACCTGTGCTGTCTTTAACCAGGTTATTAACTCGTCAACTGTTTTGCCGCCAGAAAGAATTTTAAACTTCTCTTTTACCTCTTCATTAACCAAGCGCTTTTTTGATTGAAGTTTCGAGATTATCGCATCCAGGTGCTTTTTCTGCGCCTTTTCATCTGACATCGACGATAGCTCTTGCACAAGCTGATCAAATTTCACTTTCGGATTAGGTGCCACTGGCTTCATAGTGTTTACTTCATCCAATGCATTATATAACCCGACAGCATCAAAGATACGGAAATACTGCTTGCCAATTTTATCACAAAGTCTTGTTGCACGCCCTATCATCTGCTCATATAAAATACGGGATTTTACACGACGTAAGAAAACAAGATTGCAGATTTCTGGTACGTCTATGCCTGTGGTTAAAAGATCAACCGTTACCACTATGTTGGGTTTGGTTTCATTCTTGAACTGTTTAATAGCTGCTTGTGGATCATCGATTGAACCTGTAATTTTCATCACTAGGCGATCATCAATTTCTCCTTCACCATATATCTCTTCCAGGAGCTTCTTTAGTATCCTAACAACATCGTTTGCATGTACATCGTTAGCCGCAAAGATGAGGGTTTTCCCTAAATCAAATGGGTCGATATAATTCAAAAGCTCCGTTAGTACAACTCTGTTAAAGCTATCTGAGATTACTTGCTTGTTGAATTTCTCAACATCCAGGTTTACCTCATCTTCAAGAATGGCAGTATCTAACTCTCCTGTTGCACGGTCAAAATAAGTGACTTCTTTACCTTTTTCAAACTTAATCCCGTTTTTCTTTAGTATCGTATCGAATTCATAAGGTGTTTCGTAGTCTACCAAGTAGCCGTCAATGACAGCCTCCCGGTATGTGTACTGAAATACGGGTTTCCCAAAAATATCGGTAGTATGGATCGCTGGCGTAGCAGTAAGCCCTATTTTTACCGCATCAAAATAGTCAATTACCATTCGGTATTTACTCTGGTAATCAGCCTGATCGCGGAATTCGAGCTCTATATCCGTCATTTCCTTGTCCAATGTATAGCCCCGGTGAGCTTCATCGACAACGATACAATCGTATTGATCGACTGTAGGTAGAACGGACGGATCATTACTGTATAAAATTCGGTTGACCATTCCCTGTACCGTTGAAATATGGACTTTGGTCTCCCTGTTAGGGGTTTTGTCATCTAATTCCTGAAGCTCATAAATTTCAGTAAATGCTTGAAAATTCTCCATTTTTGATTCCTTGAAAGCATCTGTAGCTTGTTCACCTAATGCGGTTCGGTCCACCAGAAACAAAATACGATTAAACCTTTTCGACTTTATCAGACGATAGATTAATCCAATCGTTGTTTTGGTTTTCCCTGTACCGGTTGCCATTGCTACAAGAACTTCCCTTTGATCCCGGGCAACCGCTTCCTCTACTGCACGAATCGCCTTAAGTTGGTATTCACGTAAACCGAGATAATCAAGTGGTTCATCACGCAACTTCCGAACAGCAACCTCTTGATCAGCTTGCAATAAATGTAGTAGGTAATCAGGAGTAAACCAACCCATTAAAGGGCGAGGATGGTTGGTATTTTTTCGAATATCGTGAAACCAAATTCCTGACCTCGTCTCAAGCTGCTTGAGGAACTTTCTGCCGTTGGTCGCAAAAATGAACGGAACTTTATACTCTCCCCATTGACCAGTAAATACCTCATTTTCTTTCTTGATTAGGCGTTTTGCGTATTTTCTTGCCTGATCAAGATCATCGACGACATCTTTATTTTTCCGTTTGGCCTCAATGATTCCGACAAGCTGCATTCCACAAAATAGCGCATAATCAGCGCGCCCTTGTTTAACAGGCCATTCTGCAATTGCCAAGTTACGCCCTGGCTCTGGACGAGTACCATTAGAGAATCTCAAAGTTTCTGAATTCACTTCCCAACCAGCCTGCTGAAGTTGCTGATCAATAAGATGGATTCGAGTTTCCGCTTCGTCTAACATTCGATCTGCTGCCCGTTGAGATCGTACTTTTCGTTGTGTTACTTCTTCGATAGTCTGTTCCCGCTGCCTTAACAACTCTAATTCTTTTTGTAGCTCTGTGAGCTTGGTTTCGTACTCCCGTGCCATTTCTTCCTTGGCTTCAGCGGAAAACAGCTCAATGGGTTTTGGAATAACGTACTTTTCCGGTTCGAAGTCCCATTGTCCATAGGTTTGCATCAACCATACACCTATGCGAAAAGCCAGATAAAGATTGTCTTTCGCCTCATCAAATGAACTATAGTAAGCGTGAACAGCTTTATTCCCTGTTTTACGAATCGTATGGAACACTGGCAATAATTCTTGTGGAAAAAAATCTTGTCTACTTAACATCCGTAAACGTGTATCTTGAGAGTTATCTTGAGGTTCTCTTAACCTCTCAGTGGCAAAAATTATTTTCGCTACTGTTTCAGCGTAGAGCCTAAGTTTTATTAGCGTGGTGTTAGGGTCTTGGTGTAGGTTACTCTCTGCCTGTTGTCCTAAATTAGAAAGAACTGGCCATTTGATCGCTAGAAAAGAAAAGTTACCCGCCATCAACCTATCACGTCCTAGTTATGAGGTGTTCTCAAATACAATTATAGTACAAATTTACTATAAACCAGTTAAATAATTGTAAAAATACAAAATTTATTCAAAGAACTTCCTATGTAAAAAGACAAGTTACTCCGAAAAGTAATTATAATTCAAAAATTCCATACTTCCACACTCTCCACATGCCTTGTATGCGAGTGACGGCGGATTTTTTATAAAGTATTAAAGTTTGCTATCTGCATTCTTTCTTTATATTTTATGCGATCCTTAAAAAAACTAACTCAAACAAACACTGACAACGGTAGTTACACTACTCATGTTTATAACAACTTTTATTAATGTTCCATCTAAAGTTAGCACCATATTAACACCATTTCCCTTATTGTATATAATCCCAATTGACGTCAAACTAGTCTTTTCCTCCCCATTATTTCGAGCCTCGTCACAGAGACGAGGCTCGAATTTGCAATTAAAAACATATCTAAAAAGACTCCTCTTCTTTTTTAATGGCTTCCGTATTTTTTGTTGTATCCAAAATAATTAGAGCATGTTATCTTCATTGTAAAGAATTGTAATTTATTGCCGAACTGAGGGATGAGGAGTGCTCTTTTCAGAGGTTTTTAGCATTAAAAAACAGTCAGATGATGATTGGTTTGATCCTATATTAACTGTTGATACTCAACTCTTCATTGACCCATTCTTGTTGTTCCAACAACAGAAAGGTTTTTTTGCTGGGTCCCATAGTAAAATCGTAAACTTCTTTCAGAAAGCATTTGAATTGGCAGCCAAAAGTGGGGGAAACTCTAAATCAGTGTCATACAAAAAATTGTTAAGTATTCTTTCATTTCCTGAAGCAAAAGAATTGTGTTTAGGTTACGCGGGTGGAGATACAGACGGTTCTGGTTCCGGGCCCGGATTTTCTAAAAAAATCGCAGCTGTAATGGTTGATTCAATAAAGTTAGGGATACATAACATGGTCCACTTTGAGGAAATGTCTATCCTTGAAAAAGGAATCGGCAGAGATAGAATTAGTGATATTACTGCAAATATATTAAAATCCGATATCATAAGATACACTCAAGACATTTGTAAGAGACATAATGTTCCAATGGAACGCATAAAGGTACGACACTCCAGTTTTAACGAAACATTTCTGCGTTGGGAGAACGAGTTTGTTGACTTACCTGTTAATATTCTTGGAAAAAAGCCCGTTCCTATCCTACTTATCCCTGAGAACGTACTTAGAGAACTATCTACAATTAACCCCCAGGAATTTCTTGATTGGGCCTGGGAAAGCGAAAATGAACTACTTCGAAATGATTTCAATTTCGAGGTCAAAAACCGAATTAAAAAGGAAGATATAATAAAAATTGCTCGTTCCAATATTGATTTGGTAAAGGAATATATTGATTTCCGAGAAAAGCGTCTTTCCTTCCCTTATGACCTAGTCCTTGATAAATACGGTTTTTATCGTTGGTACGAGCAAACAAGAGAGTTTAGAGACGTTCATCCATTTATCTTAGAATCTATTAGTGAAGAGAAAGATTTGCCTACATTTGTAAATAGTCTCGTCAAAATCTTTGAAAACTTCGTCGTTGACAATGCCGGATATAAATTACTTTGGAATGAAAAACCAAATAAAAAGCCAAAAATCGAAAATGCATCCCAACTTCTTTTCTTGGGCATCGTGAAACATTATTGCTACGCTAATAATGTTGACATCTCCAGAGAAGTCGATATTGGCCGAGGGCCAGTAGATTTTAAGTTTTCTACTGGATATCAACAAAGAGTACTGCTTGAAGTAAAACGAGCAAGCAACAGCAAATTTTTTGACGGACTAGAAAAGCAATTGACACAGTATCTAAAAAGTGAAGGCATAAAACATGGGGTTTATTTAGTTATCCTGCAAAGTGACGATGAAGTAGACAAAGCTGAGAAGATAAAAATATTGGCTGAAAAAATAAGTAGAGAACATAATGCGAATATAAAAGCATGTGTCATTGACGCACGTGATAATAAACCCTCAGCATCTAAACTCTAATCACCTGCCACTGAACACCTGCATTAAATGTCTATGAGTATGACTATTAAATAACCGCATCACTGGACCATGGAGTTTCGCTGCCAATTGATCACAAATACATGTACAAGCGGGCTGGACATGCCTTACAAACGGCTGATAAAGACGCAGCGAATAAAATCGGAAATGTAGTCTACACCCCCAGTGCAATAAAAACAAATGCACATAAAATAAAACGACGCCTGGAAATTGCAGCGTCGTTTATTGTAGTAGACCGATTATTTAGCAACAATTTCGCACCAAAGGTATATACCCCACCCTGCACAATAATCCTCGTACCTCTGTATTGCAATAAAAAGCTTTAAAATCAATGTAATTATCCTTTTGTTTTATTCTGAATCAACAAAGCGACTGATTCGACGTGTACTGTATGCGGAAACATATCCACCGGCTGCACTTCCTTCACCTCGTACCGTTCAGCCAGCACCTTCAAATCCCTCGCCAACGTAGAAGGATTACAAGACACATAAACCACTCTCTCCGGCTGCATCTCCAAAATCGTCGTCAACAACGCCTCATCACAGCCTTTACGCGGAGGGTCAACGACAATCACATCCGCCCGTATGCCTTTCTCTTTCCAAGCAGGAATGACAACCTCCGCAGGCCCTGCCTCAAACGTCGCATTCTCCACGCCATTTAACTGTGCATTCCGATTCGCATCCTCAATCGCTTCTGGCACAATCTCCACACCGTACACATGCTTGGACTTCTGCGCCAAAAACAGCGAAATCGTCCCGATACCGCAATACGCATCAATGACCGTCTCCGTACCAGTCGCACCTGCGTACTCCAACGTCTTGTTGTACAGCACCTCGGTCTGAGCAGGATTGACCTGATAAAACGAACGCGCCGAAATGGCAAACTTAATCGAACCGATATAATCGTAAATCACATCACTGCCCCAAAGCGTCACGGTCTTTTTGCCAAAAATAACATTGGTCTTGTCCGGGTTGATGTTCTGCACGATACTCGTCACGCCAGCTACCTGTGCACGAATCGCTTCCACCAGCTCATCGCGTTGTGGAATCTGCTCCTCTGTCGTCACGAGCACGACCATGACTTCCCCCGTCTTGACACCAACCTTGACTACCACATGGCGGAGTAATCCGGTATTGCGTACCTCATCATATGCCTTGATATTCAGCTTGGTCGCCGCCTGCTTCACGGCTGCCACTGCTTCATCATTCGCCTGATGCTGGATGAGGCATTCGTTCATGTCGATGATCGAGTGGGATTTCTCCGCGTAAAAGCCGCCGACCAACGCCCCGTTTTCCTCGCCGATCGGTACCTGTGCCTTGTTGCGATAGCGCCACGGATCACTCATGCCGAGTGTCGGATGTACGGTAATGGCCCCTTCCCCTTCGACTTGGAAACCGCCAATTCGTCGCAGGTTGTCCCGCACGATTTGCTGCTTGTGTCGCAGCTGCTCCTCATATACGAGATGCTGCAACGAACAGCCTCCGCAACGGTCGTACAGCGGACAGGGCGGCAGGAAGCGATGGGTACTCGCTTCTACCACTTCCGTCATCTTAGCAAAGCCAAAGTTTTTCTTCACATGATCGACGCGCGCATGAACCCGCTCTCCTGCAAGTGCACCATCTACGAACAGCGTATATCCTTCAATCCGGCCGACTCCTGCTCCTTCGTGGTTCAGTCCGGTTATCTCCACTTCCACGGTTTGTCCGACACGTACAGGAACGTCCAGCTCCACTTTGGCTGTCGGGTGCGGACCGCGCCGCTTCTTTGATGTCTTCGCCACTATCTATTGCTCCTTTTATCTTGCTCTATAGGTTTTCGTTTTCGCTCCAAGAAACATGCAGGGATGCACAGCGAAAAGCGGCATCCCCACGGCTATTTGCTATTCATTTTACTATCTTCTTACGGGACGAACAACTCGATATGCCCCGGCAACGCTTCCACCACGCAAGGAAGCTGTCCGCCCAGCTCTCCGTCCAGATTGAGCTGAACCGTCTCGCCACCCGGTGAAGTGGCTTTGATATAATCTGCCTGGAAATACAGGATGTTCGGGTCCTTCAGGTGCTCGCCGCGAACCGCCTGTGTCGCCAAGCGAATAAACTCCGCAATATTCAACTTCTTCACGACGATGACATCCAGCTTGCCGTCTGACAAGTCCGCATCTGGGGCGAGCCTGTCGAAGCCGCCAACGGATCGGCTATTGGCAATGAGGAACACCATGATTTCTTCATCCAACAGCACCTCTTTGCGGCTCTCCAGACGAACACGGATCGGGTGCAGCGACGGCAGCTTCTCCAAACCCTTGACGTAATACGCCATTTGTCCGATGAGCGTTTTCAGCTTGCTCGGGACCTCGTAGGTCAAATTCGTCAACGAGCCGCCACCCGCAATATTCATAAAATAGCGGTTGTTGATGCGCCCCAGGTCAATGCGTTTCTTCTTACCCTTGGTGACAATTTCCGTAGCACGCGTGATCGATTTCGGTATGCCGACCGCCCGGGCAAAATCATTGCTGGTTCCGCAGGGGATTATTCCAAGAGTTGGCCGCGCTTTATGCTCTGCCATCCCATTTACTACTTCATATATGGTTCCATCTCCACCAGCGGCCAGGATGACGTCAAAACCTCGAGCTACTGCACGAGCAGCTTCTTCCGTCGCATCATCTTCCCCTTTGGTCGCATAGCATGAAGTTTCATATCCGGCCGACTCCATTAAATCGAGGATTTCCGGCAATCGCCGACGCACGATCTCCCGGCCGGAGCTTGGATTGTAGATTAATCTGGCTCGTTTCAAGGCAGATCCCTTCTTCCTTCCCTCGCTCACGGGGGTACTCTCTTCCATCATATCCTGTATAGCCATTTTTGGGAATCGCTATGCTCTATATAGCGTGATAAGATAGAAAAAGATGGAAATCAAGGAGATAGGGGAGACGCTTGTGAAGAAGATCATCGTGGGAGTAGATGTGGGTGGCACTGCAATCAAGATGGCTTTGATTACGCCAGACGGCGAGCTGGTGACAAAAATGCAAGAACCTACGCCTGTTGCGGACGGCGAGGATGGCATTTTGCAAAAAATCGTAGACATGTCTCATGATCTTCTTGCACAGCATGACTATTCTCTTTCGCAAGTCTGCGGAATCGGTGTAGGCGTACCCGGACCTGTCGATGGCGGGAAGGGAATCGTCTTCCAAGCGGTAAATCTTCACTGGCGCCAACCCGTTTTATTAAAAGAAAAATTGGAAGCCCTTACAGGTCTGCCAGTCGCGGTCGACAACGATGCCAATGTCGCAGCCCTCGGGGAAATGTGGCAAGGTGCAGGCCAAGGTGCACAAGACCTCGTTCTCATTACACTCGGCACAGGTGTAGGTGGAGGCGTCATTTTGAATGGAAAGGTCATCCATGGCATCAACGGTGTTGGCGGCGAAATCGGTCACATCACCATGACCCCGGATAGCGGTGCCCCTTGCAATTGCGGCAAAACAGGTTGTCTCGAAACATATACGTCTGCGACTGCCATCATTCGAGAAGGGCGATTTGCCGCTACAAACGGATCAAGCCCGGCGCTTGCCGCTGTACTAGCCACCAAAGGAAACATTGCCGCCAAGGATGTCCTCCAGGCAGCCGTAGCAGGAGACGTAGCAGCTCTAGCCATTATCGATCAAGTGGCGCTCTATCTCGGTCTCGCTCTCTCTCATTTGGCGAATGTACTGAATCCCGCGAAGTTTATGATCGGTGGAGGCGTGGCCGCAGCAGGTGACTTCCTCTTTTCCCGAATCCGTGAATCATTCAAACGCTTCGTTCCATTCACCTACGTCGTCGAGTCCACAGAGATTGTCCCTGCTCAACTCGGCAATGATGCGGGTGTGTACGGTGCGGGCTGGTTAATCCGGTCACAGATGAACGAATCCTGATCAGGCCACATAAAAAGAATGGACGCTCCTGCTCGTGAATCCTCACAGCAAGAGCGTCTTTTTGGTATGACCTTATGAAGAAGCGTGCCTGGGTGCCAGCTCTGGCTCGCCGCCTTTCCCCGAAACAATCAGCGCAGCACCAACGAGCACTGCACATCCTCCCAACAGTTGAAGCAAGCTAAAAGCTTCGCCAAACAACATCGCCGAAAACCCAAACGTGACAACAGGCTCCAGCGTGCTTAGTACCGACGCTTTGGTTGAGCCAATCAGTTGCAAGCCACGGAAGAAAAAACTGATGGCGACCACCGTAGAAAAAACGACGATCCCCAAAAGCGCCCACCACCCTTGCACCGCAAAAGTCAGATCGACCCCACCGTCTTTTAGCGCAATGAAAAAAGTAGAAATGGTAGCAAACAGGGCGATGTACGCAGATGTTACATAGGACGAAACGCCTTTTACCACCCGATTCCCCACCACAATATAAACGGAATAAAACAGCGCCGCAGCAAGAGCCAACGATACGCCAATCGGCTGAATCCCGCCAAATGACAAGCCGAGTACTAGTCCAAGACCAACGAGTGTGATCAGCATGGCGATGACAGTCTTTTTCGTCAACCGCTCTTTCTCGACGAAGTAGCTCAGTATGGCAACAAACACCGGAAATGTATACAGCAGCAAGGCCGCCATTGAGGTCGGGATGTACTGCACCGCCGAGAAAAAGCTAAGGGATTGCAGGGTGTACAAAATCCCGCCGAGACAAAACATGGCGAGCACCTGTCTTTTATCCAAGCGAAGGGACTCCTTGCGCCAGAGCAGCAGACCAAAAAACAGGGCAGTCGCCAATAAAAACCGCAAAAACAAAAGCGTCGAAACAGACACACCCGCTTCGTAGGCGTACACAGCAAAAATAGACATGACACCAAAGCCAGCTGCCGATCCGAAAATATATAACACACCGACATACAGCGGATTCACAACATTTCACCAGCTTTCTCGAAATGACAGCGACGAGTGATGCGACAGGTCTGAAAATTTTACGGTCAGTGCTTCAACCCCGCCCCTTCTCTGCGGAAAATGCGCGACGCAAGAAAAATAGTGAAAACCACATAGACAAGCAAGGAGCCAATCCCCAGGAGTGCATGCATAGGGTCGACCTTGCCATAAAACACTTCCTTGGACAGTGCGACACCGTTGAACACGGGCATCACGTAGTAATGCGCAGGGATGTCGACCGGACTGACTGGCATCAGCATGTACGAGGGGACCATCGCCAAAAATAGGACAGCACTCATGTACGTCTGTCCCTCTTTAAAAGACTTGGCAATCGTACTCAAAACAAGCTCCAACCCTGCAAAAAGCGCCGCCAACAACAAGATTGTCACAATTAGCACCAACAAAGTGGCAGGCGAGAAGAATGCGAGTGTAAAATGATCTCCTTCCGTCCCCATTGGTCCCAGACGCATGGCCAGTGTGACAGAAATCAGCGAAGCTACTGCCCCCATGGTACTCATGGTCATGACAGCCAACAGCTTTGCCGTGAGGATGTGCTGGGCTGCAATCGGCGCCGTCAACAGCGATTCGAGCGTTCCCCGCTCTTTCTCACCGGCGACGAGATCATTCGCTGCGGCCATTCCCGCGGATGCGAGTGAGACTACCAACATCAATGGAATGATGCCAGCCAGCATCCCTCCCGACTTCCTTTCCTCAGAAGCTGCATTTTGAAAGGTGGAGACAATCGGTTGAATCGTCTGCTCGGACAAGCCCGCTTGGTTCAACCTTTTCGCTACGACGTCTTTGCTATAAGACTCTACTGTCTGCTCGATTAACGTACGGGCATAGACAGATTTTTGATTGGTGGAGTCATAGGCAACCGATAACTGAGCTGTTTTGCCTGCCGCGATCTCCTCATCGAAGCCAGCCGGAATCGTCAAAATAGCGCGCAACTGACCTGCTTGCAGTGCTTGCTCTGGATTGGCTGACTCCAGAATTTGAACGGCAGGATTTTTTTGCAAAACGGTAATCAACGAGGATGATCCTTGAACGGCTAACGGGATGTACTCCCTCGCTTCTTTTTCCACATTGCTATAGGACGTCCCCAGCAAAAAGAAGACGAACGGAATGACGAGCAATGGCACCAGGAGCGTCCCCATCCACGCCTTCCGATCGCGAAACAAGTCCATCAGTTCTTTTTTCAATACGGTCCAAACGACATGCGAGCCCATCAGCCTTCGCTCCCTTCCACGACAGCCATGAAAATGTCGTCCAGATCCTCTATCCCAAACTGCTCGCGTAAAGCATCCAATCCCCCAGCGAACCGCAGCTTACCCTTGTGCATGAGCGCAACCCTTTTGCACAGCTTGTTAATCTCACCCATGTTGTGACTGGAAAACAGAATCGTCTTCCCCTCTTCTTGCAGCTTTCTGACCATTCTTCGAAAGATGGTAGCAGCCGTTACATCCAATCCTGTCGTCGGTTCATCCAGCAGAATAACATCCGGATCGTGTACGAGCGTCCGGGCAATCGCTACCTTTTGCTTCATTCCCCGGGAAAAGGCCCCCACTCGCCTGTCTAAAAAAACATCCATCTCAAGCATCTGGCTCAGACTATGAATCCGCTCCTCAAGCCTCGCTTGCTCCAATCCGTATAGACGACCGAAGTACGCGATATTTTCCCGTGCTGTCAAGCGGCTGTAAAGACCTACGTCTCCCCCGAACAAAATGCCGATTCTGCGGCGCACTTCAAGCGGTTGCTGGCGAACGGAAAACCCACTAATCTCGATGTCTCCCTCTGTCGGGTTCAAAACCGTCGCCATCATACGCATCGTCGTTGTCTTTCCCGCACCGTTTTCTCCGAGAAGTCCGTAAACCTCGCCTGCCTCGACCCGAAACGATACATGCTGGACCGCTGCGATCTCCTTGAATCGCTTGCTAACATCCTTGACCTCAATCAACAGCAGCCCCTCCTCTCTCGTATATTCACTAGAATCGTACCTTCAGCAAGTACGACGCCCGCTTTTCTCCTGTAAACGTCACCTGTACGACACCCGTCCGCCCGCGCAAGACCCGCGGAATGGCGCCCGTGACATGAAATTCCCGCCGCTTATCATCGACTCGCGCGACAGACACGGAGCCTGGGGGCGAAAAGACCTTGTCGCCTTCCAGTGTGTAAAACGAAAGGGTAATTTCTCCGGTTTGCCCGTGGGCCTCTCCCGAAAAACGGATGATCTCCATCATTCCTGACACCGCTGAAACTCCCGTGAGGTCAAAAAGCGGGTGACGCAGGTTCGCAAGCGACTGCCCTTTTTTCCAGTCCTGCAAAAACGCATCAAACTCCTGCACAGCAACCATCCACGCCGCCGAGGAAGTCGTAGTCGTTGGGACATGCGAAGGTATTGCTCCAAACACAAGCGCAGAAGACGTCATCACCAGCGGCAACCAAATAGAAAACATGCTAATTCCCTCCAATAATTGGTTGCCCTTAGCATGCCCTCACAAAAGTTACCCGTATGTGTCTTTGGCGAATCAGAATCTTTTGACTTTGAAAGCAGTAACCCTTGTATCCTACAGCGGATAACGCTCTTTCCACTTCGTCAGGGAAAAGCCTTCAAACAGAGCGACGAAAGCCTCCGTATCGTTAATATAATGACGGGTTTCTTTTGCTTCTGGATTCTTTTCTAGAAACAGAGTCGCCACCAAATGGCTAACAGGAACACCTTCTGCCTCTTGATCATAAATACCCTGTTCAGCGAGCACTTTGCCAAAATAACGCACATAAGTGACAGTTATTGTTTTTTCTTGACCATTTTCTTGCCACGTAGCAATGGAACGATCAAATGTATCAGACGGTGAACCACCCTTTCCAGGTGCCACACTTTCTCCTGCAACAGAAATGAGCTTCATGTACTTCCATCCTCCTTTTTCTTCCTGTACGTTCATTATAGGGGAGAGTGGAAATGGATACAAATTGCTTTGTCATCTGCCATTGGAAAAACCACTGCCTTTATTTGTCTGATACACTAGATAGAACAGTTTAAAAAACTCCGAAATTTTTTACCATCCCGTGTCAGATAATCCGAGAACCAGAAGTCTACACAGTAAATCAACAAATCACGAGGAGTTATTGCGATGGATCACTTGATAATCAGGCCTAAGACTCATGAGGAACACACCCAGATAGAAGACGAGGCTCTGGTAGAGCAGGCAAAAGCCGGAGATCAGGAGGCGTTTAGCGAGCTGGTCAGGCGTCATCGCTCCAAAGTATACGGCTATGCACGGTCGTATACACAAGAAGCCTTTCTTGCCGAAGACATCGTTCAGGATGCTCTTATTCGCGCCTTTTTGCACCTTGGAACGCTGGTGGACAGCCGACGTTTCCTTCCTTGGCTGCATCGGATTGTTCGCAATCAGGCGTACACCCGGCTTTCGAAGGGGTCTCAAAAAAGGGAGACCGTCTTCTCGAGTCTGGGCAAACAAACGTATGAGCAGGAACCAACTGATTGGGAGGACCTCGACAGTATTCTGCACAGGCTGGGACGATCTTGGTCACACTCTGCCCAGAACACCGATCCTGAAGAGGTCATGGTACGGCGTGAACTGTTTGAGACGATCAGGAGCCTGCTGTATTGCCTCAATCCTCGGGAGAAACGCATCGTGGAATCTCATTTTTTTGACCATTTGGCCCCTCATGAGATCGCCCACATGTTCCAGATGTCCCAGGCGAATGTCTACCAAGTGCTATCGCGTTCTCGCAAAAAACTGATTCAGGAAAAAACTCGTGTCGTTGTTGATCAATACATGAAGACGAGAAAGGTTGCGGGGAGTATGAAACAAGCAGTATTGAATAAACCAGAAGCATTTACTATGCCTACTTGGGTTACTTGCGCAGCAGCACTACACGGATTGGTAGAATCGACCGAACGAAAAATGTCTTTGCCGATGATCCTTGGACTGAGCGGGCATGCCTTTCGCCTGACGATCGTTCCTGAAAATATCCATATTGCGGGCCCGACGATGTTTCACTTTCAGCGAGTCTTGCAGCAGGGTTTGAAAAACATGGGCTTTGAATCTCGTGCCGTCACCTCGTATCATCTTTCCTGCGAACCAAGCATTAATGCCAATCAAGTAGAACCTTCGCTGCTCAGCCCGGAAGCACGCCAGAAGCGTCAGCTTTCTGTCCTCTTGCCAGAAGCATTGGAGCTGGTTCACCGCTCCATCGACAAAGGGCACCCTGTGCTTGCTTGGGACCTGTTCATGCCAGAGTTCGGATTGATCTACGGCTATGATGATGAAAAAAGAGTGTTTTACGCAGGAGACAACTGCCGAAACGACAATACCATTCCCTATGAAAACTTGGGGCGGGGTATCCTCGAGGAGTTATTTGTCCTTGCTATCGACCGTGCGTTACCGATCGATCAACGCACGATGCTCGCAAATGCCCTCCAATCTGCACTCGTTCATTATCGTGGAGAAGAACCGCAGGACGAGAGCTGCGCCAATGGTCTAGCCGCCTATGCTGCTTGGCAGGAAGCTTTTGAAAAGGGAACGGTTGAGCCGAATGGCAACGCGTATACGACCGTGGTGAACGGGGATGCACGCCGCTACGCCTCTCTTTTCTGGAGCGAAATCGTTGATACGTGGACAGATTCTGTGTTTGATGAGGTTCGTCCGCTGATGAAAGAAGCGGCTAGCTTGTACGGGGCGATTGCTGATGGCTTTGACAAGTTAAGCAAGCTTTTCCCGTTTCCGGCTGGAGGCGAGCCGAACGATGCGGAGCAGGGCAGGCAGGCTATTGCGTTGTTGCAGGCGATTGAGCAAAATGAGCGTGCTGCCGTATCGGTACTGGAACAAATACAGACGGGACTCACTTAGAACCACGCGCACGTATAGACGAGAAAAAAATAAGAACGCAGTCAAAC
>NZ_CATKQT010000020.1:0-21133 GCF_949767855.1 Brevibacillus sp. IT-7CA2
GACTCCTAGTAATAGGGGTCTTTTTCTTATTCTCGATCTGTAAAAAAATGGGCGAAATATTCAAATCAATTCTTGAACGAACCAGAAGGATGCGATAATATAATAATTAAATATTTGTTTGAATGTTTGTGGATTGATTTCATTCGAAGCTGGGCAAAATAGATGCTTGGAAAAAGGTGAAAACAGATGGCAGAAGAACGAAAAAAAGATGAGTGTTGCAGTGGGCATCAATGCGGAAGTGAGCATAAGCATGCTGGTAAAATTCTCACGGTTCTCGAGCCTGCGGCTGCGGCAACAGCAACAAAAAGCGCAGGCATTCTTTCTTCACAGGCTGTTGTCTATCGCGTTACAGGTATGGATTGCAGTTCGTGCGCCAAATCGCTGGAAAAGCATATGCAGACGTTGCCTGCCGTAAAAGAGGTAAACGTGAACTTTTCCACGGGTAAAATGCAGCTCGTCGCGGATGGGCTGGGAGAAGACGCGGTGGTCAAGGAAGTCGCCAAGGCCGGATACAGTGCCATGCTGCTTACGAGACGTACCGCTAAAGAAGTACCGAAAACGGATCAAGCAGGGACGGTACTGACGACGATTTCCGGTGTGTTGTTGGCTCTCGGTTTTCTAAGTTCCTTATCGCCTAGCATATCTCCACTGGTTGTTACTGTGCTCTATGCGTTGTCGATCATAAGTGGCGGCTACCGACCTGCGCGCAGTGCTTTTTACGCGATGAAAAGCGGTTCACTGGATATGAACGTATTGATGTCTGTTGCGGCTGTTGGAGCAGCATTAATCGGTGAGTGGCTGGAGGGTGCGACGGTCGTCTGGCTCTTTTCCATCGGAAACTTGCTGCAGACCAAGTCGATTGAAAAAACGCGCGACTCCATACGCAATCTGATGGATTTGGCTCCGCCCGAGGCATGGGTCAAGGTGGGGGAGTCTCTTACCCGCAAGCCAGTTGAGGACATCGCTGTCGGCCAAGTCATCGTAGTGAAGCCGGGAGAGAAAATCCCGTTGGATGGTGTCATTGTACATGGGACATCGAGCGTCAATCAGGCCCCGATTACAGGTGAATCGATTCCCGTAGATAAGCTGGTCGGCGACAGTGTTTTTGCAGGGAGTGTCAACGAAAGCGGCGCGGTGGATATCAAGGTAACAAAGCTGGTGGAGGATACGGCGATTGCCAGAATCATTCATCTCGTGGAGGAAGCGCAGGAGAAAAAAGCGCCTACTCAGGCGTTCGTCGACAAATTCGCTGCGATTTACACGCCAATTGTGCTCGTGCTTGCTTTGTTCGTGATCGTATTCCCGCCATTACTTGGACTCGGTACTTGGGGAGAATGGTTTTACAGAGGGCTTGAGCTGCTGGTTGTTGCTTGCCCGTGCGCACTGGTCATTTCCACGCCAGTTGCGATTGTGTCCGCGATTGGAAATGCCGCGAGAAACGGTGTCCTGATCAAGGGCGGTACCTTTTTGGAAAAGGCAGGAGCGATTACCGCAATTGCCTTCGATAAAACGGGCACATTGACGGAAGGGAAACCACAGGTTGCAGCAGTTATCGAGATGGAGGGAAGCGAAGATGAAGTAGTGTCGATCGCCAGAACGATTGAAGAGCGTTCTTCCCATCCGATTGCACAAGCGATTCTCACCTATGCGAAACAAAAGCAGGTCGTTTCCCAGAGTGGGCAAGATTTCAAGGCGATCGTCGGAAAAGGGGCGAGCGCTGTCATCGGAACCGAAACATTTTATGCAGGGAAGCCCGCGTTGTTTCAAGAGCTGGGAGTCGATCTGTCGGCATGGCAAACGAAAATCGAGTCGTTGCAGAGTGAAGGACATACGCTGGTGGTTATCGGTACCGCAACGAAATTGATCGGGATGATTGCTGTTGCCGATACCATTCGTGAGATTACGGTTAGTGCCATTGGCAAACTCAAGGCCGCAGGTATCGAAGACATCGTGATGCTGACTGGTGACAATGAGGGTACGGCGAAAAAAGTAGCGAGTCAGACTGGTGTAAATCGTTATTTTGCAGAGCTGCTGCCACAAGATAAGGTAGAAGCGGTCAAGCGACTACAGCAAGAAGGCAAGGTCGTCGCCATGGTGGGTGACGGGATCAACGATGCGCCTGCTCTCGCATCAGCTGACTTGGGAATTGCCATGGGTGGAGCAGGAACCGATACGGCAATGGAAACCGCGGATATCGTACTGATGGCTGACAATCTCGAAAAGCTGCCGCACACGATGAAGGTCAGCAGAAAAGCACTCACGATTATCAAGCAAAACATCTGGTTTTCGATCATCGTAAAGCTGGTCGCACTCGTGCTGATCTTCCCAGGCTATCTAACCTTGTGGCTGGCGGTGCTCAGTGACACAGGAGCCGCATTGCTGGTCATCTTAAACAGCATGAGACTCTTGCGAATGAAGGACTAAATAAAAAAGGGAGATGAGCTGTCGAAGCTCTCTCCCTTTTTTCTGTGCAAGGCTTAAACCAAGACGCCGCCGCCATATCTTTCGAATTCTTTCTGGGTGCAAGCAACAAAGTGACCGCGCTCAATTTCACGCAAGACGCGTTCTTCCCCTTGATCTCGCAAATATTCCTGATCATCGAAAACGATGCGCTTACGGTTGCGCTCATAAACAGGGTCTGGCAATGGAATTGCCGAGAGCAACGATTTGGTGTACGGATGAATCGGATTCTCGTACAGGCGATTACTTTCTGCCAGCTCCACAATACGTCCGCGGTACATAACACCAATGCGGTCACTAATGTATTTAACCATGGACAGGTCATGGGCGATAAACAGATAGGTCAGACCTTTTTCTTTTTGCAGGCGCTTGAGCAGGTTAATGACCTGCGCCTGAATGGACACGTCGAGGGCAGAGATCGGTTCATCGGCAATGATGAATTCCGGATCAACAGCCAATGCCCGTGCGATCCCGATCCGTTGGCGCTGTCCGCCGCTGAACTCATGCGGGTAACGGTTTGCGTGCTCGCGGTTGAGGCCAACGGTTTCCAACAGCTCGTGTACCTTGGCGATGCGTGCTTCCTTGGTCGCCAGACGATGAATGTCCAGACCTTCCGCAATAATATCGGATACGGTTAGACGTGGATTCAACGACGAGTACGGATCTTGGAAGATCATTTGGATTTTGCGGTTGAGCCATTTCTTTTCTTCCACTGTTTTCTTCCCGTGTACACTTTGTCCATTGAACAAGACCTCTCCGCCAGTTGCATCGTACAGGCGAAGGATGGTGCGTCCTGTGGTCGATTTACCGCAACCGGATTCACCCACAAGGCCAAAGATTTCCCCTTTGTAGATGTCAAAGGTGATACCATCTACAGCTTTCAGCGTATGGCCATTCCCGAGGTCAAAATGCTGTTTCAAATCTTTAACTTCAACCAGCTTCTCACGGTTCTCGTAGTTGAACGTTTTTTTGGTGCTTACTGGAGCCTCAGTGGCCTCATCAGAATTGACTTTTCGTCTCACAGCCGAAGCAGGCGGTTTGATGTCAGGTGCCATTTCATGCAGGAGCCATGTTGCTGCATAGTGCGTATCGGAGATTTTGAACATCGGTGGTTCATATTCCAGATCGACCTTCAACGCAAATGGGTTCCGAGCCGCGAAGGCATCACCTACAGGTGGCTTGAACATGTCAGGCGGCGATCCAGGAATGGACATCAGCTCGTCATCGCTGGCATCGAGGCTCGGCATGGAACCTAATAGACCCCATGTATACGGGTGCTTAGGATCATAGAAAATTTCATCGACTTTACCGATTTCCACAATTTTACCTGCATACATAACCGCTACACGGTCTGCCATGTTCGCAACGACACCGAGGTCATGCGTAATAAAGATGATCGAGGTACCCATCTTCTTTTGAAGTTCCTTCAGCAGCTCCAAAATCTGCGCTTGAATCGATACGTCCAGAGCAGTTGTCGGCTCATCGGCGATGATAATTTTTGGATTGCAGGCCAGAGCGATGGCAATAACAATCCGTTGGCGCATCCCACCGGAAAACTGGTGCGGGTATTGATCGATACGTTCCTTGGCAAATGGAATCCCTACCATTTCCAACAGTTCAATAGCACGGCTGCGCGCTTCTGCACGGTTCAGCTTTTGGTGCTTGATGAAGCTCTCCATGATTTGGTTACCGATAGTCATCGTCGGATTCAAGGAAGTCATCGGGTCTTGGAAAATCATCGAGATATCGCGACCGCGAACATCCTGCATTTCTTTTTCGGAAAGCGTAACCAAATCTCTTCCTTCAAAAAGAACTTGTCCTTTTGGAATGCGTCCAGGAGGAGAAGGAATGAGGCGCATAAGTGCTTGTGAAGTTACGGATTTACCGGAACCAGATTCCCCAACAATCGCCAGCGTTTCTCCTCTTTCCAGATCGAAGGAGACGCCTCGTACTGCTTTGACTTCACCTGCATACGTATCGAATGACACATGCAAATCTTTTACTTCTAAAACTTTTCCCATATAATCCTCCCTTTCGAGCATGCTTTGTCGTGATTAACCCTCCATGTATATCCAACAATCTCTCTAGTAGAGGTAATTCAAAAAAGCGACCTTTGATCGCCACTTTCTCGGAGCTGAAAAGTCGACTCTTTGAATACGCACTAGTATAAATTTTTACGAAAATGAAAATCATTATCATCATTATACTATATTCATTAACCGTTGTTAAAAATTTTTTTTATACGCTGCATACTCATACAGATCTTTTGCTGAATTTTGCCAAAAGCCCAGAATAGGGGCTTTTTTAGCGTTACCAAATGATAGCCCAGTCATACTATGCATCAATACAGCAGAATACTGGCTTATAGGGGGAACGCTTGTGAACAAGCTCATTCAGTCAAAGGAAATCGCACTCACTTTTGATGATGGACCGGATCAGTTGTGGACGCCTCGTGTGTTAGACATATTAGCCCACTATCAGGTAAAGGCAACGTTCTTCTGTGTGGGACAAATGGTGAAGTACAACCCGAAAATACTGGAGCGGATCGTAAAGGAAGGTCACATGGTAGGAAACCATAGCTGGGATCACCCTGACTTTACGCAAATACCTCTCTTGGCTGTTCATGAGCAGGTAGAACATACCTCAGATCAGATCGAAAAGGTAGTAGGTGTGAGACCTCGGATGGTTCGGCCGCCATATGGAGCAGTGAATGAGGAGGTCATCCAGCTGCTTGCGGCGAGCGACTACGAAATGATTTTGTGGGATATCGATAGTTGGGATTGGAAAGGTCTCACCGGCCCACAGGTGGCGAGAAACATCTTGGGACATGTCACCCCAGGCTCAGTCGTGCTTCAACATTCCGCTGGCGGTACGAAAGACACGCTAAAGGGGAGTATGGACGCCTTGCCCTATGTCATTGAGGTGTTAAGTGAGCAGACTTATACCTTCTCAACCGTTTCCACCATGTTTCAACTGGCAGCTTATCGAGAAAGAACCGATCCTGTCGAGAAAAGGAGAAGGGGCAGATAGAGGAAATGGATTGAAATCTGTGGTAATTAGTAGAATCAGAAGATTTCATTCAGGGGAGCGAATCAGAAAATGTCCAAAGCCGATAATATGCTCTCCATTTTGTGGCTGTTGAAGACCGGCAAGCGTATGACAGCCAAGCAATTGGCAGAGATTCTCGAGATCAATATTCGCACCGTTTATCGCTATATCGACTCACTGTGTGCGAGCGGTGTACCCATCATTTCCGATGCCGGACACAATGGTGGCTACAGTTTACTTCAGCATTTCAATGAAGCTCCGTTGTTTTTCGACCTCAACGAGCAAAAAGCCCTGATTCATGCAGCGGCTTTTGCCCAAGAGGCCGGGTATCCCTTCGGAGCAGATTTACACCGGGCCATTTCCAAGCTAAAACGTTACACAAATGAAGAGCAGCGTGACGCGATTGACAGACATAGTATCGGCTTCGAGGTGATCCAGCCTCCCGTTGATCCTTCTCTCGAATCTACCCTACAGGAACTGGAACTGTCTGTTGCCAATGGGTACACCCTTTCGATGGAATATCAGAAAGCCTACCAGACAACGAGACAGAGGCGTCATATTGATCCATACGGGCTCGTTTATTGGAAGGGGAACTGGTATATCGTTGCCTATTGTCATCTCCGTAGTACCATTCGCAGCTTTCGTGCAGATCGTGTCTATGAGATCCAGCGTACAGAAGCCAGCTTTCAACGCCCTCCTGAATTTTCTGCGCGCCATTTTTTTCTCTCGAATTTACTACCGGAAGCAGACAAGCAGGGAAGCACCATTTTGATCAAGGTCAAAGGAAGAACACAGTCACTCGCTGATTTGTGCAGGCATTGGTATCTCGGACATACTGTGATCGAGCGCAGCGAGGCACAGGTGATTTTTCAAGTAGATGAGCAAATGGCTCATTCGATCCTTCCTCATTATCTTTTGCCATACGGAAAATCTATTCAAGTTGAGGAACCAGCTTTTGTAAAAGAGCGATTGGCCGCCATCGCTGCCGATTTATTTCATTTTTATCAGTCGACGTGAATTCACTGACCATTTTTGTCAGTAGAGTTGATTTATATTGAAAGCAAAGAAGAGATGGAAAAAGTGAATGGAGGCAGATTGATTATGAAGCATGAAGCATTGCGTTTGTACGAATATCATGTATGGGCAAACGAAAAGGTATTCGAGCGGTTGCAGGAGGTTCCAGAGGGAGTAAGCGAGCAGGAGGTTCCGAGTGTGTTTCCGACCATCACCCAGACGTTGGCTCACATTCTCAAGACGGATTATGTTTGGTTGTTAGCCATGAAGGGGGAGAGCTACGAAGAGGTAGGACCAAAAGTAGGGATTCTCTTGCAGGAATTAAAAGGAAAGAACATACACGAGCTGCGAAAACTGTTTGCCGAATCAGCCCAGCAGTTCAGAGACTTCTTCGGGCAAATCTCGATGGAAGACACCTCGGCTTATACGCACCCAGCATTGGGCACGGTTCATGCTCGCTATGCCGACATCGTCCAGCACGTCGCCAACCACGGAACCTATCACCGTGGCAATATCTCCGCTATGCTCAGACAAATGGGTCACGCGGGAGCTTCCTCCGATTACATTTTTTATTTGTTCGAGACTTCCGCGGTAGAACAATAAAAGTCTTTCATCTTTCATCAACTATCGAAAAAAACAAGCAGCTTGTAGAGGGAACAGGAGAAAACAGCGAAGATCTTAGGGACACCGTCCGAGACGTCATGCAAAAAGCGAAACACGCCCTTAAGCGTCCACCTCTGAGCGACATCCTGATTGGACCACTTTGGACGCGGTTTCGCTTTTTGCATGGAGTCGGGCAGTCAATCACCCTTGCGGGTGGCCCTAGAAGCTGAGCGTTTTCTCCTGTTCCCTCTCCTCCACTACAGCCACAAATACTGCTTGTTTTTTAAGGATTCATCGTCCGAGCAATCCGCACCTCGAGCCCGTTTAAGAACTGACTAATGTTCGGCTTTGCGTCTCCAATGATGCTTTCGCCAGGCTTGCCGGGTTCAAAGATCACATCATTGTTTTTAGCGACCTCGCTCAAGTAATCCTTGACGATCTGTCCTGTTTTCGTAGCCTCATATTTCTTGGCAAAGTTCTGATACTCTTCCTTGACGGCAGGGAGCAGCTTCATTGTTGCTTCGTCAATGGCAGCGTAACGGTAATCAGACAAGTATGTTTTGAGATAGTCGATATAGAGCGTACGGAGCTTCACTGCACGTGGGCTGCTGCGGTAGTTGACCAAATACTCTTCAACTTCAACCATTCTGGGTCCGAGCTCGGCCCGCGTGATTTGCAACCCGCCATTACCCAAATACGGTTTGCCCGTTTCCGTTTCTTGAATGGACAAGTAGTCCTTCCCTTCCTCACCGAGCGAAGAGGCATATTTTTGCAGTTCTTTGTAATCCACTTGCCAGTAAAAAGACATGTCGTTCGTTGCCTGTAAGACGAGTCCGCCCTCTGTTTGATTGAGGAGGCATTGCTTGAAGCTGTCATCGCCTTCTAGCTTGTTGAAATCGTAAGGGTATTGCAAGGCATACAGTTTATCCGCATTTCCCGGCTGGGCGAGGAGTGCCTCGAAGTTATCGTTTATCGTAGGCAAATGTTTTTCATAGTACTGCTCGAGTGCCCAAAATAGTTGATCGGCAGTTTTCGTGTCCGTTTTCGCCAGGTGCTGATCCAAAAAGGCAGTTAGCTCTTTCGCTCCCTTGGCTTGTGCAGCTAGTACGGTGAACTGCTTGAGCAAATCATCGGCAGGCTTTTCGCCTTTGGTCGCATCAGCAGGAGGTTGCCCAGTGTTTTCCGTTGCAGGTGGAATAGGGTCTTTTACCGTCGGTTCAGAGGCAGAGGTGCACCCTGTCACAAAAGTAATCGCGACGAGGCTAGAGACAAAAGGTAGAACATATCGTTTCATATCTTCATTTTCACTCCGTAATGTTGAATGGTTTCAGTCTTTGACCCGCGCAACTACCTCACGCAGATCAAACGGTTTGGTCATGTAGTCATCGGCTCCCAATTCCAATCCGACAAGCTTGCATTCCACGGAAACTCCCTCCCGTCGTTCCCTTTCTATTGGTACGTACCATACCACGTTAAAGTTATCGGTTCAATTCGATTAAATATTCCTGATAGGAAGCAAGCGTCACTTTTGATATACTTTCTCTATTGATGATAATGAGAATTATTATCAATATTTACATAGAGGATCGGTCAGAGGTGAGAACATGAACGAAACACAAGCCTTGGTTCAACAATTCACAGAGAAGACCATGGCTGAAGCCATTTTTAAGCTGCGTGACATTACATGGCTCAAAGCACAAGGACATGACCGACTACGCCAACAATTCACTCATTCGCATATTTTGCTGGTAGTAACCGGGGGACGAGGGCGCCTGCGACTGGAAAACGAGGAGTATCAATTGCGGCAGGACGCGATTTACGTATGTCCTCCTATGCTTACGTTTGGCATCGTCCCTGATTCGGCTGATCATTTGGAGATGTACATGCTTCGTTTTGATGTCTTTATGGAAACGAGAGATAGGCATCGGCGCTTCCAAGCCCTTCGGGAAAAGGATCTGTTTCCTTTTTGGGGAGAGATCTCTGTCCAATCGGCAGGGCAGCTGCCCGTCTATTGTGATTTGATCCAGAATCTATGGAAGCAAGAGACGGCGTTAGAGCGTTTCCGAGGCCAACACACTTTTCAAGAGCTATGGTACCACATCGTCAAGCATGCTCACTTCTCGGCCACAGATTCTGGAATGGCGCTGGAGCGGGCACGCGCACATATGGAAGAGCATTACTCGGAAAATGTGACGATTGAACAGCTGGCTCGCATCGCAGAGGTGAGTCCAAAATATTTCGTCGATCTGTTCAAAAAAACGTATGGCATCTCAGCTATGGACTATTTGGCAGAGCTTCGTATCAGCCGAGCGAAGCAGATGATGGTGCAGTCGCATGCCAAGCTGCGCGATATCGCTCATCAAGTGGGCTACAACGACGAGTTTTACTTTAGTCGAAAATTCAAGAAAGCTGTCGGTGTTTCACCCACTCTCTATATGAAAAGCCGCCAACGAAAAATTGCGGCGTACGGCTCGACCATCATCGGGCATTTGCTGGCTTTGAAAATGATTCCTTACGCAGCGCCACTGCACCCGAAATGGACGGCTTACTATCATCACAGCTATCGAAACGATATCCCGGTACATCTGAGCGCGTTTCGAATTAATCAGAATTGGAAAGCCAACATCGAAATGCTTCGCGATGCCAAGCCGGACGTGATCATTGGCTTGGACGAGACGAGTTTGCAGGAACAGAAGCAACTGAACGAGATTGCGCCCACCTTGTATGTACCCTTTGAAGAGCAGGGGTGGAAAGAACAACTGCAGCTCATGGCAGACTTTTTGGGTGAGTCTGTGGAAGCCAATCATTGGCTTTGCGAGTATGAGAAAAAGGTGAAGAGGGCCCGGGCAAAGCTTCAACACGTTCTAGGCGATGAAACGGTGCTCATCGTGCGGATTTTGAAAAACCAGCTCTATGTCCACTGCAATCGCAGTATGAATGAAGTGTTTTATCAAGATCTGCAAGTCAAACCTGCTTTTGTCTCGGAGCAGAACGAGTACGACCAGCTTGTGACCGCACAGGAATTGGCTGCGCTCGCGCCAGATCGCTTGCTGCTGTTGGTTTGCCAAGAGGCTGAAACGCTGGCATGCTTCCAAGCTTTGAAAGCATCGGGACCATGGCAAGAGATCGAAGCCGTCCGCAACAATCGGGCGCATGTCATTACGTCCGACCCCTGGCGAGAATACTCGGCAACAGCTCATGAACGAATCGCGGAAGAGAGTGTGAAAATATTTTCAGGAGATCGTCCATGTTGATTCTGGATTTCGTCCATGGTCGGGCATGAGTGGATGCTTTATAATCACGAATGATAATCGTTATCACTCGTTTAGAGTGAAACATTACATTTCTGAGAGGGGTCTTTCAAGAATGAAAAAGATATATCTGGGCTTGAGCATTGCAGCGCTGACATTGGCTCTGACAGCGTGCGGCGGAGGAAAAGAAGCAGCGAATAACACGACGGCACCTACGGCAGCACCTGCGACAACAGCTACAGCAGAAAAGCCGGCCGATGAAGCAAATAAAGCAGAGACACGCACGATCAAATATTTGGATAAAGAATATACCGTCCCTAGCAAAACAGAGCGGATCGCCATTGTAGGCAGCATGGAGTCCATGGAAGATTCGCTGGTACTGAACGTGAAACCGGTAGGAGCGATTTCTGTAGGCGGTAAATTCCCGGAGATGTTTGCACCGATTACGGGCGAAGCCACATCCATCGGGGAAAAAATCCAACCGAACCTGGAAACCATCCTGTCCTTGAAGCCTGATGTCATTCTGGGAAGCAGTAAATTCCCGCCCGAGATGGCTGAGAAATTGAACAAAATTGCGCCTACCTTCCCTGTGTCCCACATTTCGACCAACTGGGAAGCGAATCTGCAGTTGCTGGGTGAGTTGACTGGCAAACAAGCGGAAGCCGAAAAAGCGCTCCAAGCGTACAAAGCAGAGGCAGAAGCAACCAAAGCAAAATGGGGCGAGAGCTTGAAGGATAAAAAAGTACTCGTGAT
Source organism: Brevibacillus sp. IT-7CA2 (assembly GCF_949767855.1). Lineage (NCBI taxonomy): Bacteria > Bacillati > Bacillota > Bacilli > Caryophanales > Paenibacillaceae > Brevibacillus > Brevibacillus sp. IT-7CA2. The sequence goes on from NZ_CATKQT010000020.1 coordinate 11,130, forward strand.
TCGTCTGCGCCAAGGAAATATCAATATCTATCCAGAGAAGGTGTTCTTCAACCCAGCTCTGTACGCAGACCTTGGTTTGACTGCACCTGAAGAGGTAAAAGCGGCGAAGGCACAAGAAATTATCTCCATGGAGAAGTTCAGCCAGATCAACCCGGACTACCTGTTCATTCAATTCTCTCCAGACGAGAATAAAGACAAGCCAAATGCATTGGAAGATTTGCAGAACAACCCGATTTGGAAGAGCGTGAATGCTGTGAAAAACGGCAATGTTTACGTAAACGTGGTTGATCCTCTCGCACAAGGCGGTACTGCTTGGAGTAAAACACAATTCCTGAAGGCGGCTGTACAAAAATTGTCTGCCAAGTAAAAGTGGGCGAGGGTAAGCTATGCAATCCAAAAAAGCAACTTCCATGATCATACTAGCTGTTTCGCCAGTGGTGATCCTGCTTACAATCTTGCTCTCCATTCATTACGGAGCCAAGCCGATTGATGCGGGGACGATTTATCAAGCTTTCTTTGCCTTTGATGAAGGGAATGTCGATCATCAAATTGTCATGCACTCTCGCTTGCCGAGAGTTTTGGGCGCACTCATGATCGGAGCATTTTTAGCGATATCAGGAGCATTGATGCAGGGGATGACGAGGAATTACCTCGCGTCCCCCTCTATTATGGGCGTGTCTGACGGCTCGGTCTTTGCTGTTACGCTGTGCATGGTTTTCATTCCATCCGCTACGAGTGTCACGATGATTACCATGTCCTTGATTGGTTCAGCACTTGCGGTCGCGATGGTTCTCGCTTTTTCCCGACTGTTGCCCAACGGTTTGACGCCAGTAGGGATGGCGGTCATCGGTACGATTACGGGTACCTTTCTAAGCAGTATTTCAGCCGCGATTTCTACTTATTTTCAAGTCTCGCAAAATGTCAGCTTCTGGTACAATGCTAGGCTGCATCTCTTGGAGCCTGGGTTGGTGAAGCTGGCGGTTCCTTTTGCCATCATCGGTATTGTCCTCGCACTTCTTTTGTCCAAATCGATTACGATCTTGTCCTTGGGCGACGAAGTATCTCGAGGTCTCGGACAGAGAACGGTGATGGTCAAAGTGCTGGCAACGACCGCTGTTGTCATTCTGACAGGTATTTCCGTTGCGTTGGCAGGAAAAATCGCCTTTGTCGGGCTGATTATTCCGCATATTACCCGCTTTTTGGTAGGTCTCGATTATCGATGGATCATTCCATGTGCAGGATTACTGGGCGGTATTTTCCTGGCCTTGTCTGACGTTCTCAGCCGATTTATGAATAGTCCGTTTGAGACCCCAATCGGCGTGGTAACGGCTTTTATTGGCGTTCCGTTCTTCCTCTATTTGATTTACAAGAGAGGAGGGGGAAAGCATGCCTAATCAAAAAGGTAGATTTCGTTTGCTGTTTCTCGTCAACATCGCCTTAATTTTGCTGGTGATTTATATCAGTTTGACCAACGGTGTATTTGACATGACGGTGATGGATGTCATCCGTACGTTATTGCGTATTGATCCTGTAGCGGAATACGATTTGGTTATTTTTGATTTTCGCCTGCCTAGGATTGTTATTGCGGCGTTGGTCGGCTTTGGCTTGGGGGTCGCTGGAACCGTCATTCAGGGGATCACCCGTAACGGGCTGGCTGATCCGGGGATATTGGGCATTAATGCTGGGGCAGGAGCCGCTATCGTCGCCTTTATGTTTTTCTTCGGTGGACAATTTATGGATGCGAGCTGGTATTCCATCATGGCCATGCCTTTGTTCGGTTTGACAGGCGGATTGCTTGCGGCTGGACTGATTTATTTATTTGCCTGGCGTAACGGAGCGCTTGACCCACAACGACTGATTCTGGTGGGGATCGCGATTGGCTCCGGATTGGGTGCCGTGTCACTGTATCTCTCGTTAAAAATGAATCCTAACGATTTTGAAATGGCAACCGTATGGCTCTCGGGAAGTATTTGGAGTGCCAACTGGACGCATATTGCAGGGATGCTGCCATGGCTAGTCATACTTATTCCTGTTTTGATGCGCAAGGTGTATATTCTCGATTTGCTTCAGCTGAGCGAGGAGTCCGTCAAGAATCTGGGTGTGTCCGTGGAAAAGGAGCGCAATACTCTCCTGCTGTCGAGTATTGGCATCGTGAGCGCGTGTGTCTCAGTTTCCGGAGGTATCGGATTCGTCGGCTTAATGGCACCGCACATTGCGAAGCGTCTGACGGGAATCCAGCACAGGTATGCTCTCCCCTTGTCGGGAACAATCGGGATGCTCATGGTCGTGGCAGCTGACTTTATCGCCAAAATTGTGTTCACACCCATTGAACTGCCAGTGGGTATCGTCATTTCGATCATTGGTGTACCGTATTTCTTCTATCTACTGAGTAGAAGAAAAAAATAAAGAGGGGACGTGCAAATTGTGAAGGGAGAATTGTTTGCAGACGTATGCCATCACCGAGCACTGCTCGTATATTTGCCGCCATCCTATGACAAGAGTACGTCCCGTTTTCCCGTCATGTATATCCATGATGGCGGTGACTTGTTTGATCCTGCGTTTAGTACTGCACTCGATGTAATCGAAGATAAGTTTGCAGAGGGAAAAATTCCTGAGCTGATTCTCGTCGGTATCCAACCAGGAAACCGCAGGGATGACTATACGCCTTGGTTTTCCAAAGCGATTTCTCCTGAGCGCAACATTGATTTTGGCGGGCAAGGAGATGCGTATCTTTCTTACGTCGCCAATGAATGTAAGGCGTATATCGACAGCAAGTACAGGACAGACCCTAGGCCGGAAAAAACAGGGATCATCGGATTTTCGCTTGGTGGCTTGATCTCGATGTACGCTGTGCACCAATATCCGGATGTTTTCACGAAAATCGGCAGCATCTCGGGATCGTATTGGTATGAGGGCATGGTTCCGTTTATGCGGGAAAAGAAAATGTACCATCCCGGGCTACGCATCTACATGGATGTTGGCAGTAAGGAAGGCGCCAAAAAACAAAACATCCAGAAACAAATGGTTCCGCTGACAAAAGAAGCGCATCAGATATTGGCTGATAGTGGCTTCACAGCAGATCAGCTCGTCCTGTTCATTGACGAAGGAGCGGATCATTTGAGCAAATGTGCAAACGCAAGATTTCCGGGGGCGTTGCAATGGCTCTGGAATGAGAAGGAGGAGACAGAAATGGAACTGGCCAAATTGATTAGAGAGCGTCGCTCGATTCATCGCTTTACAGATCGTGAGGTAGACCCTGCGCTGGTTACTGAACTGATGGATACAGCCGTGTGGGCGCCGAATTATCACATGACACAACCGTGGCGCTTTATTGTGACGTACGGGGAAGGCAAGAGAAGAATCGCCGAGGCCGTGCGGATCATGAAGGAAAAGCGGGAGATTGATCCTGCGAAAAAGAAAGAAGTCGGCGAGAAGTTTTACAATAAAATCATGGCGATTCCGATGCTGATGACTGTCATCATGGAAGAAAGTCCGAACCTGATTACGCGTCAGGACGATTTCGCTTCGACCAGCATTGTCATTCATAACTTTAGCTTGCTGGCGTGGGAAAAAGGCATCGGTTTGACATGGGAGACGTACCCGTGGATTCACGAGCCGGAATTCCGTGAAGCGATGGGCATTCGACCAGGAGAAAAAGTGCTAGGGAACCTGCATATCGGTTATCCAGCCGCGATCCCTAACGTTCAGCCGCGCATTCCTGCAGCAGAGCGCATCACACTTGTCGACAAGGCATAGGACAAGATCAAGTGAATTTTTCTTGTCACAGAATTACTTTTTGTGGTACTCTTGGGTCATTCTACAAGAAAGGGTGACCATTAAGCCAATGATCTGCTAACTCCTATTTCCAACAAAACTAATCGGATAAGACGATGCGTTTTTGGATAGGGGTAGTATGTGCATATTGGCGAATAGATGGTAGATCCTTTTTAGACTCACCAAAGGGTTTCTATGTCTTTTTGACGATAATATGCGTAGCCTCCTGTCCAGATCGCAATGGATAAGGAGGCTTTTTATGTCAAATGTTTTGAAAAATCGCTATGTCAGGGCTATTTTGTTATCAGCATTTCTGTTGCAAATCGGAGTATGGGTGCGCAACATGGCGATTCTGCTCTTTGTGATGGATCATACAGGAGGCGATCCGTTCGCTGTATCCATGATTTCTGTGGCGGAGTATGCACCAATCTTTCTGTTTTCCTTTCTTGCTGGTACGTTTGCCGATCGCTGGAAACCGAGAAAAACGATGGTCTGGTGTGAGCTACTCAGTGCTCTATCGGTTGTCGGAGTGCTGCTTACCTTCGTTTACGGCTCGTGGAAGGCCATCTTTTTTGCCACACTCATTTCAGCCATTCTTTCTCAGTTTTCCCAACCGTCCGGAATGAAGCTGTTCAAGCTGCATGTACCTGGTGAACAACTTCAGGTAGGAATGTCAGCGTACCAGACTATTTTCGCGATCTTCATGGTATTTGGTCCGATTGTCGGTACGTTTGTGTTCCAGCAATGGGGGATGGAGGTTGCCATGGTCATCACGGCAGTTGCGTTCCTCTCTGCGGCCGGCGTCCTGTATTTGTTGCCGCCAGATCGTGTCGAGAAAGAAGAACAGCAAGAATCGGCACTGCTTGGAGAGATGGTCAGCGGGATTCGTTATGTGTTATCCAGTCGCGTATTGTCAATGCTTGGCTTTTGCTTTTTGGCTGTGGGTTTCTCATTGGGAATGATTCAGCCGCTTGGGATTTTTATCGTGACCGAACAACTGCAATTGCCGAAAGAAAGTTTGCAATGGTTAATTACCGCCCAAGGTGTGGGGATGATTGCTGGAGGGGCCATGACGATGGCAGCTGCCAAAACGATTCCACCGCAAAAGCTATTGGTCATGGGACTTCTTGGAAATGCGGTCGCAGTAGCGATTTGCGGGATGTCCACGAATCTGTGGCTGACGCTTGTTGCCCAGTTCATCGCGGGATTGCTCTTGCCCTCCATTCAAATTGGGATCAACACCATGCTGCTTAAAAATACAGAGAGTACCTTTATCGGTCGGGTGAATGGAATACTGACCCCGTTGTTTACAGGCTCCATGGTCGTCATGATGAGTATCACGGGGGTATTGAAGCTGCATCTTCCGCTCGCAGTCATATACGGGATCGCTGGATTCCTGATGATTATTGGTCTCAGCTTTATTTTGCCGCTTTATCGTATGAGGGAAGGAAACGTGGTGCAAAGTACAGAACAGACTGGTATATGATCGTTTGGTAGCAAAGGGAGGCTTGGACCAGATGGTGCACGAACAGATTTCTTCTATAGAAGGTTTGAAGATGGTGGCTGCTGTTCGCGAGCTGGCGATGCGGTTGCCAGAAGTATCGGAGCAGGTAGACGCTTTTGGACATACATCGTTTCGCGTAAACGACAAGCCGTTTGTCATTTTGGGAGAGGGGGGCACTGAAGGCCCCTCCTTTTCTGTGAAGGTGCTGAAGACGACCCAAGAGATTTTGCTTGCACAGGAGCACTTTTACAAGACACCGTACATCGGTCATCACGGCTGGGTTTCGATCCTGGACAAAAACGTGACTAGCTATGGTGAAATCGAGGATTACATACGGGAAGGCTATATGTGCGCGGCTCCCAAGCGATTGGTCAAGCAATTACAAGAGCAGCCTAGATAACACAGCCTTTATGAAAAAGCACACCTCCCCTGATCGTTCCTGTATAATTTTAGCGTAACGAGTAGTGAGCGAACGTTCGACACAGCAGCATTCAGACAAAGGGGGAGCCGGTTTTGGAATGGAATCTCCAGCAGATGAGCAAATTGCTTGAGGTCGTTTTTGAAAATGCCCATGAACCGATGATCGTAACGGACAAGGACGGAAAAATACTCTTATTGAATCGGAGCTATCGGAAATTTCTTAATGTACAGGACGTGATCGGACAGCCAGTGACGGATGTCATCGAAAACACGCGGATGCATATTGTCGGTCAGGCTGGCGTTGCTGAGATCGCCGACATTCAACATATAAAAGGACAGAACATGATTGCGCATCGCATCCCGATCATGGACGAAGGTAAAGTGATTGCCGTTCTGGGAACGGTGCTGTTCCAGGATGTGCAAGAGCTTACTGCTTTGGCTGCGATGGTTGCTCAACTGAAGGATGAGCTGACCTATTATAAGAAAGAGCTGCGGCGGCGTATGGGGGCTACCTATCATTTTGATCAAATCGTCGGGTACAGCCAGAAGCTGCAGGAGCTTAAGAAATTTTCTCGGAAAGTTGCGAAAAGCGATTCGACTGTGCTCATCACAGGCGAAAGCGGGACGGGCAAGGAGCTGTTTGCCCACGCCATTCATGCCGAGAGCAAGCGGAAAATGGGTCCTTTCATTCGGGTGAATTGTGCCGCTATTCCGGATTCTTTGCTGGAATCAGAGCTGTTTGGCTATGAAGAAGGTGCTTTTACTGGAGCTGTTCGCCGCGGAAAAAAAGGAAAGTTCGAGCTGGCTAACCACGGAACCATTCTGTTGGATGAGATCGGGGACATGCCGTTGCCGCTGCAAGCCAAGCTACTGCGTGTTTTGCAGGAAAAAGAAGTCGAGCGGGTAGGTGCTGTTCGGACGACGCCAATCGATGTTCGAGTGATTGCTTCCACGAATTCGGACATGCTTCAAAGCATCAAGGAAGGGAAGTTTCGGGCGGACCTCTATTATCGGTTGAATGTCGTGTCACTCTCGATTCCTCCATTGCGCGAGCGGCTGGAGGATTTGCCGGAGCTGGTTTCGAATCTGCTCAAACAGCTTGGCGAGTCCACTGGCGTTGTGGTCAGGGTCATTGATGAAGAGGTGTGGAACGTACTTCGGGGCTACTCCTGGCCAGGCAATGTACGGGAGTTGAAAAACGTCCTGGAACGAGCCCTTCATCTACTCGAAGACGATGTCCTGAAAAAAGAGCATGTTTGGCTGCCTGTATCTGACGAAGGGACGCTTACGTCCTTGTCGGTTCCAACTGATGCCGTTCGACCATTGAAACAAGTCATAGAAGAGGCTGAGCAGGAAGCACTTCGCCAAGCGATGCAGCAAGCAGGGGGGAACAAGCTTACCGCCGCCAAGCTGTTGCAAATCAGCAAGTCCAGCTTTTACGAAAAGTGGGAGAAGTACCAGTAGTCGAGGCGCGTATAAGTCGGGGATGTGGCGTTGAGCCAGGTTCGCGGCTTTTTTCATCTGCAGGAATAATGTTTTGCTAGATTCCGGTTTTCTGGAATAGAGCAAGATGACCTCCCGCTTAAACCCAGTAGCCTTCCTAGAGCAGATTCCCGAAAAAGCGGGCAGATTTTTGCTAGATTCCATGAAACCGGACAAAAAATTCCGGAAATCCGGAAAAATTGCAAGCGCTATCATCTGCTTACCATCAGTCCAGGCACGATGAAGGGGTATGGATGAACGATTTTTCTGGAATCGGCTGGAGTTGGCATGGTCCATGCAATTGAGATGGATATGAAAGCGTTTTCTCCAAGTGAATACACACAATTTCCTCTGTAACCGGAGGAGAAAATTGAAAGGAGAATTATATGATCATCGAAGTGTTATCCATCTTGATTTCGCTCGGTCTCCTGATGTTTTTTGCGTATCGGGGCTATCCTGTTATCGTATTTGCCCCTATTTTTACGTTGCTGGCCGTTGTCCTTTCCGGGATCTCTCTGCTGCCGAGCTACACCGAAACCTTTATGACGAATGCAGCAAACTATGTGAAATCATTCTTCCCTATTTTCTTACTGGGTGCCATTTTCGGAAAAGTCATGGAGTTGAGCGGTGCTGCCTCGTCCATTGCCCACACGATTGTAAAGGCACTTGGCTCCAATCGTGCGATCTTGGCTGTCGTTCTGGCATGTTCGATTTTGACGTATGGCGGGGTTTCTCTGTTCGTTGTGGCATTTGCTGTGTATCCGTTTGCCGCTGCGATTTTCCGTGAAGCCAATATTCCGAAGCGTCTCATTCCAGGAACGATCGCGCTCGGTGCTTTTACGTATACGATGGACGCCTTGCCAGGTACACCACAAATTCAAAACATCATTCCAACGACTTATTTTGGTACGGATGCTTATGCTGCACCTGTTGTTGGAACGATTGGCGCCATTATGGTTTTCATTGGCGGGATGCTATGGCTGGAGCGTAGACGCAAGCAGGCTGTCGCTGCTGGGGAAGGCTACGGCGAGGGACATACGAACGAGCCAGAGTTGATTAAAAATGAATCCTACATGAACATCTGGGTCGCGATTCTCCCGTTGGCGTTGGTGCTCGTGGGTAACTATATGTTCAGTAGAGGGATTTGGACAGTAGAGACGTGGTACGATCCAGCGATCCTCAAAGAATCATTTAAGATTGAGAAAGTGAAAAACGTTGTATCTTCTTGGTCACTGATTATCTCGCTCTGTCTTGGAATTATTGCCGCGCTTTTAATCAATGTGAAGCAAGTCAAAAACAAGCTGGCTAGTGGTTTGACTGCTGCCGCGATGGGCTCTCTCTTGGCGATCTTCAATACTGCTTCCGAAGTTGGATTCGGAAACGTTGTAAAAACATTACCGGGCTTCAAGCTCATCCAAGGCTGGATTATGGGAGCCAGTGATCATCCGTTGGTTTCTGAGGCACTAGCTGTAAACGTACTGGCAGGTGTGACAGGTTCAGCGTCGGGCGGTATGTCGATCGCGCTGGAGGTTATGGGCAAGCAATACCTGGAGATGGCGAATGCTGCGGGAATCAGCCCTGAGTTGCTGCACCGTATTGCCTCGATGTCTTCTGGTGGTATGGACACATTGCCGCACAACGGAGCGGTCATTACACTGCTCGCAATTACTGGTTTGACTCATCGTCAATCGTACAAAGACATTTTTGCGATTACGGTTTTGAAAACAGCTGTCGTGTTCATTCTGGCATTCGCCGTTTCTATTTTCTAATTTTCATCAGAGATCAGCAGTTTATAGACAGAGAAAATCAGGAGCAGGAGAGGAGATAGTAGGGTATGGAGAAGTTGTTGGAGCAGCAGGTAGCAGTAGTAACAGGGGCTGCGAGCGGAATTGGATTGGAGATTGCCCGGACGTTTGCCGAGGAAGGGGCGAAAGTCGTCATACTGGACTTGAATGGGGAATCAGCGGAAGCAGCAGCTGCCCAATTGCAAAAGGAAGGTCACGAAGCAATCAGCTTTGGTTGTAATGTCACCGACGAGGTACAAATGCAGGAGTGCATCCAGCAGACAGTCAAGATTTTTGGCAGACTCGATATCTTAGTGAATAATGCCGGATTGCAATTTGTCTCTCCAATAGAAGAGTTCCCGACTGCAAAATTTGAACAAATGCTCAGTATTATGCTGACAGCGCCTTTTGTTGCGATTAAACACGTGTTTCCCATTATGAAGCAACAAGGTCATGGTCGTATCATCAATATGGCTTCAATTAACGGGTTGATAGGCTTTGCGGGGAAGGCAGCGTACAACAGTGCCAAGCATGGAGTCATCGGGCTTACCAAGGTGGCAGCCCTGGAAGGTGCAGCAGCTGGTATTACGGTAAATGCCATTTGTCCGGGGTATGTCGATACGCCGTTGGTACAAAACCAATTAGCGGATTTGGCTAAGACAAGAAGTGTGCCGTTGGAAAAGGTGATGGAAGAAGTCATCTACCCGCTGGTGCCGCAGAAACGACTGTTGCAAGTAAAGGAAGTAGCGAACTACGCTGCCTTTTTAGCTAGCAAGAAAGCGTCAGGTATCACGGGTCAGGCTGTCGTCATTGACGGCGGGTATACAGCGCAGTAGGCCTGTTAAAGTCCCTATTTTTATAGGGGCTTTTTTATTTTCGCTATCTTTTTTAAAAACTAGTAAAAAAGGTCTTGTATTCTCTTTTTAGATATGATAGATTATTACTTGTCGCCAAGAACGACGACAAAATACGAGAAAAGAAAACGAGATTCGATAAAAAACTTCTTGACTCGCAAATAACGAACGTGATAAGATATGAAG
>NZ_CATKQT010000021.1:0-14356 GCF_949767855.1 Brevibacillus sp. IT-7CA2
TATGCTCCTGTAGCTCAGTCGGTAGAGCGTTTCCATGGTAAGGAAGAGGTCGCAGGTTCGATTCCTGTCGGGAGCACCTGAAGTAATCTTATGAAAATGGCCCGTTGGTGAAGCGGTTTAACACAGCAGCCTTTCACGCTGTCATACAGGGGTTCGAATCCCCTACGGGTCACCTAAAAACACCTTAACAGTGGTTAAGGTACCTGCAGAGTTCTCAGAGTATGCTAAGAAGCATACTCGTCACTTTGTCAGGGATTTGGAGGCTTAGCTCAGCTGGGAGAGCATCTGCCTTACAAGCAGAGGGTCGGCGGTTCGATCCCGTCAGCCTCCACCATAAAAAATGGGGAGATAGTGAAGTGGCTAAACACGGCAGACTGTAAATCTGCTCCCTCCGGGTTCGGCGGTTCGAATCCGTCTCTCCCCACCATTTTTTATTTTGCGGGTTGTTGGGGTATAGCCAAGCGGTAAGGCAACGGACTTTGACTCCGTCATTCCTAGGTTCAAATCCTAGTACCCCAGCCATTTTGCGAGCCATTAGCTCAGTTGGTAGAGCATCTGACTTTTAATCAGAGGGTCGAAGGTTCGAGTCCTTCATGGCTCACCAGTTTTTTTAAAATCATAATAGGTGCCCTTAGCTCAGCTGGATAGAGCGTTTGACTACGAATCAAAAGGTCGGGAGTTCGAATCTCTCAGGGCACGCCACTTATCGGGAAGTAGCTCAGCTTGGTAGAGTACTTGGCTTGGGACCAAGGGGTCGCAGGTTCGAATCCTGTCTTCCCGACCATTTTTTATGCGGGTGTAGTTCAATGGTAGAACTCCAGCCTTCCAAGCTGGTCGCGTGGGTTCGATTCCCATCACCCGCTCCATATGCTTATTAGAAACGAGAAACCGACATGGTTGCTCGTTTTTTTGTGTTTTTGACAAAGCTTGTCCGACAGGTTATTTATGCAAAATCATGTCGAGTTGAGTCATTTTGCTTTCCGGGGCTACAATATAGGAGTGGAGAATGAATGAACGAAGGAAAGGGTGGCACTTCTATGAACAAAAACATGAGCATTGTTGGTGTACCGATGGATCTAGGTGCAGACCGCCGCGGAGTTGATATGGGACCTAGCGCTATCCGTTATGCAGGTGTTGTAGCACGCCTGGAAAAGATGGGTTTCAATATTGAAGACCGAGGAGATATTTTTGTAACGCGTCCTCACCATTTCACCGAGACGGAAAACCATAAATACCTGGATGAAGTCGTGGAAGCCAATGAAAAGCTTGCCAATGTTGTAAGCGATATCATGACTGCTGGTCGATTCCCGCTTGTATTGGGTGGCGATCACAGTATTGCCCTTGGAACCATAGCAGGTGTGGCTAAGCACGTAAAAAACCTGGGTGTGATTTGGTTTGATGCTCATGGTGATTTGAATACGGGTGCCACTTCTCCATCGGGAAATATTCACGGTATGCCTTTGGCAGCGAGCTTGGGGTATGGGCATGAGCGTCTGACAAACATTGGGGGTTATACACCAAAGGTAAAGGCAGAAAACGTGGTCATTATCGGTGCGCGTGATCTGGATCAAGGTGAGCGTGAATTGATCAAGCGTATTGGGATGAAGGTATTCACGATGCATGAAATTGATAAATTGGGTATGGCTCGAGTCATGGATGAAGCAATCGCGCATGTGTCCAAAAACACAGATGGCGTGCATTTGAGTCTCGACTTGGATGGACTTGATCCACACGATGCTCCGGGAGTAGGGACGCCAGTAATAGGTGGTATCTCCTATCGTGAAGGGCATGTCTCATTGGAAATGCTGGCAGATGCAGATATTCTTTGTTCTGCAGAATTCGTAGAGGTCAACCCGATTCTTGACCGAGAAAATATGACAGCTCGCGTTGCAGTCGCTTTGATGAGTTCCGTTTTTGGTGATAAATTACTGTAAAATAAATGAAGAGGATCATGAAAAAAGAGAGGCTTTTGGCCCTCTTTTTTTGTTTTTCCGCATCTTTACATTGATGGGGGAAAGCTGTACATTCTAAGGATGGAGTCGAAGTTTATTTAATAGCTGGTCCAGTTGTACACTCAGCGTAACTAATTCTGGAGTAATGCAGGCTTGTTTTTTGTACTGATCGTTGAGTTCTTTTCGCAGCATCTCAATCTCGAGGAGAACGTCTTTTTTTGACAATCGTTGCACTCTCCTTTCCACCCGTGAGATAAATGAGCTATCATTACTTATATATAGAGGAAAGCAAACGCTTATTCCTCTATTTCCCAACAAATTATCTGCACAAACACAAGATTAAAAATGAAACCATATGCAGTATCATCCGTATATAGGATTACGGTATTGTGGGGAGGATCGCATGGATTTTGTAGAGAAACGGTTGACTCAGCGGGCAAAACGCGGAGACCGTGAAGCTTTTGCGGAGTTAATCGAGATTTATAAAGACAAGATATTTCAGCTCGCATATCGTATGGTGGGAAACCGTCAGGATGCAGAGGACATCGCGCAGGAAACATTTTTGCGTGTCTATGCCAATTTGCATTCATACGATGACAACTATAAGTTCTCCACGTGGATCTACAGGATCGCGACCAATCTATGTATCGACCGTGGCCGGAAAAAACGACCTGACTTTTCATTGGATGAAGAAACCGAACCAGGGCAAGGCCTGGACTGGTATTCACGCCTGTCTTCTAACGAGCGAACACCGGAGGACAAAGTCGTAACGCAGGAGCTGCAGGAGACGGTGCAAGATGCTTTGTCTCACTTACAGCCCAAATATCGCTCGATTATGATCTTGCGTTATATCGAGGATTTGTCGTTGCAGGAGATCAGCGATATCGTAAAGCTTCCCATAACGACAATCAAGACGCGTATTCACCGAGGAAGGGAAGCATTACGCAGCAAGTTGCGATTGATGTGAGAAAGGAGAAAATCACGATGGAATGCCGGGATATGATTTGCCTCATTCACGAATATCTAGATGGGGACACTGATGAATTAGCCAATCTGCAATTGCAAACACACATAAAATCTTGTGTGAGTTGTCGCCAGCATATGCATGAGTTGCAGAGAGCCATCGCTTTTGTTCAAAGTGCTTCACATATTCATGTCTCTTCTGATTTTACAGCTCGTGTACTTGCGCAATTGCCTGCGCCGACGAAAGCGAATTTGTTATCAGGATGGCTTCGTAATCATCCGTTTTTGACAGCTGCAGCGGTATTTCTCTTTTTGATGACCGGGAGCGTATTCAACAGTTGGTTTGATCGGGATGACACACTACAAGTATCCTCTGCTAATTTGGATAAATTAAAAATAGATCGTGAACGCAATGTCGTAGTTGTACCAGCAGGAACCAATATTGATGGAGACTTGGTTGTCCGCAACGGAAACGTAGATGTTCGAGGCCATGTAACAGGAAATGTTGTGGCCATTGAAGGAAAAGTGTTCGTGGCATCTACCGCCCAAGTCGTGGGAAATACCGAATCGATCGAAGCAATCGTAGATTGGATTTGGTATGAGGTGAAAAATATTGGAAATGACTTGCTTCCGATCTTGCCATAAGAGAAAATAGAGAGTACAGCTATCAGAGCACGGCAGTGGAGCCGTGCTTTTTCCGCAGGAGATAGACTGACTTCATTAGATGGAGCGAGATATGGGGGCTTCGTTATGATATCGATATCCATGGATTATGGGGATTTGCTACGGTATGCAACGGATATTTTACTCGTTACATACGTGTTCTATAAAATCATCATGCTTATTCGCGGGACGCGCGCTGTACAATTGCTGAAGGGGATTATGGTCATCGTCATCACATGGTTCCTCAGCAAATATTTTCAGCTGACGGCACTGCACGCGCTGATGAATCAAGCTTTTACATTCGGGGTTTTGGCGGTCGTCATCATCTTCCAGCCGGAGTTGCGTCGGGCACTGGAGCAGCTTGGGCGTGGCAAACTTTTTTCCCGTTCAAGCAGTACGCAGGATGACGAGGTGGTTAGCCGCTTGGTTCAAGAGGTGGGCAAATCGGTTACGTACATGGCCAAGCGTCGTATTGGTGCATTGATCGTCATTGAGAGAGAGACGGGTCTAAATGACTACGTGGAAACGGGTATTGGCATTAACGGACGAGTCAGCTCAGAGCTGTTGATTAATATTTTCATCCCGAATACACCGTTGCATGATGGTGCAGTCATTATGCGAAAAGACATGATTATGGCTGCTGCCTGTTATCTTCCACTGTCTGAAAACAATTCCATCTCCAAGGAGTTGGGGACGCGCCATCGAGCGGCAATAGGGCTAAGTGAGGTTTCCGATGGCATTGCGATCATCGTTTCCGAAGAGACTGGTCAGGTGTCCTTTGCCGCGCATGGAGCAATGAATCGCAATCTGACGGAGGCGCAACTGGCAGAGATGCTGACAGAACAGCTTCAGCCTCTGTCTAAAGGCAAATCCATGGGAAGTCGTTGGCAATGGAGGCGAAAACATGGATAAATGGTTAAACAGTCACTGGTTTGCACGTGCTGTTGCTTTGCTTTTGGCTATCATGACGTGGATGATTGTCAATCTGGAAGCCGAACAAACGACGACTCCTGAGGCAAGTCAGCCAACTTTTATTGATAGTGTCAATTTGCATGTGAGATACGATACCGATCGTTATCAGGTGGTTAAGCAGCAACGAACGGTAAAGGTCGCTTTGGAAAGCAATAATCCTTTTTATCGACACAATTTCTTCCCAGAGGAATCGTGGGAAGTGTATGTCGATGCGACGAGCCTGGGCAAAGGAACACATCGAGTACCTGTCCAGTACAAGGGATTCCCGGATGAAGTCAAGGTAGGGATCATCCCGAATATCGTGGAAATTACCTTGGAAGAGAAAAAGACCGTTGAGCGTGAAGTTTCCGTGGAGAAATTGGGACAGGTCGCCCCTGGTTATACGGCTGGAGAGCCTATTGTGAAGCCGTTTAGAGCGCTTGTAAGGGTACCTGAAAGCCAAGTGAATAAGGTAGCAGCAGTTAAGGCTTCGGTTGACCTGGAAGGGGCTACTTCCGCAATCAAAACAACGGTTCCGCTCAAAGTCGTGGACAAGTCTGGTAACGTGATTCAAGGTGCGGATGTGGTGCCACTTACGGTAGAAGTCAACATCCCCGTAACGAGTCCGTTTGCCAAAGTGCCAATCAAATTAAACTTGACGAATGAATTGCCGAATGGCTATAGTTTGGCTAGTATGGGTATGAATGTGGAAGAGGTCACGGTCTATGGACCGAAGGAAGTCATTGATGGCATCAAATCCAACACATACCCAGGGCCGGAAATCGATCTCGGCAACATTACATCAGATCGCGATATAGAGCTAAAGATACCGTTAATGGATAATATTGTGAAGGTGGAGCCGGAGTATTTGACCGTATCGCTGAAAGTCGTTCCATCAACGACCAAGCGTTTGGATAAGATTCCGATTCGCATTAGCGGGCTATCAGAAAGCATGGAAGCAAAGGTACTATCCACCGATGGCCAGGAGATATCTACAATCGACTTCGACGTGATCGGCGCACCTGAAGTGCTGAATCAGTTGAGGCATGAAGACTTGCAGGTCGTAGCAGATGTCAGCAATATGCCGGCGGGTGTATACGAAGTACCATTGAATTACATCTTCAATCAGTCGGAGTATATCAAGACTTCTGCGAGCGCACCGAAAAAGGTCACAATTCAAATCACGAACAAGCAAAGGTAGACATAAGCTGTTGTGTGCACAAGGAAGGAAATGAGGGACAATCATGGGGAAGTATTTCGGAACAGACGGTGTACGCGGTGTAGCAAATACACAACTGACACCCGAACTGGCATTTAAAATCGGACGTGTTGGCGGTTACGTTCTCACCAGACACAAGCAGGAAGGAAAACCAAAAGTTGTGATTGGGCGCGATACGCGCATTTCCGGTCAAATGCTGGAAAACGCACTTTTGGCTGGACTGTTATCGGTTGGAGCAGAAGTGGTCAGATTGGGTGTTATCTCCACCTCGGGGGTAGCGTATCTCACACGTGCACTTGGTGCAGATGCGGGTGTTATGATCTCCGCCTCTCACAATCCGTTTCCGGATAACGGAATCAAGTTCTTCGGCAGCAACGGTTTTAAACTGTCCGACGAAGTGGAAGCTGAAGTAGAACAGTATTTGGACGCGGCAGAGGATACCATACCTCGACCAACAGGCGAACAAATCGGGACGGTTCTGGAATTCCTGGAGGGTGGACAAAAGTACCTCTCTCACTTGAAGAGTACCGTATCTGAGCGATTTGACGGTCTGAAAGTGGTCCTGGACTGTGCAAATGGTGCTGTCTCATCATTGGCAGCTCGTCTGTTTGCGGATGTGGACGCTGAAGTGATCACGATTGGTGCGAATCCGAATGGAATCAACATCAATGACCAGTGCGGTTCAACGCATCCTGAACGTCTAGTAGAAGAAGTTTTGAAGCATAAAGCTGACTTGGGTCTTTCCTTTGATGGGGACGCGGATCGTTGCATTGCAGTAGATGATAATGGTGAAATCATCGACGGCGACTATATTATGGCGATCTGTGCACGAGCACTCAAGGCAAAAGGAAAGCTCAACAACAATACAGTTGTCACGACAGTAATGGCCAACATGGGCTTCTTCAAAGGGATGGAGGAGTGCTCCATCAATACGACGAAGACTGCTGTAGGGGATCGCTATGTAGTAGAAGAGATGCTGCGCGGCGGCTATAATCTCGGTGGCGAACAGTCCGGTCATATCGTCTTCTTGGACTACAATACGACAGGAGACGGTCTGTTAACAGGTCTGCAGCTCTTGAACATTATCAAGGAGTCTGGCAAGCCGTTGTCCGAGCTCAAACAAGTGATGGTCAAGTATCCGCAGCTTCTGATCAATGTCCGTGTAGAGGACAAGTCAAAGCTGAATGGCAATGAAGCTATTGCGCAGGCCATCCGTGAAGTGGAAGAAGATTTGGCTGGCAATGGTCGCGTCCTGGTTCGTCCGTCCGGAACAGAGCCAATCGTACGTGTCATGGCAGAAGGTCCAGATGCGGCACAATTGGAAGGGCTCGTGAATCGGATCGTTGACGTGGTCAAACAAGAGCTGGTGTAAAATTAGTGTTAAAAGTTGCAGGGAGCGGTTTCGATGCCGCTCCCTTTTGCATACAACTACAATACGAAGACGAGATATTGTCGCTCTTCACAAACTGTGGTACAGTGTTCATGTGCGCTAGCACCAAGAAAAGAAAAATGGGAGGGGTTGTGCAAAAAAGAACAAGCATCGTAAATCAAATGCATACCATTGAAAAGCGCCAGCACTGAGGCTGCCCGACATGGAGCCCAGTGGACGAGGTGGAGGTTTATCGAAGGATTCGGCGGATACCTCCCGGCAGCAGTATCACTGCCGCAGAGCGCAGGGACAAAACATCAGGGTGATCTGATGGACAAAACCTTGTGTGTGATACGTTTTTTGCCATTGCTGAAATAGATGAAACAGTATGATCATATAAAAAACATGGAATGGCGGGGGACTCACCCCCGTACCATTGTTCGGGTGGAAGTCCCTCGCCAATTTGGAAGGGGACCATACACTTATGTGCGGAATCGTTGGATATATTGGAAATAAACAAGCGCAAGACATCGTGATCGGAGGACTTCGCAAGCTGGAGTATCGCGGCTATGATTCAGCAGGGGTCGCTGTCGTGAATGCAAACGGATTGGAGTACTCAAAAGCTCAGGGGCGTCTGGCAGTTCTGGAAGGCCGTTTGGAGTCGAATCCATTGACTGGTTCTATGGGAATCGGGCATACACGTTGGGCGACACACGGAAAACCGTCTGACGAGAACTCCCACCCACATACAGACGAGAAATCGGCTTTTGCAGTCGTTCACAACGGGATTATCGAAAACTTCCTGCCATTGAAAGAAGAGCTGCTGGCAAAAGGCTACACGTTCACTTCTGAGACAGATACCGAGGTTATCGCTCACTTGCTCGCGGACATGTACGATGGCGATATCGTTTCTACAGCGCGTCGTGCTGTGCAGCGCATGCGTGGTGCCTATGCATTGGGAATCATGACGGAGCACGAGCCAGATAAGCTGGTAGCGATTCGCTTGGCTAGCCCGTTGGTAGTTGGTGTGGGTCAAGGTGAGAGCTTTATCGGTTCGGATATCCCGGCTATTTTGGAGCATACACGTGACGTGTACATTTTGAACGAAGGCGAAATGGCTGTGTTGACTCGCGATGGTGTGGAACTGATGAACGCAGAGACCGGAGAGAAAATCGAGCGGGAACTGTTCCATGTCGAGTGGGATCTGGTACAAGCGGAAAAAGGCGGATACGATTCCTTCATGCTCAAGGAAATGCACGAGCAGCCTCAAGCTGTTCGCGATACCATGGGTGCCCGCATTGACGAGGACAACAAGCGAGTGATTTTGCCTGAGCTGAAAATGAGCGATGCGGAACTGGCGACATACGATCGCATCTACATCGTGGCATGCGGTACTTCCATGCACGCAGGTCTCGTCGGTAAGGATGTTATCGAAAAATGGACTCGCGTACCTGTAGAGGTAGCAGTCGCTTCCGAGTTCCGTTACCGTGATCCGATCTACACAGACAAGACACTGATGATCGTCATCAGTCAATCTGGTGAGACAGCAGACACGCTGGCTGCGCTGCGCGAGGCGAAGAAGAGCAACGTGAAGGTGTTGGCTATCACCAACGTGGTAGGCAGCTCTGTAGCTCGTGAAGCTGACGAAGTGATCTTTACGTGGGCTGGTCCGGAAGTAGCGGTAGCATCTACGAAAGCATACACCTCCCAAGTCGTTGCCCTGTACTTGTTCAGCCTGTATTTGGCTCAAGTAAAAGGCACCATGGCGGCTGCTGAGGTTGCGGAAGTCGTTGATCACCTGAGCGAGATCCCTGGCAAAATCGCTTCCATGCTGAATGACGATGATCAAATTCGTCGCTTTGCGGAGGGCACGAAAGAGGTAAGCAGCCTGTTCTTCATCGGCCGCAGCCTCGACTATGCGGTATCGCTGGAAGGCTCTCTAAAGCTGAAGGAAATCTCCTACATTCACTCCGAGGCGTATCCAGCTGGTGAGCTGAAGCACGGTACACTTGCGCTGATTGAAGATAATGTTCCAGTTGTAGCTTTGGCTACGCAACCAGACATCTACGAAAAAACGGTAAGCAACATCGTGGAAGTAAAAGCTCGCGGCGCTCATGTACTGGGCTTTGCGACTGAAGGCAACCACGACCTGGCGAAGAGTGTGGATGAGGTCATTTACATGCCAGCCACACTGCCAATGCTTACACCGATTCTGACCGTCATTCCATTGCAATTGCTAGCTTACTACGCTTCTGTCGCTCGCGGCCTTGATGTGGATAAACCACGGAACTTGGCGAAGAGTGTGACGGTTGAGTAGGGTTGAAGGGAATAAGAACATCCTGATGTTCCGTACAAATAAAGTTGTAGACTGTAAAATAAAGTACTAGACCGAAAAATAAAGTACTAGACTGAGAAATAAAGTGTTAGACTGGCGCCAGTTATTCAACTAACGGACAGTTTAGTCGCCAAAAGTCTTGGAATCACAATAAAGAAGAGAAATACACTAAACATCAAATTTGGTTATATCGTTTTAGAAGAGTTCTACTAATAAGTCCATTTCCATTTTTCTACATTGTCGGTTCTAAGGCGCCGATTTTAATTCCGTGGAACAATTCAAAAAACGGCCGCTGTTCGCATTATTTGCGACAGGACCGTTTTTTGTTTTTTCGTACGCTAGCTTCAAATTGCTATTCTTGCCAAACACTCATAGGGTCCCATTGTTTGATCTGATCGCCATATTTTCCGGCCAAAAAAACTTTCATGTTTTCCAGCTGAGCAGGCACCTCGTTCCAAATTGGAAGGGGTGGTAACCCTCGTTTGCTTTTCAATAGAATATCCACTGTAACATACAAGCGTTCTGGCTGAATCCAATGAAGGAAGCGGGAAATATCAATTTGCTTTGTCAGGGACAAGGAATCAATTTCGTCATTGTAATGCTTGTTGAACTCACTTATCAGGTTCAGGAGGTAGTCTCTCTGCTCCTTCACGAAGTTCACGCCGCAGATGGCACCATGTCCTGGAACAACGATTTCGGGTTTAATTTCATCAATAATGCGATCAAGCACTTTAACCCAATTGAGGGTTCCCTCTTCGCTGTATGCCGTACAACCGTTAAACACGACATCGCCAGCGAACAGCACTTTTTCTTTTGGCATCCACAGCAGCAAGTCACTGTCAGAGTGGGCCGGAGCTACGTTGTAAATCATAACTTCTGTATCGCCAAGACGGATGTTGATATCGTCCTTTATCTCAATATTCGGGAGCACCCATTCTACGCCTTCCAGGTCGAATCCTTCAAATTCCGCTGCAAAAAACCTCTCGCCCGAAGTCGATTCCGGTGAATCCTTTCCTCTTCTGATGACGCTATCCATCCAGGCGATATTTTCGGTGAAACGCTCTCTGGACGCTTCCTTGTGCATAATAATACAAGAATCTTTAAACACTTTGTTTCCCCAGGCATGGTCGCTGTTATAGTGCGAGTTAACCACATATGCGGGAGAGCCACCGTTGCTTACTTCCGTAAAAGCCTCCCGCATTTCCCGCGCATGGAACAAATCGAAGAACGTGTCATACACCAGCCCTTCACCCTTGTTGATGAACCCGGCATTGGCCCAACTGATGCCGCGATATGGCGAAATACCGGCGAAGACGCCATCTGCAACTTCAAAAAATTTCACGCGAGGTTTTTGGATAATACGTCCATACTTCATGAAGATTCTCCTTTGCGTCTATGTTTTGGGGTAAGGCATACGAACTATGTCTGTATTATAGAGAATGGAAAACAGAAATGCAAGCGTGCGCTTGCGTGCATTTACTCAGTGCTTTATGATAGTGATAGAACAACATCACATTACATGGATGGAGGCGCTGCAACATGAAGCTAGTAACCTTTCAAACGAAGACATCCCAGGAACCTTTGTTTGGGCTTGTAATTAACGAGGAATTTGTTGTGTCTTTTTATGCAATCATGAAAAAGCAGGGAACATTCTTTGACAGTCTTGAAAGTATGGAAAGCTATCTTCATTATTTGCCAGCA
Organism: Brevibacillus sp. IT-7CA2; assembly: GCF_949767855.1. NCBI lineage: Bacteria > Bacillati > Bacillota > Bacilli > Caryophanales > Paenibacillaceae > Brevibacillus > Brevibacillus sp. IT-7CA2. The sequence continues at coordinate 11,154 of NZ_CATKQT010000021.1, forward strand.
AGTTATGATGCCGCTAAGGAATTGATGCAATATGCTATCGAACAGTCGCATCAATTCAGTGAAAATGAAATCTGCCCGATTACAGCGGTAAAACTGCTCCCGCCGGTTCCGAATCCGGCTGCGCTTATCGATTTCGGGCTGACGCCAAGACATCTGAGAAATGCTGGCGTAAATCTGCTGCAAAGAGAATATACAGGACCGGAAAGAGAAGAGCTTAAACAAAAAATTACCGAAAAATTTCAGGGAGATCCGAATAAAGTAATCTTCAGTTATTACAAGTGTAACCATAATGCATTAATTGGTGATGGGGATACGATTCATTGGCCTTCGTATTCTTCCTACCTGGATATCGAACCGGAGCTGGCCTTTGTTACAGGGAAGGGGAATTGCATTGCAGGTTATGTTATTTTTAACGACAATACAGTCCGTGATGTGCAGTGGCCGGATTTCCAAGCACTAACCGGACCGACGCGCTGCAAAGATTTTGATCGCAGCAAAGGAATAGGACCATTTCTGGTTACGCCGGATGAAATTGACAACCCGCTGGGACTGGATGTGGATGTACGCATCGGAGAGAGACTGCACTGGAAGGGAAGCACATCCGAGTATTCTGCACACCCTGCAAAAGTGATGGAGGAGGTTCTCAAAGTTTTCACGCCGGTCCCGGGCACGATTATAGGAATGGGGACGATACCGGATTGCTGCGCAATCGAGACTGAACAATGGTTGTTGCCCTCTGATCGAATCCAGATTACATTCGGGAAATTAGGTACACTCACGCAATTGGTGCCTGATCATGTAAAAATTACGGAACCAAGCCGCTGGGAAAAAAGAAGCGATTTACCTTAAATAAACGTTTATGAAAATGATGAAACCCGATCCTGCTGAAAATGCAAAACTTGTAGTAGAATAGGTTTAACATATGCAAAAGGAGAAATACAATGCATACTTCAGACAGAATCATTGAAGCCGCTACAGGACTCATCAAAAGGAAGGGCTATCGGGGAGTAAGCACCAGAGCCATTGCAGCGGAAGCTAATGTCAATGAATCTACGATTTTTCGGCAATTTGGAAGCAAGCAAGGCATACTGGAAGCCATCATTGAAAGCCACTCGGATTTCCCGCAATTTGAGAAGCTGTTAAAAGAGGACGCAACCGATAATCCGGAAGTCGATCTGCTGAATGTAAGCCGGCAGTACCGTTTGTTTTTCCATAAAAATGAGGATATCATTTTGATTTGCATCCGCGAAAAAGGAATGCTTCCCGAATTGGACAGAGTGCTGGCCGATCCGCCAGTGAAGCTGCACTCTTTGCTGGTTGAATATTTTGAGCGCCTACAGAAGAAAAAAGTTATAGCCAAACAGGATGAACGTCTTGCCGCCATGTCTTTTCTCTCGATGTGCTACGGATTTCAGATGAGCGAGCTAATTCACCGACAATATCAGTCTCAACTCGTCACCGGGGAAGAGTTCTATAAGTACAGTGTCTCATTGTTTGTTAAAGGAATTTTGTCTCAGTCATAAGCTTTGTTGATTTATTTAAATATGCCGAAGACTGCTTGCGCAGCTCTAACTCTAGAACAAGGCGCTATCGGGTATCGATAGCTCAATAAACCAGGCCAGTCTAACACTTTATTTTGTGTTTTGACTGGCCTTTTTGAATGGAAGGATTGAATAGTCTAATACCTATTTTTCTTAGGTAAAGAGCTTTTTTAGACAGTAATAGCACCAAATCAACAACAGTAGTCTAATACTTTATTTTCTCTGAACACCTGATTCATTACAATAAAGTATTGTTCTAAGCAATAAACTTTTGCTCCAAGATAACTTCTAACAATAAAGTTATGTTTTAAACGAAATAAAGTTGGCAGTAAAAATATAAGTTCAGTTAATAATTAATGTTGTCACTTCTTATATTTAAGTTTATCACCTGATTATAAGTAAAAGTGACAAATGACATCTGAAACCTGTTATGACAAATGGTTGTCATAACAGGTTTTTTTGAGCTTTCTAAATAATTGTTAGTACTCAATGTTTTAGACTGGGAAAATATAGTATTAGACTGACGATGGGGCATTAAGCTAACGAGCAGAATAGCTGAAAAAAGAATGGTAATCCCTCATATCGAGTCTCTGTTCATCGAAACATGAAAAACCCTACAAAATCGTGCAGAAAAAGTCGGGAAGGTAAAAACCATCTCTGCTATCCTTTGATTAACGAGGGGAGGCTACGTCATGAATATGCTGGCACAACTGAACAAAGCTTTAAACTATATTGAGGAGAACCTGACAAATCCTGTTGATTATCAGGAGGTTGTGAAAATAGCCTGCTGTTCGGAATACCATTTTACTCGCATGTTCTCATTCCTAGCAGGCATTACTCTGTCGGAATACATCCGTCGTCGACGTCTAACTTTGGCAGCACTCGAGCTTTCACAAAGTGATATCAAAATTATCGATGCCGCTCTGAAATATGGTTATAATTCGCCTGATTCCTTTTCTAGGGCTTTCCATAGCATGCATGGGATTAGCCCTTCGGAAGCTCGGGTCCATGGACATTCCCTTAAGGCTTTCCCTCGGATGGTGTTTCAGCTGACTATCAAAGGAGGAAATGAAATGATTTACCGTATTGAAAACAAAGAATCTTTTCACATCGTGGGGATAAAAAAACGGGTACCAATCATTTTCCAAGGGGTCAATCCGGAGATTGCATCGATGTATGAAGGGTTGACGCTGGAAATGATTGATGAGATGAAGAGATTTTCTGATGTTGAGCCTTCAGGGTTTATAAGCGCCTCTACAAATTTCTCTGAAGGGCGTATGGAGGAAAAGGGAGAGTTCGATCATTATATTGGCGTTGCCACTACGAAAGACGCATGGAATGGCTTAGATCAGCTGGAAGTGACGGCCTCTACGTGGGCTGTATTCACAGTCGTCGGCTCTTTTCCGAGTGCGCTACAAGAGATCTGGGGGCGAATATATTCGGAATGGTTTCCGTCATCGGGATATGAGCTAAGTAAAGGGCCTGAAATTCTTTGGAATGAGCACAAAGATATCACATCGCCAAATTTTAAAAGCGAAATATGGATGCCCATCAAAAAGAAATAAAAGCATTGGCTGCATTAACGGGAACGATAGCTTAATAAATAACTAAAACGCGGCTGCCGGTATAGATATAGATCGGCAGCCGATCTGCGCTAACGGG